>NZ_CP025422.1:1802209-2147693 GCF_002848265.1 Zhihengliuella sp. ISTPL4
ACGACCCGGACGGCCGCGACCACGCGCTCCGGTTCGACGCCCGCCGTGATGATGGCTCCCGTGTCCACAGCCTCCGGGCGCTCGATGAAATCGCGCAGAGTGACCGCGGGGAAGCCCAACAGGCTCGACTCCTCACTGATCGTGCCGCTGTCCGACAGGACGAGCTTCGCGTCCTGCTGCAGCTTGACGTAGTCGTGGAATCCAAACGGCGGGTGGAAGGTGATGCCGGCGGTCGCCGCATCCTCATCGAGCGCTTCGATTCGCTTGCGCGTGCGCGGGTGCGTCGACACGAGCACCGGAAGCCCGTATTCATCGCGCAGCGTCTGGAGCGCGGCGATCGCGGACGCCAAGCGCGCGGGGTTGTCGACGTTCTCCTCCCGGTGCAGGCTGACCAGGAAGTACTCCCCTTGGCGCAGTCCGGCCCGTTCCACCGCGTCGCTCGCATCGATCTGGGCCCGGTTCTGCTCCAGCACCTCGCGCATGGGCGATCCGGTGAGCAGGATGCGGGACGGATGAAGGCCTTCGGCGAGCAGGTTGCGACGCGCATGCTCGGTGTAGACGAGGTTGTAGTCCGCGACATGGTCGACGAGACGGCGGTTCGTCTCCTCGGGCACGTTCTCGTCGAAGGACCGGTTCCCGGCCTCCATGTGGAACACCGGGATCTTCATCCGCTTGGCGATGACCGCGGAGATGCAGCTGTTCGTGTCGCCGAGGACCAGGAAGGCGTCCGGCCGCTCGGTACGGAGCACGGCCTCGGTCTTCGTGAGGATGGAACCCAACGCGGCGCCGAGCGACGAGGTGTCCGCCTCCAGGAAATGGTCGGGCCGACGCAGCCCGAGGTCCTCGAAGAACACCTCGTTCAGCTCGTAGTCGTAATTCTGGCCCGTGTGCACGAGAATCTGGTCGGTGTGCTCGTCGAGCAGTTTGATCGTGGCGGAGAGCCGGATGATCTCGGGACGGGTCCCGACGACGGTCATCACCTTGAGCTTGTCGGCCATGTCACACTGCCTCGGCAATCGTGTCGGGGTGGGAGGGGTCGAAGATGTCGTTCGTCCAGAACGAGGTGTAGAGCATGTCGTCGCCGATGTTCGTGATGTTGTGAGCCCACATCGTCGGCATATCGACCGCGCCCGGCGCCTCGCCTGACACCTCGAACGACACGACCTCCTCAGAGTACAGGCGGCGCAGCGAGATGCGGGCGCGCCCCTGGAGCACGGTGAACCGCTCGATCTTGCGGCGGTGGAAGTGTTCTCCGCGGGTCACCCCGGGGACCGTCGTCGAGAACGACGACTGTCCTGGTCCGCCGTGCGAGCGGATGATCTCGAAGAAGGATCCGCGGACGTCGGCGTGCCGGGTCAGATCCAGGGGAGCCTGAGCCGGGAAGGTGTACGAGCGGTAAGTGTTGAAGAGGTCGCGGTCGAACGGATCGGACACATCCGGGATCTCTCCCCGCCTGTAGAGGACGGCGTATCCCTGCAGACGCTCGAGCAGGCCGGACACCGTCTCCTGACGCTGAAGAGCCGGCATACCCGAGAGCGGAACAGCACCACGCAGCACATCGGCGGCGTCCTGCGCATGAAGGAGCTCGAGCTCCCGGTCGGTCTCGACCCGCGGGGCGCCGCCCCGCGCGATGAGGTGGCTGAAGGTCGCGGTGACGGCGTTGTAGAACGGACGCCCGTGCTCGCCGAAGAGGTTGGGGAGCGGCACGTCGACGAATTCGGCGCCGACGGCAGACGCGGCATCAGCGAGGATCGCGGCCGCTCGCGCCTTCGCCTCGCCGTAGGCGGAGCCGTTACCGACCTGGATCGAGTTGGCGAACACGACCACGCGCGGGGGCCTCCGGGTCGCGCGCAGCGCCGATGCCAGCTGCGCGGCGAAGGCGACGTTGCCCTGGAGCACCTCCTCCTCGCTGCCTCGGTTCACCCCGGCGACGTGCACGGCCCGGTCCACGCCGTCGAGCGCCGACACGGCCGCGGCCTCGTCGTACGCGTCCCCGAGCGGGATGCGCGCGACGGCGACGTCCGCTTCCTGGAGCGCGGCGCGCAGATGCCAGCCCAGGAAGCCCCCGGCACCGGTGACCGCGAAACGGCTCACACTGCGCCCGATCCGTCGGGGAGTCCCGCGGCACGGAGCTCCGCACGCACCTCCGGCAGCGTCAGCAGCAGCTCCTCCACCTCGGTGATCGACATCTGCTCGACCGTGTGCGAGTCGTAGTCCTCGAAGCGGCTCTGCGCGACATCGCCCTCCTCGAAGTACACGCTGTAGTTCAGGTCGCGGTTGTCGGCGACCACCCGGAAGTACTCGCCCATGTCCCGGGCGCGCGACAGTTCCTCCCGCGTCGCGAGCGCCTCGGACAGCTTCTCCGCATGGCGGGTGCCGATGATCTCGATCTTCGCGTCGGAGCGGAAGAGGTTGAGCACGGCCTGGGCGAGGGTGCCGATCGACGTCGCCTTGGCTTTGCGGACGAAGAGGTCGCCCTGCTGCGCGTTCCGGAACGCGAACTCGACGAGATCGACCGAATGCGCCAGCGACATCATGAAGCGGGTCATGTCGGGGTTGGTGATCGTGATGTTCCCGCCGGACTTGATCTGGCGGATGAACAGCGGGATGACCGAGCCGCGGGAGTACATCACGTTGCCGTAGCGCACGCACGAGACCGTCGTCGCCGTGTTGGGGTTGTTCAGGCCGTGTGACTGCGCGACCTTCTCCATGAGGGCCTTCGACATGCCCATCGCGTTCACCGGGTACACGGCCTTGTCGGTGCTCAGCGCCACGACGGAGGAGACGCCGTTGCGGTCGGCGGCGCGCACCACGTTCTCGCTTCCGTGCACGTTCGTGCGAACGGCCTCCATCGGGAAGAACTCGCACGACGGGACCTGCTTGAGCGCGGCGGCGTGGAAGATGAAGTCGACGTCCCTGGTGGCCCGCTCGACGCTGTCGTAGTCGCGCACGTCGCCGACGTAGAACCGCAGGCGTCCGTCCCTGACCTCGTGTCGCATGAGGTCCTGCTTCGCCTCGTCCCTGCTGAAGATGCGGATCTCGGCGACGTCTCGTTCGAGGAGCTTCCTGGCCACCGTGTGGCCGAACGAGCCCGTTCCGCCCGTGACCAGGACGCGGGCACCGTCGTACGAGTGGCTCATCATCTGCTCGTTCCTTTCGCGGCTGCCGTGAGGAGCCCCTCGATGCTGGATATCCCGGAGTCCCGGGAGAAGTGCCTGTCGTACAGCTCGCGCCCTCGTCGCCCCATGGCGGCGCGGTCGGCTGCCGGGAGGGTGGCCGCGGCACGGAGAGCGGCCTCGATCGAGCCTACGTCTTCGGCGTCCGCGGTCAGCCCTGCCGATGCGTCGTTCACCAGCGCTCGGACATCGCCCTGCACGGTGGTCACGACCGGAAGCCCGGCCGACAGCACGGCCTGGAGCTTGGAGGGGATGGTGCCGCGGAAGACGGGCCTGTCCCTGAGGGAGACCAGGGCGTAGTCGGCCCGGGCGTAGACCTCCCGCATCCGCTCGCGCGGGACCGGGTCCAGGAAGTGGACGTTCTCGGCGCCCAGGGAGTCGACGAGCGCGCGGAGGGCCGGCTTCGCCACCCCGTCGCCGACGATCGTCAGTCGCACCCCCGCATCCGCAGCGGCGTGGGTCGCCCGGACGACGGTGTCGAGATCCTGCATGTCGCCGACATTGCCCGCATAGACGATCTCGGCGCGCGGAGCCTCCGCGGGAGGCAGTGTCGAGGTCACCGTCTCGCCGGCGTCGGCCCAGTTGTACACGAGGTGAGCGCGGTCCCTCGGAACTCCCCGCGCAGTGAGCGTGGCCACCATGGTCGGCGCGATGCCGATCACGCCGGCCGCCCGCCCATATGCGCTCCGGAGCCAGGGATCGAGCACGCCGGACACCAGACGGGACGCGCGGCCGCCGGCCACGAACGAGGAGCCCACGATGGAGTCCGGCCAGAGGTCTTGCACGTGCAGCACATAGGGGGTGCCGCCCATCGCCCGCCAGAGCCAGGGCCCGAAGCCCGCGGTCATCTGGGTGGCGTACACGTAGATCACGTCAGCGCCGCGGCCGAGGCGGCCTGCGGTCGCGGAGCTCAGCGCGAAGGACACGTAGTTGAGCATGCGCTTGACGGCGCTCGGCGAATGGTCGGCGAAAAGGGGGACGCGGTGCACGGCGACCGCGCCGTCGGCCTCCGTGTGGCGCCAGCGCTGACGGTAGCCGGGGAAGATCCGGCCCGACGGGTAGTTCGGATACGCGGTCAGCACCTTCACCTGGTGGCCCCGTGCCGAGAGGCCCTGCGCGAGGTCGGCCGGGAGTGGCACAGCCTCCGGCGGGTAGTACTGCGACACGATCAGGACCCTCATGCGGGGTCCCCAATCGCCACCGGGCGCGCGGGCACTCCGACCACCGTCGCCGCGGGGGCGACGTCTCGCGTCACGCACGCCGCGGCTCCGACGGTGGCGCCGGCCCCCACCGTGAGCCCCTGGAGGACGACGGAACCGGCGCCGAGCAGGACGCCCGACTCGACGACGACGTTCCCGGAGACGATCGCCCCCGGGTTCACGGAGACGAAGTCGGCGAGCGCGGCATCGTGACCGATGACACTGGCCGGGTTGAGGTGGACGTGTGCGCCGATGTCGACGTTGGTCGACACCTGCACCCCTGCCGTGATGACGGCACCCTCGCCGACACGCGTCTGAGTGCCGATCACGGCTGACGGATGGACGAGCGTGGCGGCGCGGAAGCCGGCGTCGTGCAGAGAGGCGGCGATCCTGCGGCGCACCGCGGGCGCACCGATGCCGACGACGAAGCGCTCATCACCGCGCGCACCTGCCCGCCATTCCTCGAATGTGCCGAGCAGGGGCACATCGCGCGCCGCGAGTCGCTCGCGGTCGAGGTCACGGGCGCCGGGGTCGATCACGCCGACGAGCTCGAGCGCGGCGCCGCCGGCGATCAGGGCCGCCACGACGTCCAGCGTCTCCCGGCCGAATCCGCCGGCCCCCAGCACGATGATGCGCTCAGTCATGCGTCTCTCCGAACTTCGCCATGGTCGCCTGTCCCTCTGCGGTGATCCCCTCGCGGCGCCACACCGCACCGATCGTGGCGACCACGATGCGAAGGTCCAGCCCGATGCTGCGCCGATCCACGTATCGCACGTCCTGGGCGAAGCGCTGCTCCCAGGTCACGGCGTTGCGGCCCGTGACCTGCGCAAGACCGGTGATCCCTGGCCGCACCTGATGCCGTCGCGCCTGCTCGGGAGTGTAGCGGTCGAGGTACTCGACCAGGAGCGGACGAGGTCCGACGATGCTCATGTCGCCCCGCAGCACGTTCCACAGGCTGGGCAGCTCGTCCAGGCTGGTCGCCCGGAGGCGTGCCCCGAACGGGGTGAGACGGTCGGCGTCGCTCACCCAGCCGCGCGATGCGTCCACCGCCCGCATGGAGCGGAACTTGTACAAGGTGAAGATCCGGCCGTGCCTCCCCGGGCGGGGCTGCGCGAACAGCACCGGCCGCCCGAGCCGCACGGCGACCAGAGCCGCCGTCGCGACGATCACCGGAGACAGCAGGACCAGGGCGACGGCCGCGATGAGGATGTCGAGGCCGCGCTTCACGATGTCGTACGCCTGGCGACCGGCGCTCATCGGTCCAGGAAGCCGCGGATCGCGGTCACCACGCGCGCCCGCTGGTCGTCCGTGAGGGCGGAACCGCTCGGCAGGGTCAGTCCGCGCGCGAACAGTGCGTCCGACGCTCCGGAGATCCGTCGACGGTTCGCCGCGAAGACGGGCTGCGCGTGCATCGGCTTCCACAGGGGGCGACTCTCGATGTCGTCATCCGCGAGCGCGGCGGCGAGCGTGGACGGCTCCCATCCGGTCACCGCGGAGTCGACGAGGATCGACGTGAGCCAGACGTTGTCGGCATCGTCACCTTCCGCGCCGAACACCTCGACGCCGTCGATGTCGGCGAACAGGCGCTTATAGAGCTCCCGCATCTCCCGCCGCCGCGCGATCATCGCGTCGAGACGGGCGAGCTGCGCCCGTCCCAGGGCCGCCAGGAGATTGCTCATCCGGTAGTTGAAGCCGATGTCGGTGTGCTCGTAGTGCACGACCGGCTGCCGCGCCTGCGTCGCGAGGTACCTCACGTGCTGTGCGAAACCCTCGTCGTCGGTGAGCAGCATGCCGCCGCCCGACGTGGTCATGATCTTGTTGCCGTTGAACGACACCACCGACGCGCGTCCGAAGCTCCCGGCCGGGCGCCCGGCGTGTGCGGCACCCAAAGACTCGGCGGCGTCCGCGAGCACGGGAACATCGAACTCGTCCGCGACCGCCAGGATCGCGGTGTAGTCGACGGCCTTGCCGAGGAGGTCGACGGGGACGATGGCCGCCGCGGTCTCTCCCGCGTCGCGGAGCTCGATCAGCGCGTCCCGCAGCAGGGCCGGGTCCATGTTGCCGGTCCGCGGATCGGCGTCGATGAAGTAGGGCTCCGCACCGGTGTACGTGATCGCGTTCGCCGTGGCGGCGAAGGTCATCGACGATGTCAGGACCACATCCCCCGGCCGCACCCCGAGCGTGAGCAGACCGAGGTGCAGCCCTGCGGTGCCCGAGCTCAGCGCGACGCCGTGCGCGACGCCGACGCGGTCTGCCAGCTCGCGCTCGAACGCGTCCACATCCGGTCCGAGGGGTGCGATCCACCCGGAGCGCATCGCGGCGACGACGGCCTCCTCCTCCTCCGCGCCGACGTCCGGGGACGACATGTAGATCCGTGTGCTCACAGCTCGGCCACCTGTCCCATCTTCACCGAGGCAATCGTGACCGTGTCGTTCTCGCGGGGCGTCGCGAACATCCGGCGCATCCAGCCTTCCTTGTCGAGGCGGTCGGGCGTGATCGTGTCGGCACGCGTATGGGAGACCTTGGGGTGGAACGGACGCTCGAGAGTCTCTCGGGAACCGACGAGCTCCTCATGCAGCTTCTCGCCCGCGCGCAGTCCGGTGAAGACGATCTCGATGTTCTTGCCGGACATGGCGATCATCCGCTTCGCGACCTCGAGGATCGACACCGGCTCCCCCATGTCGAGGATGAGAACCTCACCGGCGCGGCCGATGCCGCCCGCCTGCACGACGAGCTGGCACGCTTCCGGGATGGTCATGAAGTACCGTGTCGCCTCGGGATGGGTGACGGTGAGCGGCTTTCCCTCGGCGATGAGCCGCTGGAACGTCGGGAGCATCGATCCGCGGCTGCCGATGACGTTGCCGAAGCGGACGGAGAGGTACCGCATGCCGGTGTCCTCGCCGGCCCAGGCGGTGAGCTTCTCCGCGACGCGCTTGGAGTGTCCGAGCACGCTGGTGGGGTTGGCCGCCTTGTCCGTGGAGATGTTGACGAACGTGCTCACACCCGCGCGTCGGGACGCATTGAGTACGTTGAGCGTGCCGATGACGTTCGTCTTCCAGGCTTCGTCGGGGTATTGCTCGAGCATCGGCAGGTGCTTGAGCGCGGCGGCGTGGAAGACCACCTCCGGCCGGCGTTCGTCGAAGATCCGCTCGAGCGTCGCCGTGTCGCGGATGTCGGCGAGCACGACGTCCTGCGTGTCGAGCAGCCCGTGACCGGCGGTGCCGAGCTGCGCGAACTGCAGCCCGGTCTCGTCGCGGTCGAGCATGATGAGCTCGCGGGGGCCGAACTTCGCGAGCTGCCGGCACAGCTCGGCGCCGATCGAGCCGCCGGCGCCGGTCACGAGCACGCGACGACCGGTGATGTACCCGGCGATGAGTTCGACGTTGGTGTCCACCGGGTGACGGCCGATGAGATCCTCGATGCTGATGTCACGCAGGTCGGTGAGCGCCCGCCGACCTGAGGTCATCATCTCGATGCTGGGGGTGACCGCAACGCGCAATCCTGCGGCCTCCGCGCAGTCGGTGAGCGCACGCAGCAGCGCGCTGTCCGCCCGGGCGATGGCGATCACGGCGAGCGTCGCCCCGGTGCGTGCGCGCGCGGCGGCGATGTCCCGCGTGGTGCCGATCACCGAGACCCCGCGCAGGCGCAGGTTCCGCTTATCGGGGTCGTCTTCGAGGAGTCCGACGGGCCGGATCGGCGACAGCGGATCCGTCGTCATGTTGGCGAGAAGCTTGTCGGCGACGAATCCGGCTCCGATGATGAGCGCCGGCTCGGCATCCACCCCGGGTTTTCGCGAACGCTCGATGACGAGCCGCGCCACGTACCGCACGCCGAACATGAGCAGCAGCACGAAGGGGAAGGCAAGGAGCAGCGTCGCGCGGGGTATCCCGATCAGCGGGCCGAGCGGGAAGACGACGAGCGACAGCGCGAGCGCTTCGGCGACGACGATGAACGCCAACGTGCGGACCTCATCGAAAGACCCGTACGTGAATCGGCCGCGGTACAGCGCTGTCGCGAAGCCGAGGATGATCTGGATGGCTCCGGCGACCACCGCGAGGATGCTGGTCGCGATCCACCCCTGGGCGTCCATCTGGAACTCGAACCGGAGCGCCACCGCGAGGACGACGCCGAAACTCCAGCACGCCCCGTCGACCAGCGCGGCGAACCGACGACGGCGCCGTTGCTTCACCGACGCCTGCGAGGGCGACCGGGGCTCTTCGGCCTCGCCGCCGATCGTGTATGCGTCGCTCACGACAGTTTGCTCCCCCGCATTTTCTCCACCTGTATGCCATGGTCTCACAGGAAACGAGAAGGTCAGTGCGTTACGGGCTGCCCTCGCCGTCCTGCGTGTCGGGCTCCGTGGGAGCGGGCGACTCCACCGGGTCCGGCGGAGTGGTGCCGCCGTTCTGCGGGTTCTGCGGGAAGTTCGGCTGCTGTTCCTCCGTTCGACGGTCGGCCTCCTCGCGCTCGGCCCGCAGCTGGTCGTCCACCAGGGCACGGAAAGCATCGCGATACGCCGCGTACGCCGTCTGCCCCTCCGCGGTCCACGGGTCGGCGGCGGCGGCGACCCCTGCCGTCTGTGTCACGGCCACGCGGAAGGACTCCTCGGCCCCCGGCCGCTCGTCGGTCGCCGACTCGGCGGAGGGGACGAACGAGTCGGCGAAGACCGCCAGCACCGGCGCTGCGGCCGGCCGCAGCGCATCGAGGGTCCCGCGCACCGCGCGCATGTCGGCGGTCGCCCTGTCGAGGGTCTCCAGCCGCTCCTGGGCCGCATCGATCGCGCCGCCGACCTCGACCAGGGAATCCTCGTCCACCTCTCCGCGCCGGTACTCGGTCGGCGCCTCGGGGACGTCGATCGCGGCCAGACCGGCGAGATACGTTTCGAGCGCCGCGACCGCGGCCTGACGAGGCGAGGGGTCGGTCACGTCGAGCACGGCGCTCTCCGAAGAGAGCGGGTCAGGGATGGTGGCGGTGTCGAGCAGAGCGGCCCGCAGCGCCGTCACCTCCGAGGTCTGCGCCGCGATGTCGGAGATGATGCCGTCCCGGGTCGCCGTCAGCCCCTGATGCGCGTTCTGGATAGTCGCCTCGTCGGCCTGGAGGGACTCGAGCGCGCTGGCCGCAGGGCTCGCTGTCGCGGCCTGGATCCCGCCGACCGTGACCGCGGAGATGACGGCGATTGCTGCGAGCGCGGCGGCGGACATCGAGAGCGGATCGAGCCGCCGACGGCGACGCGGAGCCTCCCCAGCGACCGTGGGCGCGACGGCGGCGAAGGGGACCGCGCTGCGGGCGGCCGCCTCCGCACGGCGGGCGAGCTCCCGCGTGTCCGCCACGGCAGCAGCGCGGGGCGACCGGGAGCGCGGGGCCCCGACGAGCGCCCGCAACCGCGCTCCGGACGCCGCCTCGCGCGCGGCGGGCGTCTCACGGTCCGCGCGCGGGCCGTCGGGGAAGAGTTCGTCGAGAGCCGTCATGCCACCTTCAGGGAATCGGTAGTCTCAAGAGAACATACCGCCGAACCGGCCTGACCATGCGGGGAGACCGATGCAGCTCCAGGACTATCTTCGGATCGTCCGACGGCAGATCGTCGTCATCGTCTCCGGGCTGCTCATCGGACTCTCGGTGGGCGCGATGGTGGCGATGCTCACGCCGCAGCGCTTCGAAGCATCGACGCAGATGATGGTCACGGTGCGATTGTCCGAGACGGCCTCCCCCACCGAGCGCGCTCAGGCCACCGGCTACGCCACCCAGATCGTCCAGACCTACCGCGATGTCGTGACGAGCTCACTCGTGCTCGACCGCGTCATCGAAGACCTCGCCCTGTCCGCATCGCCTTCGGACATTGCCGCCGCCACCTCCGTCTCCTCGGAGCTGAACAGTACGATCCTCTCCATCCAGGTTCGCGACACGAATCCCGGCCAGGCCGCGCGGATCGCGAACGGCATCGCCGAGAGCTTCACCGCCGTCGTGGCCGACACTCTCGAGAACCGTGGTCAGGAAACGCCCTTCTCGATCGGTGTCGTCACCCTGCAGACGGCGCAGGTGCCCACGACACCGGTCGCGCCGAACATGCAGCTCTCCCTGGCGGTGGGCGCGGTCATCGGTCTCGGCATCGGCCTAGCGGTGGCGCTCCTGCGTTCCCTGCTCGATCAGCGCGTACGCACGCAGGCGGACGTGGAGGCGGCCGTGCCCGCTCCCCTCCTCGGCCGCATCCCCTTCGACACCGACACCGGAGAGCGACCACTCGCCATCAGCTCGGCCCCGCAGAGCACCAGAGCCGAGGCCTACCGTGCCCTTCGGACGAACGTGCACTTCCTGTTCCGGGAGAACCGCGGCGTCTTCGTCGTCACGAGCTCGGGGCCCGGCGAGGGCAAGTCGACGACGGCGGCCAATCTCGCTCTCGCGTTCGCCGATGCCGGGCATCGGGTCGCCCTCATCGATGCGGACCTGCGGCTCCCCCGAGTCTCAGAGTACTTCGGGATCGAGGGCGGCGTCGGCCTCAGCGACGTGCTGGTCGGCCGGGTCCGCCTCAACGACGTCATCCAGCGGTGGGGGCGCAGCGCGCTGTTCGTGCTTCCTGCGGGCACCGTGCCCCCGAACCCTGCAGAGCTGCTCGGCTCGTCGGCGATGGAGGAACTCGTGCAGGCGGCCTCCGCCGCCTTCGATGTCGTCATCATCGACGCACCGCCTCTGCTTCTCGTGACGGACGCCGCCGTCATCGCCCGAGTTACCACCGGAGCGATCCTCGTGGCCGCGTCGGGCAGCACGCCATCCGGGCGGCTGTCGGCGGCAGCCAAGAGCATCGAGGCCGTCGGGGCCACCGTCCTCGGCACCGTCCTCACCAAGGTGCCGCTCGGGCGACGGGATGCCGCCGCACAGGCCTCGGCCGCGGCCGGAGCCGCGCGATGACGAAGACGTGGGGCGCCACTCGTGCGTTCTGTGAGAATATCGGCATTTGACTCCGCGGCTCACCGACGACCGGGAGCTGCCCAGCAACAGAAAGAACCGCCGCGTGGAACTTCGCGACTATGTGCGCATCCTGCACCGCAACTGGATCATGATCCTGGTCCTCCTCGTCCTCGGTGTCGCGGGAGGCGCCGGATATGCGGCGCTGCAGCAGCCCACCTACGTCGCCTCGACGCAGCTGTACGTCTCGGTGCGCACGGAGGGAGCCGCCACCGGCGACCTCGTGCAGGGCACGACGTTCGCGCGGCAGATGGTGACCAGCTACGTCGATGTGGTGAGCACGGCCCTCGTACTCGACCCGGTCATCCAGGAACTGGATCTGGACGAGTCCGTCACAGGACTGAGCCGTCGCGTCACCGCCACGACGCCGTTGAACACCGTCCTCATCGATGTCAGCGTGACCGACGGGAACGCAGCCAGAGCGGCGCAGATCGCGGACGCCGTGGCCGCGAGCTTCCAGAGCGCGGTGCAGAACACGCTGGAGCAGCCCGCCGCCGAGGGCGCGGTCAGTCCCGTACAGATCACGGTGACCGAGCCGGCGGAGGTCCCCACCTCGCCGGTGAGCCCGAACACGCGCTTGCTGATCGCCCTCGGCGGCATCATCGGTCTGGCTCTCGGCGTCGCGGCTGCGGTGCTGCGTACCGTGCTCGACAACCGCATCCACACCCTCCATGATATCGAGGCGCTCACGGATCGTCCCGTACTGGGCGGCATCGCGTTCGACCCCGAGGCACCGAAGCGTCCGCTGATCGTCCACGCCGATCCCCGCAGTCCCCGCGCCGAGTCCTTCCGCAGCCTGCGGACGAACCTGCAGTTCCTGAACCTCGACAGCGGTCCGCGCATCTTCGTCGTGTCCAGCGCCGGCCCCGGCGAGGGCAAGTCGACGACGACCGCCAACCTCGCCATCGCCCTCGCGGAGACCGGGGCGCGGGTCGCGCTCCTCGACGGTGACCTCCGTCTTCCGCGCGTCGCCGACTACATGGGCGTGGAGGGCGGCGCCGGCCTGACAGACGTGCTGATCGGGCGGATGGATGTGGCGGACGCCCTCCAGAAGTGGGGCCGGAACGACCTGTACGTCCTGCCCAGCGGCCAGGTTCCGCCCAACCCCAGTGAGCTGCTCGGCTCGGCGGCGATGGACGACGTGCTGCAGGCGCTGGGCGAGTACTTCGACTATGTCCTGATCGATGCTCCACCACTGCTCCTCGTGACGGACGCCGCGGTCCTCGGCACCAAGACGCGGGGTGTGATCCTCGCCGCCGCTTCGGGGAAGACCAAGAAGCAGGAGCTGTCCGGCGCCGTCCGCGCCCTCGAGAACGCGGGCGTGCAGCTGCTGGGCGTCGTGGTCACGATGCTGCCGACGAAGGGTCCGGACAGCTACGGCTACGGCGCGTACACCTACGGCTCGACCCACGGGCTCGACGGCACGCAGTCAACGAAGGCCACGGCGAAGCTCGGGATCCGGAAGGGCAGGAGGAGCGCCCCGAAGAAGCGCACGACCGCCCGTGCCTGACGCCGACCCTCTCGACCCCTCAGGCCTTCGGCGACGCCACCCGGAACACCACGCCGTGGTAGAGCACGAAGCGCAGCAGCACGACGATGACGATGCTGACGAGGTTCACCGCGTTGAGGGCGACAGCGCCCGGCGTGCGGTCGAGCACGGCAGCGACGGCCTCCACGCCCACCCAGACCAGCGCCGCGCCGAGCGCCGTGCACACGGCGTTCGTCGCGAGGAACAGCAGCACCTCGGCGGTCCGCCCGCGGCGGTCGCGATGACGGAACGTCCACTCGCGGTTGCCGATGTACGCGTTCACGAGGGCGACGAGCGACGCCGTGATCTTCGCGGTCACGACGTCCCATCCCCACACGAAGACCAGGAGGTTGAAGACGCCGACCTCGATGAGGGTGCTCAACGCGCCCACGACGAGGAACCGGCTGCCCACACCGGCGAGGCGGCGCAGTCGCGAGGGAGGATTCATGGCTCAACTAGGCTACTTGCTGAGCAACCCGACACCCGACACCCGCACCTGAGGACTCCGTGACTCTCCGCCACCTCGCCATCGTCATGCCTGCCTACAACGAGGTCGAAGGCATTCGGGGCTTCATCGATGAGATCCGCACCGCCGTCGCCCCGCTGACGGAGGTGGTCAGCTTCCACGTCGCCGACGATCGGTCGACGGATGCCACCGCGGCGGCTTTCGACGGCGTCGCCGACACGGTCGTGGAGGTGCAGGCCGTGAATCGCGGACATGGCCCCACCGCCCTCGCGGCATACCGTGCGGGACTCTCCGTCGATCCGGACGTCCTCGTGCACGTCGACGGGGACGGTCAGTTCCGCGGCGCGGACTTCCCCCGCCTCATCGAGGCGCTCACGTCGGAGCACGCGGATGTGGTGCACGGCGTGCGTGACGGCCGCACCGACCCCTGGTATCGCAAGGCCCTGACCGGCGCGGTCGGGCTTCTCATCGCGGTGGCTGCCGGACGGCGCATCCCCGACGTGAACACTCCCCTCCGCGCCTACCGTCCGGAGGTGCTGCGCGTGCTGATCGATGCGGTGCCTGCGGACGCCACGGTGCCGCACGTGCACTTCTCCCTCGCGGAGGCCCGCGGCGGCTTCCGCGTGCGCTATCTGCGCGTGGAGAGCATTCCGCGCCGCGGCGCCTCGCCCACCGGCACCATGTGGGGCCGTGGCGGCGGGATCTCCCTTCCGCCGAAGCGGCTCCGCGCGTTCGTCCTGATCGCTCTCGCCGAAGCCTGGCGGCTCTCCCTCCGTCCGTCTGCGCCGTTGCGGCACCTGCCTCGACCGGAGCATGTCGGATCATGAGCCGCGCGCGCACGGTCCTGTTCTGGGTGGCCGCCGCCGCCCTGCTGGCCGGGCATGTCGTGGTCGTCTGGCACAGCCTGGTGACACGGCCGTTCTGGGAGGATGAGGCGTTCAACCTGACGGTACCCCGCAACCTGCTTGCGGGACTCGGCTACGCCAGTGACGGCGCCCTCTCCGGATCGACGATCACCCCGTTCGACCCGCGCATCTCCACCGGGCCGGTCGTCCTCCTGCCGGTGGCTGCGACGCTGGCCACCGGCATGGACCCGGTGCTGGCGGCGCGGCTCATCCCCATCGCTTTCTGGGCGCTGCTGGTGGCAGGATTGGCCGTCCTCGGGTGGCGGATCGCCGGCCCGGGGGCGAGCCTGCTCGCGGCCGCCGTCCCGCTCGCGTTCACGGCTGATGCCGGGGTGTCGCCGATCCAGGGGCCGGCCGACCTCCTGGGCGAGATCCCCGCCGCGGCCCTGCTCGTCTGGGCGCTGGTGGTCCTGCAGCGCCGGCCCTGGCTCGCCGGTCTTCTGGTCG
This sequence comes from Zhihengliuella sp. ISTPL4, assembly GCF_002848265.1. Classification (GTDB taxonomy): domain Bacteria; phylum Actinomycetota; class Actinomycetes; order Actinomycetales; family Microbacteriaceae; genus Microbacterium. The sequence goes on from NZ_CP025422.1 coordinate 1,816,891, forward strand.
GTCTCGCTGTGCAGGCCAAGCTCATCGCCCTGCTGGCGCTGCCCGCCTTCGCCGTCGCGCTCTGGGTGCTCGCCGACGGATCAGGCTGGGCGCGGATCCGGAGGACGCTGCGCCGCTCCTGGCTCCCGCTGGCTCTGGTCGCGCTGCCGACGGCGCTCCTCGAGTTCGCGGCGCTGCTCTCGCTCGGGCCCGCGGCCTTCGTCGACCACCTCCGCGAACTCATCCGGTTCGTCCGCAGCGGCGGACAGGGAGACGCGGGGACGACGGTCGTCCAGAAGCTCGCCACCCTCGCCGACTCCTGGTCCGTTCCCGCGGCGGTCGCGATCGTCGGCGCCGCCCTCGCCATCGGCTTGGCCGCCACCGGCGTCGTGCGCCGCTGGCGCTCCGCCCGGGAGTCGGACCGCGCCGTGATCGCGTACGCACTCGCCGCCGCCGTCGGCGCCCTCGCGTTCCTCGGCTGGTGGGCCACCGCCTCACGACTGCCGCTGTGGGTCCGGCACCCCGCACCGGGCATCCTCGCGTTCTTCCCGATCCTCGCCACCGTGGCCGTCTGGAGCGCGACGCGCGTGGTGGACCGCGGCTGGGCGCGGATCGCCGCGGCAGTTCTCGCGCTCATCGTCGCCGCGGCGGCCGTCGTGCACGTCACGACCGCGTCCGCCCCCCGACCGCTGACCCTCGACCAGCAGCGGCACGCCGCCGCGCAGATCGCGGAGTGGGTGGAGGGGAACGATGTCACCTGGATCGCTGCCGAGCCGTGGGGCATCGCCGTGGCGCCGGTCGTCCTCGCCGGGGCGCACCTCGGTCTGCACGATGCGCCGGCGATGGCCGACGTGCCGCGGCTCACCGGTGCGGCGTGCACGACCGAGACGCTCGTCGACGCGGGCCTGTACCGGATCTGCGCGGCGCCCTGAGGACGGACCGACGCCGACCCGGACGGGTGGGCGCTTCGCGGCTCAGAGCGCGAGGCGCTCCTGGACTACGGCCGCCAGACGCTCGGCGTGCCTCCTGGCCGACTCGGAGTCGGCCGCCTCGACCATGACGCGCACGAGCGGCTCGGTCCCGGACTTACGCAACAGCACGCGCCCGGTGTCGCCGAGCTCGGCCTCGACGTCGCGCACCGCCTGCTGAACGACCTCGTCATCGGCGACGCGATCCTTGTCGACGTCGCGGACGTTGATCAGCAGCTGCGGGTAGACCGTCATGACCGACGCGAGTTCCGAGAGGGACTTCCCCTGACGCGCCATCTCGGCGACGAGGTGGAGTCCTGTGAGCAGGCCGTCGCCGGTCGTCGCGTACTCGCTCATGATGACGTGGCCGGACTGCTCACCGCCGAGAGCGTAGCCGCCCGCGTTCATGTCCTCCAGCACGTAGCGGTCGCCGACGGCCGTCTGGCGCACCGTGATGCCGTGCTCGCGCATCGCGACGTGCAGCCCGAGGTTGCTCATGACCGTGGCCACGAGCGTGTCGTCCGTGAGACGACCGCGCTCCTTCATCGACAGCGCCAGGATCGCCATGATCTGGTCGCCGTCCACGACGTTGCCCTGCGCGTCGACGGCCAAGCAGCGGTCCGCGTCACCGTCGTGCGCGATGCCCACGTCGGCGCCGAGGCGCACGACGGCCTCCGCGAGGTTGTCCAGGTGCGTCGAGCCGACACCGTCGTTGATGTTCCAGCCGTCGGGGTCGGCACCGATGACGGTGACCTCTGCACCCGCGTCGCGGAACGTCTCCGGCGAGACCCCGGAGGCGGCACCGTGGGCGCAGTCGAGCACCACGTGGATGCCCTCGAGACGGTGCGGCAGCGAGCCGAGCAGGTGGACCACGTACCGGTCCTCGGCGTCCGAGAAGCGGTCGATGCGGCCGACGCCGGCGCCGGTCGGGCGCAGCATCTCCCCGTGCATGGCCTCTTCGATGCGCTGCTCGACGATGTCCGGGAGCTTGCGTCCGCCGCGGGCGAAGATCTTGATCCCGTTGTCCGGCGCCGCGTTGTGCGAGGCGGAGATCATCACCCCGAAGTCCGCGTCGCGATCCGCGACGAGGAACGCCAGAGCAGGCGTCGGGATGACCCCGGCCTCCAGGACATCGACGCCCGAAGAGGCGAGCCCGGCAGCGACGGCGGCGGTCAGGAAGTGCCCGGAGACCCGGGGGTCACGGGCGACGACGGCGGTGAGGCGCTTGCCTTCGGCTTTGCGAGCCTCCGCCGTACGGCCCTGGCCCAGGACGACAGCAGTCGCCTGGGCCAGGGTGAGCGCCAGGTCGGCGGTGAGGATGCCATTGGCGAGTCCTCGCACGCCGTCCGTGCCAAAGATCGGCATCGGAGCAGTGGACCTTAACGCTTCGAGTACTGAGGCGCCTTACGGGCCTTCTTGAGTCCAGCCTTCTTGCGCTCCTTGACGCGAGCGTCGCGCGACAGGAAGCCGGCCTTCTTCAGGGTCGGACGGTTGTTCTCCGCGTCGATGCCGTTGAGGGCACGCGCGATGCCGAGACGCAGGGCGCCGGCCTGGCCGGAGTCGCCACCACCCGAGATGCGGGCGATCACGTCGTAGGCACCGGCGAGGTTCAGCGCGGTGAACGGGTCGTTGATCAGCTGCTGGTGCAGCTTGTTCGGGAAGTAGTCCTCGAGCGTGCGGCCGTTGACCGTGATGGTGCCCGAGCCGGGAACCAGACGCACGCGGGCGATGGCCTGCTTGCGACGGCCGACAGCGGCGCCGGGGACGCTCAGCACGGGGCGGGGAGCCGCCTCGACCGCGTCGGTCTCCGGGGTCGACGTCGAGAAGTTCTGGAGGTTTTCGGTGGTGTCCTGGATGTCAGCCACGAGTATGTCCTTAGTCTGTACGGCGCTTACTGGGCGACCTGGTCGAGGGTGTACGGCTGGGGCTGCTGCGCGGCGTGCGGGTGCTCGGCACCGGCGTACACCTTCAGCTTCGACAGCTGCTGGCGGCCCAGGCTGTTCTTCGGGAGCATGCCACGGATGGCCTTCTCCACGGCGCGGACCGGGTTCTTCTCGAGCAGCTCGGCGTAGCTGACGGCCTTCAGACCACCCGGGTAGCCGGAGTGGCGGTAGGCCATCTTCTTCTGGAGCTTCTGACCCGTGAGCGCGACCTTGTCGGCGTTCACGATGATGACGAAGTCACCCGAGTCGATGTGGTTGGCGAAGGTCGGCTTGTGCTTGCCACGCAGGAGCGTCGCCGCGTGCGAAGCCAGACGGCCGAGAACGACGTCGGTGGCGTCGATGACGACCCAGTCGCGCTGGACTTCGCCAGCCTTGGGGGTGTAAGTGCGCGTCACGATAGTGCTGCTTTCTTGTCGAACGGAGGTGTTCGTGAATCCCACTCCGGGGTGGTTCTTCCCGACGGGGAGGAACACGCCAGTGGAGGGCTCACGTTCGGATGTGCGTCTTCCCCGCAGGCAGGGAAGGGCACCAAAGAGTCAGCATACGCCACCGGATCAGCATTCCCAAACCCGCCCGGCGCGGGTGTCAGTTCGGACGGACTGTCACCAGGATCGGGCGGTGGTCGCTGGAGCGCTGCGGCAGCGTGGTGATGCGCTCGATCTCGAAGCCGGACGAGGTCGCGAAGTCGTAGTGCCCGCGGAAGACGCGGTAGCGCGTATAGGTGTGGTCGTCGCTGAGGGACAGCGCGTATCCCTGGTCGCGCACCGCCTGGCCGAGGTTCTCCTTGAAGACGGGATAGTTGTAGTCGCCCACCATGAGCTGGGGCAGCCCCTCCCCGAGCGTCGCGAGCTCGGCGAGCGCCGCACGGATCTGGTGCCGACGCAGCGAGTTCAAGGCGGTCAAGGGCGCCGCGTGGAAGGACGCCACGATGAACTCGCCGCCGTCGTCGATGTCGCGCAGGCGTGCGCCGAGCACGCGCTCGTGCGCGGGCTTGGCGATCCGGTCGTGCAGCGACTTCTTCAGGCCCAGGGTCCGGATGCCCTGCAGGCGGTACGTGCTCTCGCGGTAGAAGAGCGCGAGGCCGAGCCGGTTGCCCTGCGTCGCGTCCGCCAGCACGAGACCGCCGATCCGGTCCGGAAGCTCCGGGACGTCGCACTCCTGCAGGCAGAGGATGTCGGGATCATGCTCGTCGACGAGCGCCGCGAGCTCGCCGGCGGCGCGGTGCTTGCGCAGGTTGTAGGAGATGACCTTCATGATCGTCCCCACGCTACCGGTCCCATCTGTGCCCTCGCTCCGGATCCCGGGGATCACCCGGTCTCGTGGTCCCGACGGGCGCGGGTCTGCGCGGCTCGGGCGGCCAAGAGCTCCTCTGCCGGGTAGCCGACCTCGGTGAGCGTGAGCCCGCGGGCGGCCAGGACCTTGAACTCACTCGTCCGCGTCAGAGCGTCGCGGAGCACGACGAGGTCACCGACATCCAGGCGCCCCTCCCCCACGGCGGCGCAGGCGCCGACCAGGGCGCGCACCATGCTGTGGCAGAACGCGTCCGCTTTGACCTCGGCGACGAGCACCCCGTCCACGTCCCGCTCCCACCGGTAGTCGAGGAGCGTGCGGATGGTCGTGGCCTCCTCGCGTGGCTTGCAGTAGGCGGCGAAATCGTGCAGGCCGATCAGGGTCCTGGCGGCGGCGTCCATCGCCGGCGCGTCGAGTCGCCCGCGGATGGTCGTGGTGTCCAGTCGGCGCAGCGGATCGTAGCCGGCGAGGTCGTCGGCCAGTCGATAGCGGTAGCGCCGCCACACGGCGGAGAACCGCGCGTCGAATCCCTCCGGGGCGAGCGAAGAACGGGTGACCGTCACGTCGGGATAGGCACCGAGCACTCCGCGCATGCGCGCGGCGATGCTGCCCGCCGGGTCCTCGGCGGCGCGGCCGTGCCGCGCCTCGATCCGCGCCCACTGCGCCTCGTCGAGGTCGACGTGCGCCACCTGCCCGCTGGCGTGGACGCCGGCGTCGGTGCGCCCGGCGACGACGAAGCGCACCTCGGAGCCCACGATGCGAGCGAGGGCGGCCTCCAGCGTGCCCTGGACGGTGCGGAGCGTCGGCTGCGTGGCCCACCCGCGGAAATGGGTACCGTCGTAGGCGATGTCGAGCCGGATGCGCACGAGGCCAGCCTAGGACAGCCGCGTGCGCACCCGTGCGTCAGATGCCGCCGTCGACCGATCGGATCAGCGCGCCTGGCTCCTCGGGGACCATCACCTGGGTCTCCCGGTTGAGGCTCTCGCCCCGGAAGAAGCGCTTCGACCGCGGGAAGAGGTACCAGAGGAACATCAGGACGAGGCCGATCGCCAGCGACCCGATGCCGATCACGAACGTGCCGCCGATGCCGAAGAGCACGGTGTAGCCGTAGTCCACATCCCACATGTCGATGGCCGACTGCACGAACGCGCCGGTCAGCAGCAGCGCCCCGAGCAGCGGGAAGATCCCCTTGAAGAACAGGTCACGCGCCGAGCGGCGCAGCTCGGCACGGAAGAACCAGACGCACGCGAATCCGGTGATGGCGTAGTAGAACGCGATCGCGAGGCCGAGCGAGAGGATCGAGTCCTGCAGGATGTTGTCGCTGATCAGCGTCATCCCCACGTAGTACAGGGACGCCACCACGCCCATGACGATCGTCGAGAACGAGGGCGTCTTGTAGACGGGATGCACCTCTTTGAACTTCGCCGGGAGCGCCCGGTACACCCCCATCGCGAGCGTGCCACGGGCGGTCGGCAGGATCGTCGTCTGGGTGGACGAGATCGCCGAGATGATGACCGAGACCACCAGCACCCACCCGAACGGCCCGAGCAGACCGTCCTTGATGGCCAGGAAGAAGTCGTCGGCGTTGGCCTCGTTGCCGAGCCCCGTGCCGTCCTCGCCGAGCCCGGCGTACATCATCGCGGCGATCGTCACGGCGACGTACGTCACGAGGAGGATGACGCAGGTGAGGACCGCAGCACGGCCGGGGATGCGCTTCGGGTCCTTCGTCTCCTCGTTGAGGGCGAGGCAGGTGTCCCAGCCCCAGTAGATGAAGAGGGCGAGGAGGATCGCCTCGGTGAAGCCCGACCAGTCGGTGAAGCCGAACGGGTTCAGCCACTCCCAGGAGAACGGCGTCGCGTCGGGGGCTTCGCCCGTGAAGAACTGCCAGAGGGCCGCGACGACGAAGATCGCCAGCGCCAGGTACTGGATCGCGAGGAGCACGTTCTGGATGCGCTCGCCGATCTCGACGCCGCGCCAGCTCACCCAGGTCATCGCCGCGATGAAGAGCACGGCGACGACGACGACCCGCCAGTCGTTGTTCTCGAGGTCCTGACCGATGAGCGACCAGAAGTAGACCGAGGCGATCTGCGCGAGGTTCGCGAGGACGACCATGCCGGCGACCGCGACGCCCCAGCCGCCCATCCAGCCCACCCAGGGGCCGAAGGCCTTCGTGCCCCAGGTGAAGGTGGTGCCGCAGTCGGGGACGGCGTTGTTGAGCTCGCGGTAGGCGAAGGCGATCAGCAGCATCGGCACGAAGGCGATGATGAAGGCGATCGGCGCCTGCGCACCGACGGCGAGCACGACGAAGCCGAGCGTCGCGACGAGCGAATAGACGGGGGCTGTGGAGGCCAAGCCGATGACGGTGGATCCCCACAGGCCGAGGGTGCCTGCTGCCAAACCCTTGCCGTCGGGACGTTCGAGATGGATGGGCGTCGTTGCCATGCTCAGAACAGTACGGCGGGCCGCGGTATCCCGTCAATCTTTTTGTTTCGACGACGGATTCCTTGCACCCGATGGAAATCCGCGAAGGATTCCGTGGGTCACTCGCGACCCAGCATCCCGTCCGCGTGCGTCGCGACCCACTCCATCAGCGGGAGCATCCGCTCCATGAGGTCGTGCCCCAAGGGCGTGAGGCTGTACTCGACGTGCGGCGGCACGGTCGGCAGCGACTCCCGGTGCACCAGGCCGTCCTCGGTGAGCGTGCGCAAGGTGGACGCGAGCATCTTCTCGCTGATGCCGTCGACCTGCCGACGCAGCTCGCCCCAGCGGTGCGTGCCGTCGGAGAGGCACGAGAGCACCAGCACGCCCCACTTGCTCATGATGTGGTCCAGGACGACGCGCGTGCCGCAGCCCTGGTGGAATAGAGCGGGCTGCGAATCGCGGATCTGAGCAAAACTCACCGTCATGTGGGTACCTTACCAAAAAGTGGGTACCTGACAGAAGGAATGCGCGACAGCGGCCCGACGGTTGTCCGGGGAGTCAGCAACGAAAGGACTCCCATGACCATCCTCGTCACCGGTTCGACCGGTCATCTCGGCCGCCTCATCATCGCCGCCCTCCTCGAGCGGGGCGTCGACCCGCAGGAGGTCCGCGCCGGCGCCCGCGACGTCGCCAAGGGCGCCGACCTCGGCGTGCGCGTCGTGCCCCTCGACTACACCGACCGGGAATCGGTCTCCGCCGCGCTCGACGGCGTGGACACCGTCGTGCTCGTCTCCGGCTCGGAGGTGGGCCAGCGCGTGGCACAGCATCGGGCCGTGATCGACGCCGCGAAGGACGCCGGCGTGTCCAAGTTCGTCTACACGAGCGCTCCGAAGGCCACCACGAGCTCCCTCGTCCTGGCACCCGAACACAAGGCCACCGAGGAGCTCATCGCGGACGCCGGCCTTCCGGCGGTGATCCTCCGCAACAACTGGTACACCGAGAACTACGCCGCCGACCTCGCCCGCGCGGCGGAGACCGGCGTCGTCAGCGCCGGCACCGGCGAGGGGCGCGTCGCCTCCGCCAGCCGCAAGGACTACGCCGAAGCCGCCGCCGTCGTCGCGATCGAGGACGGACACATCGGTGCCGTCTACGAGCTCGGCGGGGACGTCGCGTGGACCTACGCCGACCTCGCCGCCGCCATGGCCGAGGTCACCGGTCGCGAGGTCGTCTTCACGCCGCTGTCCGCGGAGGAGCAGCTCGCCGCCCTCCGAGCCGCGGGCCTCGACGAGGGCACCGCCGGATTCGTCGTCGCCCTCGACGCCGGTATCCGCGACGGCGCGCTGGCGGGCACCGACGGCACGCTCCGCCGGCTCATCGGCCGCCCGACGACGCCGCTCGTCGACGGGCTCCGCGCCCTGGTGTGAGGCGAGGAGCGCCGCCGGCCGCCGTCACGGGCGGCGGCGCTCCCCCGGCGCCGGCTCCCCGGCGCTCTGGACATACGCGACGGTCAGCGTGAGCCTCCCGCGGCGCAGACCGTCCGCGCGCAGCACCGCGTCCACGGCGTCACAGGCATGCCGCAGCGTGGCGACGCTGGCCACGCGCCCGTCGGCCCCGATCGCGGCCTCGACCTCCACGCCGTCCGCGCCGGCGGCGACGGACACGATCGGTTCCGCACCGCGCTCGTTTCCCCACGCCGCCGCGCCCGCACGCACGAGGTGGGAGACGAGCGACCCGGACCGGTATACGCCGCGCACCCCGGAACAGGCGCGCAGGGCCGTCTCGATCCGGATCGCGAGGTCCGCGCGATCCGCTTTCGTCATCTCGGCGTCGGTCATCACGCCCCCTCCCTGACGTCCGTGATCGCGACGTCGATGGCCACGACTCGCAGCTCGGTGTGCCGTCGCAACCGGTCATCCACCTCCGCACGGAGGCGGTCGGCGACGTCGCGGAGAGGGTCGCCGAGGCGCACGCTCGCGTCGATCATCACTCGCACCGGCGCCCCGGGCTCGGTCACGTCGCCGTCCAGCCGGCACCGGCCGACCAGAACCCCGGGAACGGCCTCCTCCGCGGCACGGACCAGCCCGCGCACGGCACCCTCGGTGATCGCGAGCTCCACGTCGGGGTCGTCGGAGGCGAACGGGATGCGCCGCCCTGCCTGCGCGTCCATCGCGATGCCGCTCAGGATCCGGTCCACCCAGCTCTCGTCCACCGGGGCGGCCGAGTCCGCATCGTCATCCATCAGCTCGCTGCCGAGTCCGCGCAGTCTCTCGAGAGCGTCGAGCGCGAGCTGGCACCCCGGAGACTCCTCGATCGCGGGCTTCCGGGGGAGGCGTCCGGCGTCCAGGTAGTCGCTGAGGTCTTCGATCGTGTGCCCGTCCAGGTCGGCGGGCTCCAGGCCGAGGCGGCGCAGCTCGTCGTCTTCGTGGTGATCGGTCATCGCCACGCCTCCATCCGTGTGATCAGGAATCGTCGCGCGCGGGACAGCAGTCCGCGCACCGTGCTGACGGGGAGGTCGAGCTCGGCAGCGATCTCCTCGTAGCTGTACTCGCCCAGCTCCCGCAACACCCAGCACTCGCGCTGGGCCTCCGGGAGTTCGTTCAGGGCGGCGGCGAGGGCGGCGACACCGGCACGCGCCTCGACGACCGCCTCCGGGGCGGCCTGCAGCGGCGCCGGCCGATCGAGCTCGTCGACATCGAGCGCCGGGCGCGTCCGGCGCAGCCGATCCACGGCCTTGCGGCTCACGATCCGCATGAGCCAGCTCTTGACCTTCGCGGGGTCCTCCAGCTCGCCGAACCGCTGCCAGGCGGTCACGAACGCGTCCTGCACGATGTCGTCGACCTCGGCCGACGCATTGAGCATTCGTTGCGTGTAGGCCCTCATCATCGGCGTGTACCTGCGCACGAGCACGGCGAACGCAGCGACGTCCCCGTCCATCGCCCGGCCGGCGACGATGCGGTCCCCTGCCTGCTCCAGCGCCTCACCCCAGCGGTCGGCTGCCATTCCCCCACCCCTCGTTCACGGTTCCCCAGACGTTCGGAGCCCGCATCGCCTCGGATCGGATCGACCCGACGCGCGCGGGTGGAGGAGACGCCCCCGCGGGCGCCCCCTCCCCTCGCGTCACTTGGTGAACGTGTCCTTGACATCCTCGGCCGCGTTCCTGACGTCGCCCTTGGCCTGTTCGGCCTTGCCCTCGGCGACGAGCTTGTCGTTGTCCGTGACCTCGCCGACGACCTCCTTGGCCTTGCCTGCGACCTTTTCCGCTGCAGCCTTGAACTTGTTCTCCGCGCTCATGGCGCCTCCTTTCCTCACACGACCCCGACGGTCGGGGTCGACGTCTTCGTGCTCGTCCGCTCCCGCGGCGCGGTGGCCTGTCCGGCCGCGAGCGAGCGGCGCATCCGCTGTCGCGAGCGGAAGAGTTCCCGCCAGCCGCGGTCGGCGATGTGCACCACCAGGGGCAGACGCGTGCCGGAGAGGGCGTCCCATTCCTGCACGACATGATCGACGGCCGCGAGCAGCGCGCCCAGCGCCGCGCCGGAGCGCGGGGTCACCGCGAGACCGAGGGCGATCCCTAGCCCGACCTTCCGGCTCGTCACCCGTGCCGCGAGGACATCCGCGCGCTCCGCGAGCGGTGCCGCGAGCAGCTCCTCCGCCACACTCCGGTCGACGGCGGTCGCGCCCCGCTCGCCGGGCAGGCGCAGAACGGTGCGCTCGCGCCGCGACCGGCGGGTGAGCAGGAACGCCACGAGCAGGACCACGAGCAGCAGGGCGACGGCGATCTCCACGATCGCCCACAGCGGCACGAAGCCGGTGCCGGGGAGGTCGAGTCCCCAGGCCCCCGACCACGCCACGATGCCGTCGGCCGGAGCGAGCGCGTCCTCGACGGTGGCAGGGAGCGCCCCCGCGCCGCGCAGCCCCGCTGCGAGCAGGGCGGTTCCTGCTCCGAGCAGCAGTACGCCTCCTCCGAGGAGGACGGTGCGGTTCGCCGCCGTTCCTGCCGACGTCATGCGATCACTCCTTCCCGTGCCACCTGCACCCGCGGCGAGAGCCGGAAGCCGGCCTCGTCCAGGACCCGCGCCGCCGCCTCCTCGGCGGCGGCCGCATCCACCGGCACTCCGCTCGTCGGCGTGATCCGGATCAGCGCCGCGCGTCGGGCCACGGTCACGCCCACCTGCCCGCGCGGCACTCCGATCCGGCGCGCGACACCGTCCGCGATGGCATCGGCGAGCACGCCGTCGTCGACCACGAGCGCCGCCCGCGTGTGGAGACGTGTGCGGCGCGCACGGCGCCCCGGAAGGACGGCGAGCGCGACGAGGAGCAGCGCCAGCACGAGGAGCACGATCCCGATCGCGATGAGGCCCGACGGCGTCTGCACGACCGCCACGACGGGTGCGAACCAGGCGGTGATCTGCGTGCGGAGTCCCGCATCGGCGGCCGACGCGACCGTTCCCGCCAGCAGCGCGAGGAGGATCGCCGTCAGCACCACCGCGAGCGCGATGGCGGGACCCCGACGGGTCGCCCTCGCCTCACGACGGAGCAGCCGCCGTGTTGTCACCGTGTCCACCGTCATGCCACTCTCCTTCCGATCTCACGTCGGACTCCGGCGAAGCGCACGTCCACCGCTCCCACTTGGCGGGCGGCAAGATCGCGCATGCCGCGCACCACGGCATCGCGGACGGCCTCCGCCCGGACGCTCACGGGATCGCCCCCACGGCGTCCCAGGACGACCGGAACCTCCACGGACACCCGCAGGTCACCGCGCCGGTCAGCGAGCTGAACGCGCACGTCGCCGGCTCCGACCCGGGCGGCGTCGCCGACGATACCCAGGGCAAGCCGGTGCAACGCTCGGGCTTCGACGACCGTGGCCCCCGCCACGGTCGTCGGCCCGTCCGTCTGTGCGGCGCTCATGAGGACGATCGCCGCCCCCGCACGACGTCGGCGAGCGCCCGCACGTCCAGGCGACCGTCGGCGATGCGGCCGGCGACCGCGCCGACGAGCATCGCGAGGGCCACGAGCAGGAACGCCCAGAACCCCAAGACGATCCAGGTCAGCGCGAGCACCGTCGCCGCAGCTCCGCCGATCACCGAGGCGTTCACTGGACTCGCGCCTCCGGGGCGTCGTCGTCGTCCTCGGAGGGGATGTGCACGTCGTTGACGGTCACGTTCACCTCGGCGACATCCATCCCCACCAGCTCCACCATGGCCCGGTGGATCGCGGCCCGCACCTGATCGGCCACCTTCTGCAGGGACACGGGGTACTCCGCCACGATCGTCACGTCGACCGCCACCTGCGTCTCACCCACCTCGACGCTGATCCCCTGCGCGAGGTCGGTCGTGTTGAGGGCGTCGCGGATCGCGCCCATCATGCGCGCGGCGCCCCCGCCCAGGGCGTAGACGCCGTCGACCTCTCGTGCCGCGATGCCGGCGATCTTCGCGACCACCGCATCCTCGATCGTGGTCTTCCCCGCCGCCCCCTGCGACGCCGGAACGACCTGAGCCTTCGGCTGGGTGGCCCCAGTCACGTTCGCCATCTCGAGCTCCTTCATCCGTGTGTCCACGCGGTCTCCGCGCGGGCCGTGTTCTCACGACACCACTAAGACGGTCGGGGAGCACGGAATGTCACAAACTTCTTCGGATGATTTTCTTCGCTGCCCGCGGACGACGGCTTTCAGTGCACTCCAAGGTTGAAAGTGCAAAGTTGCACTCTATGGAGAACAGTGCAGAATCCACGCGCGAGCAGCGTAAGCGGCAGACCACCCGCGCGCTCACCGAGGCCGCGCGACGCCTGACCACCGAGCGGGGCTTCGCCGGCTTCACGGTCGAGGAGCTCTGCGCCGACGCCGGGGTCTCCCGGCGGACGTTCTTCAACTACTTCGAGAGCAAGGAGAACGCCGTCTTCGGGTTCGCCGTCGTCGACTCCCGCCAGGAGGGGCTGGAAGCGGCCTTCCTCGAGCGCGACGGCGATCTCCTGGACGATTTCGTCCAGCTCACCGTCGAGCGTTTCGCCCTCTTCGACCCGATCGAGCACGCCGCCGAGCTCTTCGCCGTCATCGAACAGGAGCCCCGGCTGCTGCGCGCGGCCTTCGAGCAGCAGGAGAAGCACGAGCGCCGGGACATCGCCCTCGTCGCCCGCCGCTTCGGCGACGCCGCGGACGCAGAGCTCCGCGCCGAGGTGCTCGTCCACTCGGTCGGTGCGCTCGTGCGTCTCTGCATGGAGCAGTTGCTGCACCACCACTCCACCGAGCCGTTCGCCGACCTCATCACCCGCCGCCTCCGCCTCGCGCGGGGCCTCTACACCCCTGCACAGAAAGACCACTGATGTCCGCCACCGCCACTGCGGATGCGCCCTTCCTCCTCACGAAGCGCCGCATCTGGATCATCTTCAGCGCCCTGATCGCGGGCATGCTGCTCGCGAGCCTCGACCAGACCATCGTGTCGACCGCCATGCCCACCATCGTCGGCCAGCTCGGCGGCGTCGACCATCAGGTCTGGATCACCACCGCCTACCTCCTCGCGACCACCATCGTCATGCCGATCTACGGCAAGTTCGGTGACGTGCTGGGGAGGCGGTCGCTCTTCCTCGTCGCCATCGCCCTGTTCACGCTCGCCTCGGTCGGCTGCGCGTTCGCGACCGACTTCTGGATGTTCGTCGTCTTCCGCGCCCTCCAGGGTCTCGGCGGTGGAGGTCTCATGATCCTGTCGCAGGCGATCATCGCCGACATCGTGCCGGCCAACGAGCGCGGCAAGTACATGGGTCCGCTCGGCGCGGTGTTCGGCCTCTCCGCCGTCGCCGGGCCGCTCCTCGGCGGCTTCTTCGTCGACCACATGACCTGGCAGTGGGCGTTCTACATCAACATCCCGGTCGGCATCACGGCCTTCCTCATCGCCCTCGTGGCACTGAAGCTCCCCAGCAAGAAGGCGGAGAAGCCGATCGACATCCTCGGCGTGATCTTCCTGTCCGCGGCGACGACCTGCCTCATCTTCTTCACCGATTTCGGCGGCGACGCCGCGTTCGGCTGGGACTCCCTGGCGACCTGGGCCTGGGGCGCCGGCCTCGTGGTGTCGGCGACGGCGTTCGTCATCACCGAGTCGCGCGTGCAGGACCCGATCATCCCGCTCAGCCTCTTCCGGAATCCGATCTTCGTGAACGCCACCGCCATCGGTCTCGTTCTCGGTATCGGCATGTTCGCCGCGATCGGCTTCGTGCCGACGTTCCTGCAGATGTCGTCCGGCACGTCCGCCGCCGCCTCCGGATTGCTGATGATCCCGATGATGGTCGGCCTCATGGGGACCTCGATCTTCTCGGGCCTCGCCATCTCGAAGACGGGGAAGTACAAGATTTACCCGATCCTCGGCACGATCATCACCGGTATCGCGATGGTCGCCATGACCACCCTGTCGGCGGAGACGCCGATCTGGCTGATCTGCGCGTTCCTGTTCGTCTTCGGCGCCGGGCTGGGCCTCATCATGCAGGTCGTCGTGCTCGTCGTGCAGAACGCCGTCCCGGCGGGCGAGATCGGCACCGCCACGAGCACGAACAACTACTTCCGTGAGGTCGGCGCCTCGCTCGGCACCGCGGTGTTCGGCACGATCTTCACCACGCGCCTGACCGAGAACCTCCTCGGGGTGTTCGCCGGCGCCGGGGCCTCGCCCGATGCCGCCTCCGAAGCCGCGTCCACGATCGATCCCGCCACGCTGAACGGCCTGCCGGACGAGGTGCGCGACGGCATCGTCACGGCCTACGCGGATGCCCTCGCTCCCGTGTTCTGGTACCTCGTGCCCTTCATTGCGCTCGCCCTGATCCTGTCGCTGTTCCTGAAGCAGATCCCGCTGTCGGATCAGGCCGGCCTCGTGGCCCGCGGTGAGGCGATCAGCGGCGAGGAGGCCGAGCGCCTGGAGGCCGAACTCCGCACGGCAGGGCGCGGCGATGCCGGACGCACGGACGCCGAGCCGGGAGAGACCGGCTCGGCGCCCACAGGCAGGTAGCCCGCGCTAGGGGAGGTCGGCGACGTCGACGTCGTCGTCGTCCTCCCCGCCGCCCGTCGCCGGAAGGTCATCGGGCTCGGGGTCGTGGTCGGTGGTGACGAAGTCGGGGTCGACGCCGACGGCCTCGATCTCCTCCTGGTTGTCCTGGCTGTTCGACGTGTCGGACATGGCGCCTCCTGACGTTGGGGATCCGGACGGCCAGTCTGCGCGGGCACGGCGACTCCGGCCGAGGGGGTTGACACGGCGTGTCCCCACGACGCGTTCGCCGGGCCCGGTACGGAACCGCCACACTGGAGGTGCCCGCCCCCTTCCGCCCTTCGAGGAGCACCCGTGACCGACGCCGCACCGCACCGTTCCGCCTGGCAGCGCTTCTGGGATCGCGGTGGTTGGTGGCGCGCCCTTCTGCTGGCCGCCGTGTACTACGGGCTCTATCAGCTGCTCTCGCTCGCCTTCCTCCCTCTGGCCGCGCAGGTGGACGACCCGGCGAGTGCAGCCGGCGTCCTCGTCTACGACGTCCTGCCGATCCTCGCCGGGGGTCTCCTTCTGGTCGCGTTCATCGCCTCGGTCGGGTGGTGGCGACCCGTCTTCGGGCGCCAGCCCATCCGGGGAGCGGGTTGGATGTGGATCGCGATCGTCGCGGTCCTGTTGTTCAACATCCTCCGCTTCCTCACGATCGACGATGACAGCGTCGGCGTGGATGTCGTGGCGACCTGGTTGCTCGCAGGACTCGTCATCGGCTTCGCGGAAGAGGTCCTCACCCGAGGCCTCGTCGTGAAGATGATGCGGGACGCGGGGGCGCGCGAGCTCGTCGTCGCGGTCGTCTCGGCGGCGATCTTCGCCGCGCTGCACGCCGGCAACCTTCTGACCGGGCAGAACCTCCTCGCGACGCTGTTCCAGCTCGTGTACACCTTCGCGTTCGGCATCTGCATGTACCTCGCACTCCGCGTCACGCGGACCATCGTGGCCCCGATCCTCCTGCACGCCAGCACGGACCCGAGCATCTTCCTGCAGACGCTGCATCCCGCCGAGGGTGGGCTCACGGCCGTCGCGGGGCTCGGCAACATCGTCGTGATCGTCGCGGGCCTCGTGCTGCTGGTCTTCATCCGCGGTCGGGTCGGTGCAGTCGCGCCGGACACCCTCACTCCGCAGCGCTGAGAGCCACGCTCACTCCGCACGCCAGACCGCGTGGCTGCCGACGGCCGCGATCGCGAACACCAGGACGGCCACCCGGTGTGCATCGCCCACGGCGAGCGCCACCTCGGAACCGCCGACGACCTCGTCGGCGACACGGGCCACCGCCTGTCGGGTCACGACAGCATCGTCCGTGCCGACCAGCCCGTCCGCGAGCCACCCCATGGCGAGTCGGAGCGACGTCGGTCCGACCTCGACCCCGACGGGCGCAGCCGGACAGCTCAGCACGTCGGCGACCGTCGCCCGGCACCGATGGAGGCCGTCGAGCGCCCCGGCCAAGGTACCGGTCAGCAGCGCCCGCCCGTACCCTTCAGCGACCAGGACATCCCAGGAGTCTCTCGGCGCGAGCGCATCCAGCCCGAGACAGTGGCCGCGTCCGTCCGCGACCACCTCCTCCAGGGCCCGCCGCGCGTCCCGGAACACGATGCTCGTACGGCGATCGGGCGCAGACACAGGAGACCTCGTCCCTCGATGCCCGCCACCTGGGTGGTCGACCGTGCAGCCGACGCGTCACACTCTAAGCCGCTCCGCGCGGGGCGAGGACGGTATCCCGGCACAGAGGCCGGAAACGACAAAACCCCCGGGAAGGTTCCGGGGGTTTCCATCTGTAGCAGGAGCGGGGCTTGAACCCGCGACCTCACGATTATGAGTCGTGCGCTCTCACCAACTGAGCTACCCTGCCGCACGGCATCCGCATCGCAGATGCGAACTCCGAGCCCCGAGTCAGGATTGAACTGACGACCCCTTCCTTACCATGGAAGTGCTCTGCCACTGAGCTATCGGGGCGTGCTGCCCCTCGCGGGGCAACCACACGAGAATACCATCACTGTGGCGTCCTCATGAAATCGAGACGGTCACTCCTCCGAGGTGAGCGACGTGCGTCCGGCGTTCTTGTTGAGCCACGGCATCGGGTCGATGGTCGTCCCGTTGACGATGAGCTCGAAGTGCAGGTGCGCACCGTAGGAGCGGCCGGTGTTGCCGGTCTTGCCGACGATGTCGCCGACCTTGACGGTGTCGCCCGCCTTGACCTGCAGCGAGCCGTACTGCATGTGCGAGTAGTGGCTCGTGATGACGGATCCGTCGATGACGTGGTCAATGTACACGGTGACGCCGTAGGCGCCGCCCTGCTCGGTCGCGATGCGGACCGTGCCGTCGGCGATGGCCTGGATCGGTGCGCCGTTGCCGGGGACGAAGTCGATGCCCTCGTGGAGGCGTCCGCTGCGCATGCCGTAGCCGTAGCTCATGCCGACGCCGACGAGGAACGGCCACTGGATGGCGGCGTCGGGGTCGTTGGTGAAGATCTCGCCCGAGTAGTTGATGCCCTGCTCGGCGGCGACCTCGACGAGGGAGACCGTGCTGAAGTTGTCGGCGCGCGACAGTGGCTCGTTCTGCACGCCGGACGGGGCGACGAAAGCCTGGATCTCCTCGTCCGCCGAACCCGCCGCGTCGGCGGCAGCCGCGGTGACGAGCGAGGTCGAGGCGAGGGAACCGCCCTGGGCGGCAGCAACGGCCTCCGCGGGCAGCGTCATGGACACGGCAAGGAGACCCGCGAGGCCCATCGCGCCGACGGTGGCACCGGCCGTGAGGGCCTTGCGGATGCTACGCGTGCGGCGGGGGCCGACGGCGGCAAGGCCGGCGGTGTCGATCTTCGGCGCCGCCTGCGAGGCCGGGTTCGCGGCGAAGGCCGAACGGCGGGACGCCGATGAGGTCGGGATGGAGCCGGTGGTGCGGAAGGCGCGAGAGGCGCGCTCGAAGGCGTCGCCGTCGGCGTCGGCTTCGGCGACGAAGGGCTCGGATGCCGGGGCGATGTCCTCGACCGGGACCGTGTCCTCGGTCTTCTCGACGATCTCGGCGACGACAGGCACCGCGGGGACGTCGGCGATGGCGGGGACGGCCGCCGCGATGAAGGGCTCCTCGGGCGCGACCGGCACCGGAGGGACGTCGGCCTGGCGCTGACGCGCGGCGCGGCGGGACAGAGGAATGACAGCGGCGAGCGCGATCACGGTCTCCGCGTCAGCGAGGGGTGCCGTCGACCCGCTCGCCGAGGCCTCGGAGGCCGCAGTGCGAGGGCGGCTGGACCGGCGCGTGGGCGCAGCGGCAGCCTGGGGGTTCTCGAAGGGCAAAACTAATCTCTCGGTCGTTCGTGATGCTCGGGGGCGCAATGACAACTCTCACCTTCGGGTGGTGAAAGTAACGATCGGGTAAACACTACCCCGATCCTCCTGTGAAAGCCATGGATCGGTCAGGGTTTTTCCTCATCGAGGATAGCGCGGAGTCGGTCGTGCACGGTCACGCCGCCCGCGATGAGGAAGGGCCGCGGCGATTTCCGATCGATCCGGCTCACCCAGCCACCCGCTTCCTGGACGAGCAGCGCGCCCGCGGCGTGGTCCCACGGCTTGAGTCCGCGCTCGAAGTACCCATCCAGTCGCCCGGCCGCCACGTAGGCGAGATCCAAGGCGGCCGACCCCATCCGACGAAGGTCGCGGGCGATCGGCATCACCCGCCGAACCGTCGCGAGATCGCCGTCGTGGGTCGCCGGGTCGTAGCCGAACCCGGTCGCCAGGAGCGCACCGGCGTCGGTCACCTCGGTGACCGCGAGCCGGACGCCATCCGACCAGGCGCCGTGGCCGCGCGCCGCCGTGAAGGTCTCGCGCACGGCGGGCGCGTGCACGGCGGCGGCCAGCGCCTCCCACGCGTCGGGCTCCGGCGGACCGCTGACGGCCGCGATGCTCACGTTGTACGCCGGGATGCCGTAGGCGTAGTTCACCGTGCCGTCGATGGGGTCGACGACCCAGGTGATGCCGCTGTCCCCGTCGGTCGCACCCGACTCCTCTCCGAGGAAGCCGTCCGCCGGGCGCGCCGCCTGCAGTCGCTCACGGATGAGCGCCTCGATCTCGCGGTCGGCGTCAGTGACGATGTCGGCGAGCGTCGACTTCGTCGCGGCGAGGCGGACCCCTTCCCGCCGTCGGGCGCGGGCGAGCGCGCCCGCCTCCTCCGCGATCTCCGTCGCCAGCGCGCTGAGCTCGAGAGCGTCGATCACGGTGCCGGGTGCGAGGGCGCGGGCGGCGGCGGCGGGAAAGCCGGGGGCTCACCCTGGCTGGGCGACGCGGGCTGCGGCGGAGCCGGCTGCGGCGGTGCCGGCTGAGCGGGTGCCGACGAGGGCGGCGCCGGCTGCGGCGGCGCAGGCAGGTCGGGCGCGGAAGGCACAGAGCCTGGGGCCGGAGCCGGAGGAGCGGCGAAGTCCGGAAGGGCCGGCGCCGTGGGCGCGAGGGGCGGCGACGCGACGGGGAACGCCGCGGCCGGCGCCTGACTCAGCGCCTGCGGAGCCGTCGAGGGATACCCCGTGTAATAGGCGTTCCAGTCCGGGCTTCCGTCGGGAAGAGCCGGGAGCGGCGTGATCCCGTCGGCGTAGGTCGGCCAGGACGTGGCGGGCGCGACAGGCCGGGCAGCGGGAGCCTTCTTCGGTGCGAACAGGGCGTTCAGCAGCGGGATCAGCGTGGTGCCGACGGCGACGAGGATCGTGAGGGCGACGACGATGCGCCAGTACAGCTCGGTGTAGTCGAAGGTGTTCGGGAAGGTGAGGAAGAAGACGAGCAGCGCGACGAGAGCGCCGAGGAAGGCGATCGTCACGATGTGGATCACCTTCGTGAACGTCGTCACGTGGCGCTGGGCGGCACGAGTGAACAGCCGCACGTGCAGCAGCGCGAGTTGCAGGATCCCGATCACGAGAAGCAGCTGGAAGAAGCGCTCCGCCCCGAAGTAGAAGCCGTCCTCCGGGAGCCAGATCTTCACGAGGCCGACGAGGAGCGCGATGACCCAGGTGACCATGCTCGCGAGCTGGAGCCAGTCCGGCCGGTTCGGCGCGAGGCCCGCCTCGAGGATGGCGATCCCGGCGAAGGCGGCGAGCAGGAGGATCGTGAGGAACGCGCGACCGATGAGGCCGTTCTGATCACCGACCAGCACCCACACGACGCACACCAGAGCCGCGGCGATGAGGGCGCCGATGGCGACCCACAGCGATCCCCTGATGAGCAGCGACATGTTCTTCTTGTCACCCTGCGGCTGCAGCCGGGCGGTGTCCGGATGGGACATGGGGATCCTCTCGTCGAGCGGCGATGCCTTCATCCTGCCACGCGCGGGCCCGCTTGTTCCGGCTTCCCTCAGGCACGCGGAAGATCGGGAACCCACCACGCCCTGGGGAGGAGGGGTCAGCCGGCCTTTTTCGCGGACGCCGCAGCGAAGGCCGCGACCCGCGCCTGCGCGTCCGGGGTCTCCAGCGCGGCACCGATGGACCGGGCTTCCTCGCTCAGCTGCTCGGCGAAGGTGCGCTCCGGCTGCGACCGCACCAGCCGCTTGGCCTGGCCGTACGCGTCGGCGGCACCGGCGAGCCAGAATCGCGCGACCTCCTCGGCACGCGCACGGACCAGGTCGGCTTCCGTCCTGCCGTCCTCGCCCTCCACGACCTCGGCCACCAGCCCCCAGTCGAGGGCCTCCGCAGCGGTGAGCAGCCGGTCCTGCAGCACGAGCTGGAGGGCGCGGCGCTGGCCCACGGCCCGCGCGAGCTGGGCGGACACGGAGAGGTCGGGCGTGAGGCCGATGTTCGCGTACAGGCTCCCGAGCTGCGATCGCGACCCCACCACCGCGTAGTCCGTGGCGAGCAGGATGCCGAGTCCCCCGCCGGCCGTCGTCCCGTGCGCCGCGGCGACCACGGGGACGCTCGACTCCGTGAGCGCGCGGATCCCGGTGTTGATGACCTCCGCCAGTGCAGTGATCTCCGCCCCGGACGACCCCATGGTCGTCGCCATGTCGATCACGTCGCCACCCGCGCAGAACGCCGGTCCCGCCGCGTCGATGAGAATGGCCTGCACGTCGTCCCGCGATGTCGCCTCGACGGTCGCATCCCGCCAGGCGTAGGCCAGGTCGGCGTTGAAGGCGTTGAGGCGGGTCGGGCGGTTCAGCGTCAGCCGTGCCATCCCCTCGTCGACGGCGAACAGGATGGCATCACTCATGGCTTCTCCTTCGAGCACAGGCGGATGCCTCCAGGCTAGTCGCGCTCAGGAGCCGTCCCAGACGCGCGCGACGAATCGCTCCATCCGCCGCCGGGTGCCGTCGAGTCGGAAGTCGACCTGTCCCGCCGCCCGGATCTCGTTCGGTGCGAGCGGATGCGCCAGGCGCACGTTCTCGTGGCAGGACAGATCGGCGCAGATGTAGGTGCCGACCGAGTCGCCGCGCTCCCCCGCCTCTCCCGTGCGTCGCGCCGCGAACAGCGCCACCTGGTTGCCCGGCTGCATCGTGTGGCAGATGTTGCACATGCCGGAGCGCCCGCGCCCTGGTTCCGACGCCCGCAGCACCACGCCGACCACGCGTCCCTCGTGCGGGATGAGGACGTAGCCGCGCTTGCCGGCGCTCGGATCGCGCCAGGCGAAGAAGTCGAGGTAGTCCCAGTCCACGAGGAGGAAGTCGTGCGGCATCTCCATGACGCGCAGCTCATCGGCGTCCGCGTTCACGAACGACGCCCGGACGTCGGCTTCGGTGAGAGGTCGCATCGCTCCAGTCTAGGAACTCGGCGCGGAGGTGAGGCCGGGAACGGGAGAAGCCCCCGCGAGCGGGGGCTTCCGTGGTGGCGAGTGAGGGATTCGAACCCCCGAAGTCGAAGACGGCTGATTTACAGTCAGATCCCTTTGGCCACTTGGGTAACTCGCCAGAGCGCACCCGTCCGACTTGAACAGCCAACCGGGGGCACGAAGAACAATCATACCTGTCCGATGCGGGCGCGAGAAATCGAGGCGTCAGCTCCCGTACACGCCGCGGTCGGCGGCGGCCAGCGACTCCGGCGTGCGCAGCAACCCGCCCTCCGCACGGCAGGTCGCGGCCGCCACGTCCATCGCGCGCACGAGCAGGGCGGTCCACTCCTCGGCCGCCTTCGGGAAGCCTGCCACGAGCCCGGCGGCGACGGCGGCGAGCGTCGCGTCCCCCGCTCCCACGGTGTCGACCACGCGACCCGGCAGCGCGGAGATGGGCGCCGAGACCGCTCCGGCGTCCGACTCGAGCACCGCGCCGTCCGCTCCGGCCGTCGCGAGCACGGCCGGGACACCGAGGCTCCGGAGCCGTGCGCGCAGGGCGTCGAGGTCGCCGTCGTAGAGCACGGCTGCGTCGTCGGCACCGACCTTCACGAGGTCCGCCCGCGCCGCCAGCCGCTCGAAGCCGCGGACGAACTCCTCGCGGTCGGACAGCATGCCGGTGCGGGGGTTCGGGTCGATCGCCAGCCGCGCGCCCTCCACCGCGGCGGCGAGGGCATCGACCTCGGTCGGGACATCGAAGGGGAAGCAGCTCACCGCGACGATGTCCGCGCCGGCGATGGCAGCCCTCGCCTCGTCCGAGTACCGGATGGTCCGCTCCTGGGCCGCGCGGTTGAAGACGTAGCTCGGCTCCCCGTTCGCGGCCCGGGTCACGACGGCCCGCGACGACCCGTGCGGCGCCTCGCTCGCGATCAGCCGCACCCCGTGGTCGGCCAGGTACTCGCGGATGTGCGCGCCGGCGAGATCCTCCCCCACCATGGCGATGAGGGTCGTGGGGATTCCGAGCCGGCGCAGCCCCACCGCGACGTTCAGGGCCGCTCCACCGACGAACTCACGGACGCCGGACTCATCCCGGATCTCGTCGATCAGGGCGTCTCCGATGACGACGGCCGCGCCGCCGGGGGAAGTCTCAGTGCTCACTCGCCGACCCTACCGCGCCCGCCCCGGTCACAGCTTCGGAGATGAGACGCGACACCCCGGCGGATGAGCTCTACAACCGGCGCGCCGCGCCGGATCTCCGAAGTCGTGCACACCCCGAACGGGCCGAGGGACGACGAAGGCCCCGGGCTGATGCCCGGGGCCTTCGTTCACTCCGTCACACCTCAGTTGTAAGTACCGGGGGTGATGTCGTCCGTCGAGAACGCGTCGAAGTCGACGTAGCCGAAGTCGCCGTCCGAGTACGCACCGTCGGATGCGAAGATCCGGTTCGGGTAGCGCTCGCTCTTGGCTTCCTCGGTGGCCTCGACCGTGACGTCGCGGTACTTCGAGAGACCGGTTCCGGCGGGGATGAGCTTTCCGATGATGACGTTCTCCTTGAGACCGACCAGCGGGTCGCGCTTGCCCTCCATGGCGGCCTGCGTCAGCACGCGGGTCGTCTCCTGGAAGGACGCAGCGGACAGCCACGACTCGGTCGCGAGCGACGCCTTCGTGATACCCATCAGCTCCGGGCGACCGGACGCGGGGCGCTTGCCCTCGGCCACGGCCTCGCGGTTGATCTGCTGGTAGCGCTTCAGGTCGACCATCTCACCCGGCAGCAGGGTCGTGTCGGCGTGGTCGACGACGGTGACCTTGCGGAGCATCTGGCGGACGATGACCTCGATGTGCTTGTCGTGGATCGGCACACCCTGCGAGCGGTAGACGCCCTGGACGCCGCCGACGAGGTACTTCTGCACCTCGCGGGCACCCATGACGCGCATGACCTCCTTGGGGTCGAGCGTGCCGACCTGCAGGGGCTGACCGACCGAGACGTGCTGGCCGTCCTCGACGAGGAGGGTGGCACGCTTCAGCACCGGGTAGACCACGGGCTCGTCGCCGTTGTCGGGCGTGAGGATGACCTTCTTGGCCTTCTCGGTCTCGTCGATCGTGATGCGGCCGTCGGCCTCCGCGATCGGCGATGCACCCTTGGGGGTACGAGCCTCGAACAGCTCCTGCACACGGGGCAGACCCTGCGTGATGTCATCCGCCGACGCCGAACCACCGGTGTGGAAGGTACGCATCGTCAGCTGGGTACCGGGCTCACCGATCGACTGGGCCGCGATGATGCCGACGGCCTCGCCGATGTCGACGGTCTTGCCGGTCGCGAGCGAGCGGCCGTAGCACTGCGCGCAGACGCCGACGGCGGAGTCGCAGGTCAGGACCGAACGGACCTTGATGGTCTCGACGCCCGCGGCGACCAGCTTGTCGATGAGCACGTCGCCCACGTCGTCGCCGGCCGCGGCCAGGACCTCGCCCGACGCGTTGACCACGTCGGAGGCCAGCGTGCGGGCGAACACCGAGTTCTCGACGTTCGCGTCGCGCACCAGCTCACCCTGCGAGTTCGGAGCGGCGATCGGGAGCTCGAGGCCCTTCGACGTGCCGCAGTCCTCTTCGCGGATGATGACGTCCTGCGAGACGTCCACCAGACGACGGGTCAGGTAACCCGAGTCGGCGGTACGCAGAGCGGTGTCGGCCAGACCCTTACGGGTACCGTGCGTCGCGATGAAGTACTCCGCCACCGACAGACCCTCGCGGTACGAGGAGATGATCGGACGCGGGATGATCTCACCCTTGGGGTTGTTCACCAGACCACGCATACCGGCGATGTTCCGGATCTGCAGCCAGTTACCACGGGCGCCAGACGACACCATGCGGTTGATGGTGTTGTCCTCCGGGAAGTGCGCCTTCATCGCGGCCTGCACCTCGTCGGTCGCCTCGGTCCAGATCTTGATGAGCTCCTGACGACGCTCGGCGTCGGTCGTGAGGCCCTTCTCGTACTGGGACTGGACCTTCGCGGCCTGCTTCTCGTAGCCCGCGACGATCTCCGCCTTGTTCGGCGGGGTGAGGATGTCGCTCAGCGCGACGGTCACACCCGAACGGGTCGCCCAGTAGAAGCCGGCATCCTTGATGCGGTCCAGCGTGGCGGCCGTCTCGACCTTGGGGTACTCCTCGGCCAGCTTGTTGACGATCTGCGACAGCTTGCCCTTGTCGGCCTGCTCGCGCACGAAGGGGTAGCCCTTCGGGAGCGCGTCGTTGAAGATCGCCTGACCCAGCGAAGCGTCGACCAGGCCGTGCTTCTCGTAGCCCTCGGGAGCCTCGCCCTCGAGGAAGGCCAGACCCGGGATGCGGATGCGGACCTTCGCCTGCAGGTCGAGCGTGCCCTCGTCGTACGCGAGCTGCGCCTCGCCGACGGAGCCGAACGCACGGCCCTCGCCCTTGGCGCCGGCCTTGACCGTGGTCAGGTGGTGCAGACCGATGATCATGTCCTGCGAGGGCAGGGTCACCGGACGGCCGTCCGACGGCTTCAGGATGTTGTTCGACGCGAGCATGAGCACGCGGGCCTCGGCCTGAGCCTCGACCGACAGCGGCAGGTGCACGGCCATCTGGTCACCGTCGAAGTCGGCGTTGAACGCCGCGCAGACGAGCGGGTGCAGCTGGATGGCCTTGCCCTCGACGAGCTGCGGCTCGAACGCCTGGATGCCGAGACGGTGCAGGGTGGGTGCACGGTTCAGCAGCACCGGACGCTCGCGGATGATCTCCTCGAGCACGTCCCAGACCTCGGGACGGGTGCGCTCGACGGCGCGCTTCGCGGCCTTGATGTTCTGCGAGTGACCGAGGTCGATCAGGCGCTTGATGACGAACGGCTTGAAGAGTTCGAGCGCCATCTGCTTGGGCAGGCCGCACTGGTGCAGCTTGAGCTGCGGGCCGACGACGATGACCGAACGGCCCGAGTAGTCGACGCGCTTGCCGAGCAGGTTCTGGCGGAAGCGACCCTGCTTGCCCTTGAGCATGTCGCTCAGGGACTTCAGGGCGCGGTTGCCGGTACCGGTGACGGGGCGACCGCGGCGGCCGTTGTCGAACAGCGCGTCGACGGCCTCCTGCAGCATCCGCTTCTCGTTGTTGACGATGATCTCGGGGGCACCGAGGTCGATCAGGCGACGGAGACGGTTGTTGCGGTTGATCACGCGACGGTACAGGTCGTTCAGGTCGGAGGTCGCGAAGCGGCCACCGTCGAGCTGGACCATCGGACGCAGCTCCGGCGGGATCACCGGGACGACGTCGAGCACCATCGCGGCCGGGCTCATGCCGGTCTCGAGGAACGAGTTGACGACCTTGAGGCGCTTGATCGCACGAATCTTGCGCTGACCCTTGCCCTCCGAGATCTGCAGGTGCAGGCTCTCGGCCTCGGCGGCCAGGTCGAACGCGGCCAGGCGACGCTGGATCGCCTCGGCACCCATGTAGGCCTCGAAGTACTGGCCGAAGCGGTCCTGCAGCTCGTGGAAGACGTCGTCCTCCGGGCGCAGGGCGCCGACCTCGAGCGTGCGGAAGTCCTCCCACACGCGCTCCAGCTTCAGGATCGCCTCGTCGGCACCCTTGCGGATGAGCGACATCTCCTTCTCGGCGGCGTCCTTGACCTTCTTCTTGGCGTCGGCCTTGGCGCCCTCGGCCTCGAGGGCCGCGAGCTCCTCCTCCAGCTTCGCCAGGCGCTCCGCGATCTTCGCGTCGCGGCGGTCGCCGAGCGTCTTCAGCTCGAGACGGATGTTGTTCTCCTGGGTGCCCAGGTCGCGGTGACGGGCCTCCTCGTCGACCGAGATGACCATGTACGCGGCGAAGTAGATGACCTTCTCGAGGTCCTTCGGCGCCATGTCCAGCAGGTAGCCGAGGCGCGAGGGCACGCCCTTGAAGTACCAGATGTGGGTGACGGGAGCGGCGAGCTCGATGTGACCCATGCGCTCACGACGGACGGAGCTCTTGGTGACCTCCACGCCGCAGCGCTCGCAGACGATGCCCTTGAAGCGGACGCGCTTGTACTTGCCGCAGGCGCACTCCCAGTCGCGGGACGGGCCGAAGATCTGCTCTCCGAAGAGACCGTCCTTCTCCGGCTTGAGGGTGCGGTAGTTGATGGTTTCGGGCTTCTTGACCTCGCCGTAGGACCACGCGCGGATGTGGTCTGCGGTCGCCAGGCCGATGCGAAGCTCATCGAAAGTTGTGGACTCGAGCACTAGTTCTCCTGTGTCGGAAATTCTGTTTGAGAAGTCTGGGCTTCGACAGGCTCAGCGACCCGGTGGGTCCTGATGTCAGGAACCTGGGTCCCTGAGCCTGTCGAAGGGTTAGATCTCGTCGATCGAGGCGGCCTCGAAGCGGCTGGAGATGTTGATACCGAGTTCCTCTGCGGCGCGGAACGCCTCGTCGTCGGTGTCGCGGAGGTTGACCAGCGTGCCGTCGGCCGAGAGGACCTCGACGTTCAGGCAGAGCGACTGCATCTCCTTCATGAGCACCTTGAACGACTCGGGGATGCCGGGCTCCTGGATGTTCTCGCCCTTGACGATGGCCTCGTACACCTTGACGCGGCCGAGGATGTCGTCGGACTTGATCGTGAGGAGCTCCTGGAGGGCGTACGCCGCACCGTAGGCCTCGAGGGCCCACACCTCCATCTCACCGAAGCGCTGTCCACCGAACTGCGCCTTACCACCGAGCGGCTGCTGGGTGATCATCGAGTACGGACCGGTGGAGCGGGCGTGGATCTTGTCGTCCACCAGGTGGTGGAGCTTCAGGATGTACATGTAGCCCACGGAGATCGGCGCCGGGAACGGCTCGCCGGAGCGGCCGTCGAACAGCTGC
The DNA here is from genome assembly GCF_002848265.1 of Zhihengliuella sp. ISTPL4. GTDB lineage: Bacteria > Actinomycetota > Actinomycetes > Actinomycetales > Microbacteriaceae > Microbacterium. The sequence continues at coordinate 1,844,061 of NZ_CP025422.1, forward strand.
GTCTTCCCGCTCGAGTCGATCAGGCGGAGGCCGTCACGGGTCGGGAGCGTCGAGTCGAGCAGACCGGAGATCTCCTCCTCGCTGGCACCGTCGAACACCGGGGTGGCGACCTTGGTGCCGGGCGCGGCCTCGAAGGCCTGCTGCGGCAGCTTGGCGGCCCACTCCGGGGTGCCCTCGACCTTCCAGCCCTGCTTCGCGATCCACCCGAGGTGGGTCTCGAGGACCTGGCCGAAGTTCATTCGACCCGGGATGCCGAGCGGGTTGAGGACGATGTCCACCGGGGTGCCGTCCGCGAGGAACGGCATGTCCTCGACGGGCAGGATCTTCGCGATGACACCCTTGTTGCCGTGGCGGCCGGCGAGCTTGTCGCCCTCGGTGATCTTGCGCTTCTGGGCGATGTAGACCACGACGCGGCGGTTCACGCCGGAGCCGAGCTCGTCGTCGCCGTCCTCGGCGTTGAACTCCTTGACCGCGATGATCGTGCCCTGCTCACCGTGGGGCACCTTCAGCGACGTGTCGCGGACCTCGCGGCTCTTCTCGTTGAAGATCGCGCGGAGCAGGCGCTCCTCGGCCGACAGCTCGGTCTCACCCTTCGGCGTGACCTTGCCGACGAGGATGTCGCCGGGGCGGACCTCGGCGCCGATGCGGATGATGCCGCGCTCGTCGAGGTCCTTCAGCAGCTCCGGGCTGACGTTGGGGAGGTCACGGGTGATCTCCTCCTTGCCGAGCTTCGTGTCGCGGGCGTCGACCTCGTACTCCTCGATGTGGATCGACGAGAGGGTGTCGTCCTTCACCAGATCCTGGCTCAGGATGATGGCGTCCTCGAAGTTGTAGCCCTCCCACGTCATGAACGCGACGAGGAGGTTCTTCCCGAGGGCCAGCTCGCCGTTCTCGGTGGCGGGGCCATCGGCGATGACCTCTCCGACCTCGACGCGCTCACCGGCCGAGACGACGACCTTCTGGTTGTAGGACGTGCCCTGGTTCGAGCGGTCGAACTTGCGCAGGTGGTACTCCTGCGTGCCGCCCTCGTCGAGCATGACGACGACGCGGTCCGCGGAGACCTCGGAGACGACACCGGCCTTCTCGGCGGTGATCACGTCACCGGCGTCGATGGCGGTGTAGCCCTCCATACCGGTTCCGACGAGCGGCGAGTCGCTGCGGAGCAGCGGCACGGCCTGACGCTGCATGTTGGCGCCCATGAGCGCGCGCTGCGCGTCGTCGTGCTCGAGGAAGGGCACGAGCGAGGTCGCGACCGACACCATCTGGCGCGGCGAGACGTCGATGTAGCCGATCTCCTCCGGGAGGAACAGGTCGACCTCACCGCTACCGCCCTTGGGGCGCGCGAGCACGTGGCTCTCGCGGAAGCGACCCTTCGCATCGAGCGGCGCGTTGGCCTGCGCGATGTTGAAGTCGACCTCCTCGGAGGCGGTCAGGTAGTCGATCTGGTCGGTCACGACACCGTCGACGACCTTGCGATACGGGGTCTCGATGAAGCCGAACGAGTTGATGCGCGCGAAGGTCGCGAGCGCACCGATCAGACCGATGTTCGGGCCTTCCGGCGTCTCGATCGGGCACATGCGGCCGTAGTGCGAGGGGTGGACGTCACGGACCTCGACGCCGGCGCGGTCACGGCTCAGACCACCGGGGCCCAGAGCCGACAGACGGCGCTTGTTGGTCAGACCCGCGAGCGGGTTGTTCTGGTCCATGAACTGCGACAGCTGCGAGGTTCCGAAGAACTCCTTGATCGCGGCGACGACGGGGCGCACGTTGATCAGGGTCTGCGGCGTGATGGCCTCGATGTCCTGCGTGGTCATGCGCTCGCGGACGACGCGCTCCATGCGGGACAGACCCGTGCGGACCTGGTTCTGGATCAGCTCGCCGACCGCGCGGATGCGACGGTTGCCGAAGTTGTCGATGTCGTCGGTCGCGAGGCGGATCTCGGTCTTCTTGCCGCCGCGGATGCCCTCGAAGGTCTCCTCGGTGCCCGCGTGCAGACGCACGAGGTACTTGATCGTGGCGACGATGTCCTGCACCGTCAGCACCGACTCCGTCAGCGGGGTGTCGAGACCCAGCTTGTGGTTGATCTTGTACCGGCCGACCTTGGCGAGGTCGTAGCGCTTCGGGTTGAAGTAGAAGTTGTCGAGCAGCGCGCGGGCGGCCTCGGCGGCCACCTGCTCGCCCGGACGCAGCTTGCGGTAGATGTCGCGCAGCGCGTCTTCCTTGGTGACGATCGTGTCCTTCGCGAGCGTCTCCTCGATCGAGGTGTAGCCGGCGAACTCCGCGAGGATCTCCTCGCTGGTCATGCCCAGCGCCTTGAGGAAGACCGTGACGGACTGCTTGCGCTTGCGGTCGACGCGGACGCCGACCTGGTCGCGCTTGTCGATCTCGAACTCGAGCCAGGCACCGCGGCTCGGGATGACGCGCGCCGAGACGATGTCCTTGTCGGACGTCTTGTCGGGGGTCTTGTCGAAGTAGACACCCGGCGAGCGCACGAGCTGCGAGACGACGACGCGCTCGGAGCCGTTGATGATGAACGTGCCCTTGTCGGTCTGCAGCGGGAAGTCGCCCATGAAGACCGTCTGGGTCTTGATCTCACCCGTGAGGTGGTTCATGAACTCAGCCTCGACGTAGAGCGGGGCCGCGTAGGTCTTACCGCGCTCCTTGCACTCCTCGATGGAGTACTTCTCGGGCTCGAGGTACGGGTTCGTGAACGACAGCTGCATCGTCTCGCCGAGGTCCTCGATCGGGGAGATCTCCTCGAAGATCTCGCCCAGACCGCTGTTCTCGTTCACGTCGGTGCGACCGGCGGCCTTGGCCTCGGCCACGCGCGCCTTCCAGGCGTCGTTGCCGACCAGCCAACCGAAGGACTCGGTCTGCAGGGCGAGAAGGTCGGGGACCGTCAGCGTGTCGGAGATCTTGGCGAACGAGAGACGGGAAGCTCCGCGTCCGTTCTTGGTGGTGGTGGATGTGGATGCGTTGGGAGCAGCAGCCAAGGGAATAACCTCCGTGAGCCCCGCAGGGCTTCTCGATTCCTTTGTCGTCAGGTGGAGTGCGCTCAGAAGCTCACGAGATGCCGACCACCATATGAGGGCAGGGAGAAGCGAGCGCAACTACCAACTATAGACGCGATCTTGCGACATGGCAAGCGCAATCCTTGACCAATCTTCGATGCTGCGGTAATGAGTCAGGACGCGATGTTGAGTTCGTTGCCGGGGATCGAGGCGAGGAGGCGCCGCGTATAGGGGTCGCGGGGGTTCGTGAAGATCTCCTCCGACGACGCGGCCTCCACGAGCTTCCCGTCCTTCATCACGCACACGTAGTCGCTGATGAGCCGCACGACCGCGAGGTCGTGCGAGATGAACAGGTAGCTCAGCCCGTACTCGCGCTGCAGGTCGCCCAGCAGCCGGAGGATCTGATCCTGCACGAGCACGTCGAGCGCGGACACGGGCTCGTCGCACACGATGAGATCCGGCGACAGGGCCAGCGCCCGAGCGATCGCCACCCGCTGTCGCTGCCCGCCGGAGAGCTCGGAGGGGTAGCGCCGGAGCATCGACTGCGGCAGGGCGACGTCGTCCAGGAGCTGCCGCACGCGCTTGCGCCGGTCCGCCCCTCTCCCCCGCTTGTAGAACTCCAGCGGCTCGGCGATCAGGCGCTCGATCGTGAACATCGGATTCAGGCTGGAGTACGGATCCTGGAAGATCGGCTGCACCCGCTGACGGAAGTCCTTCGTCTCCGCGCGGCTCAGCGTCGAGATGTCCTTGCCCTCGTAGCGGATGAGGCCGCTCGTGGGTTCGATCACCTTGAGGAGCATGCGCGCGGTCGTGGTCTTGCCCGATCCGGACTCCCCCACGATCGCGACGGTCTCCCCGCGCGGGATCGCGAGCGAGACGTCGTCGACGGCCACGAAGTCCTCATGCTTGCCGCGCACCGGATACACCTTGGTGAGGTTCTCGATCTCGACGATGTTGCCCTTCGACGAGCTCAGGGACCCGGGCCCCTGATGGGTCGCTGAGCCTGTCGAAGCGCCCTCCTGGGTCGCCGAGCCTGTCGAAGCGCCCTCCTGGGTCGCTGAGCCTGCCGAAGGGGCCTCCTGGGTCGCCGAGCCTGTCGAAGCGTCGCGGACGAAGGCCTCCGGACGCAGGCGGGCCACCGCGACCGACGGCGCGGCCTTCACGAGCGACTGGGTGTACGGGTGCTGCGGATCCTCGAGGATCCGACGCGCCGGTCCCTGCTCGACGACCTTGCCGCGGTGCATCACGATCACCCGCTCGGCCCGCTCCGCGGCGAGTCCGAGGTCGTGCGTGATGAGGAGCACGGCGGTGCCCAGCTCCCTCGTCATCTCCCCGATCTGATCGAGGATGGTCTGCTGCACCGTCACGTCCAGAGCACTCGTCGGCTCGTCCGCGATGAGCAGCCGCGGCTTGCACGCCAGCCCGATGGCGATGAGCGCCCGCTGCCGCATGCCGCCGGAGAACTCGTGCGGGTACTGCTTCGCCCGACGCTCCGGATCCGGCAGACCGGCGGCCGAAAGCGCTTCGACGACCTTGGCCTGCACGTTCTGCCGCGTGGCGAGGCCGTGCGCGAGCAGCGTCTCGGCGACCTGGGTGCCGATCTTGGCGACCGGGTTCAGGTTGGACATGGGATCCTGCGGGACGAGGCCGATGTCCCGGCCGCGGATGGTGCGCAGCTCGCTCTCGGAGGCGCGGGAGATGTCCCGCCCGTCGAGCTTGATGCTCCCGGCCGCCACCTTCCCGCCGCCCGCGAGCAGACCGATGATCGCCATCGCGGTCGTCGACTTGCCCGATCCGGACTCGCCGACGATCGCCACGGTCTCGCCGGGCCGGATCTCCAGGTCGACGCCCTCGACCGCGTGCACGACGCCGTCCATGGTGGCGAAGTCCACCGCCAGGCCCTCGACCGACAGCAGGGGCTCGTCCGCCATGCGGTTCTCCTTCGCGGCGCGCACGGCGCCTTCGTCGCGGGTGATCATCGTGCCCTCGTCCTCGGGTCCATGGCTTCGCGCAGCGCCTCACCGAGCAGGGTGAACCCGAGTGCGGTGACGGCGATGCAGATGCCGGGGAAGAACGCCAGCCACGGCGCGATGGCGAGCTCGGACTGGGCATAGGTGAGCATGCGTCCCCACTCCGCCGTCTCCGGGCGCCCGCCGCCGAGGCCGAGGAACGACAGCGCGGCGGCGTCGATCACGGCGGTGGCGAGGGTGAGCGTGCCCTGGACGATGACCGGCCCGATCGCGTTCGGCAGCACGTGCGACATCGTGATGCGTCCGCGGCCGAGGCCGAGTGTCTGCGCCGAGAGCACGTAGTCGCTGGAGCGCTGCTGGAGCATCGACGCCCGCAGCAGTCGCGCGAAGATCGGCACCTGCGAGGCCCCGATGGCGATCATCACGGCGTACGGCGTCTGTCCGAGGATCGCGGCGATCGACACCGCCAGCAGGAGGTTCGGCACCGAGAGGATGATGTCGACCACGCGCATGATGACGGTGTCGACCCAGCCGCCGAACGTGCCGGCGATGAGGCCGAGGATCATCCCGCCGACGAGTCCCATCGCGGTGGAGACGACGCCGATCAGCAGCGATGCCTGGGCGCCCCAGATGAGCTTGGAGAGCACGTCGCCGCCGAAGCGGTCGAGGCCGAGGGGGAACTGCGGCAGCTCCCCCGGGCCCGGGATGTGCGTGGGCGTGATCTCCTTCGCCCCCGGGAGCGCGGTCTCCGGGTAGGGAGCGAGGACCGGCGCGAGCACCGCGACGAGGAGGAAGAGGAGCACGATGACGGCGCCGATCCACGCCGTCGGGTTGCGCCGGAGCCGGCGGAAGACGTCGCGCCAGAAACCGCCGCCGCCGTCCTTGAGGTCGGCCTGGGCGATCGCGACGGTGTCGATGCTGCCGCCGCTCTCGGCGGACGGCCCCTGTGCGGGAGGGAGGGCGATGCTCATGCGACCGCCTCCTTTCGGATGAGGGAGGAGGACATCACTGCACCCTCACTCTCGGATCGATGAAGCTGTACGACACGTCCACGGCCAGGTTGATGAGGGCGTAGGCGATCGCGATGAAGATGATGAACCCCTGCAGCACCGGGAAGTCGCGCGTGAAGATCGCCCGCGCGAGGAACGACCCGATGCCGGGGAAGGCGAACACCGTCTCGGTGAGCACCGCCCCGGAGATCAGCAATCCGGTCTGCAGACCGATCGTCGTGATGACGGGGAGCATCGCGTTGCGGAGGATGAACCGGTTGCGCAGCGTCGCGGAGCCGACGCCCTTCGCCCGCCCCGTGCGCACGTAGTCGGCGTTCTGGACTTCCAGGACGCTCGCTCTGGTGATGCGGACGATGATCGCGAGCGGGATGGTGCCCAGGGCGAGCGCCGGGAGGATGAGGTGGAGGATGGCATCCCACGCGGCGTCGAACTCCCCCGTGATGATGCCGTCCCAGACGTAGAAGCCGGTGGGATGGGTCGCATCGATCCGGGGGTTCTGCCGACCGTCCGACGGCAGCCAGCCCAGCTGCACGGCGAAGACGTACTTGAGGATGAAGGCCAGGAAGAAGACCGGGATGGTGATGCCGATCAGGCTCAGCACGACCGACGCGTGGTCGGTGAACTTGCCGTGGCGGCGGGCCGCCCAGTAGCCGAGCGGGATGCCGACACCGATCGCGAAGATGAGCGCCGCGACGCTCAGCTCGATCGTCGCCGGGAATCGGCGGAGGAACTCCTCCGTGACCGGCCGGTTGGTCTGGATGGAGGTGCCGAAGTCGCCCTGCAGCAGCCGGGTGATCCAGATGAAGTACTGCTCGATCAGGGGCTTGTTGAAGCCGTACAGCTCGTTGACCCTGGCGATGGCCTCCGGCGTGGCCTTCTCGCCGAGGAGGGCGACCGCAGGGCCGCCGGGGAGGGCCCTGACCCAGGCGAACAGCAGGATGCTGAGCCCGAACAGGGTAGGGATGAGGAACAGCAGTCGCCTGCCGATGGTGCGCAGCACAGAGTTCTCCGTCGATCAGAAGGTACGCCGTGCCCCGGTCCCGCCGAGGGCGGAACCGGGGCTCGGCATATCAAATGGTCCGGCCTACTTCGTGAGGACGATGTCCGTGAAGACCTCGTCGTTCACCGGGCTGGCGGGGTAGCTCTCGACGCGGGGGTCGAAAGCGAGCGTCGGCGCCGGGTGCGCGAGCGGGACGCCCGGGATGAACTCCGCGACCATCTCGTTGATGTCCTCGTAGAGCGCGGTCTGCTCGTCGAGGTTGGGGACCCCGCGAGCCTCGGTCAGCTTCTGGAACAGCTCCGGGTTGTCGAAGCCCCACTCCGAGCTCTGCTGGCCGAAGAACACCCCGACGAAGTTGTCCGTGTCGTTGTAGTCGCCGGTCCAGCCGAGGAGGTGGATGCCGTGGTCGGCGGTGCCGGTGGTGCGATCGAGGTACTCGACCCACTCCTCCGAGACCGGGGTGGTCTCGACGCCGACCTCGGAGAGCTGCGACGACAGCACGGTGAAGATCTGCTCGGGGTCCGGCATGTACGGCCGCGAGATGTTGACCGGGTAGTTGAAGGTCAGCGTCAGCGGGTTCGCCTCGTCGTAGCCGGCCTCCGCGAGGAGCTCCTTGGCCTTCTCCGGGTCGTAATCGTACGTGGTGACCTCGTCGTTGTAGCCGTTGACCACCGGCGGGACGAACTGCGTCGCCTTCTCCGTACCCTCCGGAAGCACCTGGCTGATCAGCGCGTCCTTATCGACGGCATAGGACAGCGCCTCGCGCACCTTCGGATCCTGCAGCTCCGGGATCGCCTGGTTGAAAGCGAGATAGAGAACCGTGAAGGGAGGTCGCGACACCATGGTGAAGCCGTCTTCCTCCAGCGCCTTCGTGTCGGCAGGACCGACCAGGTCGTAGCCGTCGATCGAGCCGGATTCGAGCGCCTGCCGACTGGCCGTCGGGTCACCGATCGTCCGGAAGATGATCTTCTCGATCTGGCCGGCCTCGCCCCAGTAGTCGTCATAGGCGGTGAGGGTGACCTGCTCGTCCGGCTCCCAGTCCTCGAACTGATACGGGCCGGTACCGACGGGGTGGCCCATGGCGTACTCCGAGAGCTGCGGAGCCTCGGCGGTGCCGCCGACCTCGTCGGCGCCGAACTCCTGCATCGCCGAAGGGCTCTGCATGCCGAACGCCGGGAGCGACAGCGAGGCGATGAAACCGGCGAACGGCTTGTTCAGCTCGATCGTGACGGAGTTCTCGCCGTCCGGCGTGCAGGACTTGTAGACCGCGTCCTCCGGGTTCGACGCGTAGCCCTTGAAGAGCTTGTTGTAGTAGTACCCGAAGGCCTCGGAGGCGGCGAGGCCGGTCCAGTTGTACCAACGGTCGAAATTGGCGCAGACGGCCTCGGCGTTGAACGGGGTGCCGTCGTGGAACGTCACGCCCTCCTTCAGCGCGAAGGTGTGCGACATGCCGTCCTCGGACGACTCCCACGACTCCGCCAGCAGCGGCGCCGGGTCGGCCGTGCCCGGCTCGGTGCCGACCAGACCCTCGAAGATCTGGCGCGAGACGCGGAAGGTCTCACCGTCCTGCGCGAACGCCGGGTCGAGGCTCGCGGGATCCGAGGAGGCGGCGAAGACGAAGGTGCTGTCGACGTCGCCCGATCCTTCGGAGCCGTCGTCCCCGCGCTCGCTGGCGACGCATCCGGCGAGAGCGAGAGCGGCGATGGTCGCTCCGGTGACGGCGGCGAGTCCTCGCCGAGGCATGGCTGACTGGTGCATGTGCGTATGACCTTCCCTGTCGGGCGCTTCCTTGCGCGTCTCCGGGCATCGTCGCCGCGGAGACGGTGATTCCTCGAAGGTACCCAGCAGCCCGTCGGATGCCAAGAGTCGGAAGTTGCGATCCGGTATCGACGCAGGGCCCCGTCGATCCGGTAATGTCCAGAACGTGCCGGACACCACTCCCCTCGTCGTGTGCCTCGGCGAGGGTCTGGTCGCCCTCGTCTCCGCCACCGCCGGGCCGCTCGAGACCTGCCGTACGTTCCAGCGCTCGCTCGCGGGCGCGGAGTGGAACACGGCGATCGCGCTCGCCTCGGCCGGCGTCCGGACCGCGGTCGTCTCCCGCGTCGGAGACGACGGCTTCGGCCGCTTCCTCACCGCCGAGCTGCGAGCCCACGGCGTCGACGACCGGGCCGTCGAGGTCGACCCGGTCGCGCCGACGGGGATCTACGTCAAGGAGCTGGCGCCCCGGCCGGACGGCGCGGTCGACGGGACCATGCACTACTACCGCGCGGGTTCCGCCGCCGCCGGGCTGTCGCCGGCGTCGTTGGCGTCACCCGTGGCGGCTGAGCTGCTCGCCGCCGCCGCTCTCGTGCACACATCCGGCATCACGCCCGCCCTCTCGCCATCGGCTCGGGCCGCCCAGGAATCCCTGGTGGCAGCGCCGCGTCCTGGCCGCCTCGTCAGCTTCGACCTCAACTGGCGTCCTGCGCTGTGGCGGGGTCGCGAGCAGGAGGGATACGACCTTCTCACCGACCTCGCCCGCCGCGCGGACATCGTCTTCTGCACCCGGCCGGATGCCGAGACCGTGTTCGGGACGAGCGAACCGGACGACCTCCGTGCGCTCCTCCCCGAGCCCCGGTACCTCGTCGTGACCGACCCCGCCGGTGCGGTGGCGTTCGACGGCGCGGAGCGGGTGGCCAGCGATGCTCTGGCTGCGCCGGTCGTGGAGACCATCGGCGCGGGAGACGCGTTCGCCGCGGGCTTCCTCGCCGGCGTCCTCACGGGCCTGACGCTGCCCGGAAGCCTGGCCCGCGCGCACCGCATCGCGACGCGCGCGATCGCCAGCACGCGCGACCACGTCGACTGATCCGGCGACGCTCAGTCCACGGGCTGTCCGCGCCGGGGCGGGACCACGTCGTGCGTGCGCTGCAGCGACACGGCGACGTGCTCACCGCGGTGCTGCACGATCCGCACGAACAGCACGTCGATGAGCGCGAGCTGCGCGATCCGGCTCGACATGGCGGCCATCCGGAACGGTGACTCCTGCGCCTGGCTGAGGAGGACGACGTCGGCGATGGCCGCGAGCGGGGAATCCGCCGCGCTCGTGACGGCCACCGCGAGCGCGCCTGTCGCCCGGGCGACCTCGAGCGCGCGCACGGTCTCGGCCGTCTCCCCGCCGTGCGAGAAGGCGATCGCCACGTCGGCGGACGATCGCAGCGACGCCGCGGTGATCGCGAGGTGCGGGTCGGCGGAGTGGGTCACCGAGCAGCCGATGCGGGAGAGCTTGAGCTGGAGGTCCTGGGCCGTCAGCGACGAGGCCGCCTGACCGAACAGGTCGATGTGTCGGGCGACGACCACGGCCCGCGCCACCCGGTCGAGGGCGTCCGCATCCAGGGCCCGTGCGGTCTTCTCGATCGCGTCGATCTCCTGCGCCGCGAGCTTCGCGGCGATCGCAGCAGGCCCGTCGTCGCGGTCGATCGCGGTCGAGTCCAGTCCGAAGCGGGCCTGCTGCGCCTGCGCGAGGGTGACCGCGCGGGCGACCGCCACCCGCAGCTCCCGGTACCCGCTGTAGCCCAGCGACTGCGCGAACCGCGCGACCGTCGAGAGCGAGGTCCGGCAGAGCTGCGCGAGGTCGTTGATCGCGAGGTCCACGACGAGGGTGGGGTCTCCGAGGATCGTCTCGGCGACACGTCCCTCCGCCGCGCTGAGCTTGGGGAGGGAGCGCCGCACCACGGCCAGAACGTCGTCGTCCATGCGCTGATCCTGTCTCAACCGGCGGCGGTCGTCCTCTGTCGCGGCCGGAAACGACCGAGGAGGGCGTCCCGTGCGGTCTGTGCGCCGAGTCGGCTGGCGGCGCCGACCTCGATGGTCGGCAGCGGCAGGGGTTCCCTGGCCGGGAGGCCGACGTTCACCACGACCGCTCCCGGATCCCGGAGAGCCGTCCGCTCGATCAGCGCACGTTGGGCCGGCTCGGTATCCGGACGATCCACGAGGACGACCGTCCTGCCGGTCGCCGCGGCGACCTCGTCGATCACGGCATCCTGCTCGCCCACGGGGCGTGCGGCCACGTCGAGCCGCACCCGCAGGCCTTCCCCCGCGAGCGCGTCAGCCACGTACGACGCCGCGCTGTCCACAGCGAGCGTCGAGCGGCGTCGCGCGTCGATCACTGCAAGAGCGTCGGCGATCTCGGGGGCACCGCCCTCGACCGAGACGGCTCCGCGGACGATCTCCGCGGCGTCGTAGGCCGGCGCCTCCTCCGGGGCGGTCTCGCCCGCGCGGATCTTGGCGGCGAGGGCCGACACCCGCGCAGCGGCTTCCTCGACGCGCTCCCGCGACAGCGAGCCGTCGCGCAGGGCGGCGACGATCCCGTCGCGGGCGGCGAGGAAATCGCGCCGGTCCTGGTCGGGCAGCGCGGCATCGCCGGGGTTGGTCGGGTTGCCGATGCAGAGGAGGTCGGCACCGGCGGCGAGCGCGAGGGCGGCACCTCCGCCGAGTCCGACGGTCTCGCGGATCGCGGCCATGTCGAGCGCGTCCGTGATGATGACGCCCTGGAAGCCCCACTCCCGCAGCATGCCGAGCACCCGCGGATTGAGGGTGGCCGGCTGTGTGCCCCACGCGGGGACGACGATGTGCGCCGTCATGATCGCGTCGACGCCCGCCTCGACCGCCGCGCGGAACGGCTCGAGATGCACGCGTTCGTACTCGTCCACGTCGAGCGCGATCTCGGGCAGCGCGTGGTGGGAGTCGAGGTGAGTGTCACCGTGACCGGGGAAGTGCTTGACGCATGCGGCGACCCCGCCGTCCTGGATGCCGTCGACCGTGGCGACGACGTGGCGGGTCACCAGCGCCTCATCGGATCCGAACGACCGCACGCCGATGACGGGGTTGCGCGGGTCGGTGTTGACGTCGGCGACCGGACCGAGCACGACGTTCGCACCGACGGCGCGCACGCGACGGGCGAGCTCCGTCCCGGTCCGCTCGGACGCGACGACGTCGTCGAGGGCACCGAGCTGCGCGGCGCCCGGGAGGGTGGAGCCGGTGGCGGACTCGAGGCGCGTGACGCTGCCGCCCTCCTCGTCCACGCCGATCAGGGCGTCCGGATTCGCGTCGAGGATCTGGGCGCTCAGCGCGGGTAGTCCCTCGCCCACGTTCTGCCCGAAGTACACGACACCGGCCAGGCCGTCATGCAGCTCGTCCACGAGCCACGTGGGTGCCGTGGTGCCGAAGAACCCGGGCCAGAGCACACCGTTGGCCAGGCGCTCGAGCTCGTCGGTCATCCCTTCACCGCCCCCGCGACCATGCCGGCGGAGAGCCGGCGCTGCACGATGACGAAGAAGATCATGACGGGAACGGTGATGATCGTCGAGGCGGCCATGATGCTGCCCCAGTCGTTGGAGTACAGGCCGAAGAACGACTTGAGTCCGATCGACACCGTGTACTGGTCGGTCTGCGCGCCGAGGATCGTCATGGCGAAGATGAACTCGTTCCACGCCGTGATGAAGCTGAAGATGCTCGTCGCGACGAGACCGGGCATCACCAGCGGCAGCAGGATGGAGCGGAACATCCGCCACCAGCTCGCGCCGTCGATGTACGCAGCCTCCTCGAGCTCGACCGGGACGGCGGCGACGAAGCCGCGCAGCATCCAGATGCCGAACGCGAGCGACAGCGCCACGTAGACGACCATCAGGCCGATGATGCTGTTGAGCAGACCGAGGCTCTTGACCTGGAGGAACAGCGGGATGACCAGCGCCTCGAGCGGCACCATCTGCACGACGAGGATCATCATCAGCACCGTGGTGCGGAACTTGAAGCGGAACCGCGCGACGGCGACCGCCGCGAGCAGGCAGACGATGGCGCTGACGAGCACCGTGACGAGGGCCACGATGGCCGAGTTGCGCAGGTAGGTGCCGAAGCCGCCCTCGGTGAGCACGAAGGCGAAGTTGTCCCACGTGAACTCCTGCGGGAGGAGCGACTGTCCACCGCTGGACGCCTTGGCGTCGAACGCGCTGGAGACCATCCAGTAGACGGGGAACAGGGTGAAGACGAGGACGGCGGCGACGCCGATGCCGAGTCCGATGCGTGACCGGAGCCTGGGGCGGGGGTTCACAGCTCGTCCTCCTTCATGAGGGAGCGGATGTAGACGATCGTGATGCCGATCAGGACGAGCGTCAGCAGCACGGCGAGCGCGGCGCCGAAGCCGTAGCGGTTCTGACCGAACGACTCCACGTACGACCACACGCCGAGGTTGAGCACCTGACGGTTGCCGCCGCTGCCGCCGGGCATGAGGTAGACCTGCGCGAAGACCTTGAAGTCCCAGATCGTCGACAGGATGATGACGACGGAGAAGACGGGCTTGAGCGTCGGGAAGATGATCTTCCAGAAGCGGCGCCACGCCCCCGCTCCGTCGAGCGCCGCGGCCTCCAGCATCTCCTTCGAGACGCCCAGGAGCCCGGCGAGCACGGTGATCGCCACGAACGGGAAGCCGTGGTGGACGACGTTCAGCAGCACGATCGCGTAGAACGACCACTGGTTGGTGAACCAGTTGACCTGCCCGTCGATGAGGCCGAGGTCCTGCAGGACGCTGTTGAAGATGCCGCGGTCGGCATCGAAGATGAAGGTCCAGACGTACGTGCCGGTCACGGCGGGCATCGCCCACGCGACCATGATGCAGCTGGAGACGATGGTGCGCCACACGGTGCCCAGGCGCGCCAGCAGCAGCGCGACGAGGGTGCCGAGTGCGACGGTGGTGAACACCGCGACGGCCGCGAAGCCGACCGTGTTGGGGAGCACCACCGTCCACAGGGTCGGATTGGTGAGCGCCTCGGCGTAGTTGTCCAGCCCGATCCAGTTGCTCTCACCGGTGTTGATCTCGCGCAGACCGTAGTCCTGCAGCGAGTAGAGGAACACCTGCACGAGCGGCCAGAGCATGAGCACCGCGAGGATGATCAGCCCGGGGGCGAGGAGGAGCCAGGGGCGGGCCGTGACGATCGAGAGACCCCGACGCTTCCGGCCGCCGGCCACGGAGGCGGAGGAGGGCTCCGCCTTCGTGGCCGGCAGTGGCGCTTGCACCATCGACATGGAAGGAATGGTTCCTTACTGGTTGAGCAGTTCGGTCATCTCGGCGGCGGCGTCCTTCGTCGCGGTCGCGACGTCCTTCTGCCCGCTGAGGATGGCCTGGATCATGGCGTTCGTGGTCTTCTTCGCCTGCACGGCGCCGAAGTTCGGCGTGACCGGGACGGACGCGCCGCCGTCGACCATCTGCTCGGCGAACGGAGCGACCAGCGGGTCGGTCGAGGCGAGGGCCTCCTCCATCGCCGACTGGACGCCAGGGAAGTAGCCGGTCTCGTTCGACCACTGCTCGGCGAACTCACCGGTGGTCATGAGCTGGACGAACTCCCACGCGAGGTCGGCGTTCTTCGTGGTGTTGAACACCGACAGGTGCGAGCCGCCGAGCACGGAGGGCGCGATGCCGCCGTCCTGGCCGGGGATCACGGCTGCGCCGATCTTGCCCTCGAGCTCGGGGTTGGCCTCGATGAGGGCGTTCGGCGTCCAGGAGCCGGAGAGCATCATCGCGACGTTGCCCTGGGTGAAGGCGTCCCGGAGGTCGGTCTCCTTCCACGTGGTGGCACCGGCCGACGAGAAGCCGTGCTCGGTGGCCAGGCCCGTGTAGAACTCGATGCCGGCCTGCGACTCGGCACTGTCGAGCTCGCTGGTCCAGGTGTCGCCGTCCTTCGTGGCGATCTCGCCGCCGGCGCCCCAGACCCAGGGGTAGACCTGGAACTCGGCGTCGCCCGCGACGGGGAAGGGCAGCATGTCGGGCTTGGCGGCCTTGATGGCCTCACCCGCGGCGACGATGTCGTCCCAGGTCTTCGGAGCCTCGAGGCCGAGCTCCTCGAAGACATCGGTGCGGTAGACGATGGAGCGGACACCCGCATACCACGGCATGCCGTACAGCTCGTCTTCGTAGGTACCGGCGACGGCGAGGCCCTCGACGAGATCGTCACGCAGGCCGTCCTCGGCGTCGACGTACTCGTCGAGCGGGAGGAGGGCGCCGGCGTCGGCGAACTCGGCGGTCCAGGTGGTACCGGTCTCGGCGATGTCGGGGGTCGTGCCGCCGGCGATCGAGGTCACGAAGCGGTCGTGGGCGTCCGCCCACTGGATCTCCTCGATGGTGACCTTCGCGCCGGTCTCCTCCTCGAAGGCCTCCGAGACCTTGTCGTAGAAGGCGGTCGCGTCGGGGTTGGTCCCCTTCATGATCCAGACGGTCAGCTCCTGGCCCTCGCCGTCGGTCGAGCCGTTGTCACCGCTGCCGCCGGCACAGCCGGCCAGAGCGATCGTGGCGACGGCGCCGAGCGCCACCGCCGGAAGAATGCGCTTGTGCATGGGGGGATCTCCTCTTTGAAAGTCCAGGTGTGCATCGGGTGCGTACCGGGGATAGGAAAAAGTATTCACGACTAACTAATTCCCTGCAAGTTCCTCCCAGAATCGTCATACCCCCGTAACATCAGGCCTCCGGGGTAGGCTCCCCGCATGCCCCGCCGAGGACCAGACGCCGATCGCCGCCCGCTCCCCCGGCACGCCCCGCAACCCCCGCGTCGACGCGCTTCCCGCGTGCTGCGCGGGCTGGGCATCGGCCTCGCCGTGGTGCTCGTCTCGACCGCGGCGGTCGCGGGGTTCCTCGTCTGGGACATCTTCAACCGCGTGGGCGACGGTGCCGTGACACTGGAAGGTGCGCCCGAGGTCGACCCGCCCACGATCGGCGCGTATCCCGACGACAAGGCCTTCAGCATCCTCATCGTGGGGACCGACGAGTGCGGTCCGAAAGCCACCGCGCTCTTCGATGAGCGCTGCTCCGAGGCGGACGGCCTCCGTCGCAACGACGTCAATCTCCTGGTGCACGTGTCCGCCGTCCCACGGAACGTGAGCGTCGTGTCGCTCCCCCGCGACCTCGGCGTGCCCGTGCCGGAGTGCACCCGCGAGGACGGCTCCGTCGCGTCCGCGATGGAGAAGGCACCCATGAACTCGCTGTTCGAGCACGCAGGGCTCTCCTGTGTGGCGAAGACCGTGAGCGAACTGGGCGACATCCCCGTCGAGTTCGCGGCCAAGATCAGCTTCGACGGCGTCATGGCCGTCACGGACGCGATCGGCGGCGTGGAGGTCTGCATCGCCGGCGACGGCATCCGCGACCGCCACACCGGCATCGACTGGCCGGCGGGCATGCGAACCGTCTCGGGCGTCGAGGCTCTGCAGTTCATCCGCACTCGGCACGGAGTGGGAGACGAGAGCGACCTCGCCCGCATCTCCAACCAGCAGCAGTACATGTCGCGGCTCGCCAAGAAGGTGCTCAGCGAGGAGACACTGACCGATGTCCCGAAGGTGCTGCGGCTGACGAACGCGATCGCCGACAACATCGACCCGAGCGACGAGCTCGCCGACCCGCTGCGGCTGGCGCAGCTCGCGCTCGCCCTCAAGGATGTGGAGTTCGGCGATTTCGCCTTCGTGCAGTACCCGAACGTGGTCGACCCCTTCGACGATGACAAGGTCGTGCCCGATGAGGACGCCGCCGCCGCACTGTGGGATGCGGTGCGGGCCGGCAAGCCGCTGCAGCTCACCGGAGACGTCGCGACGCATCGCGGGGTGGAGCTGGTGACCCCGGCCCCCGCGACCCCGACCGCTCCGGAGTCCACGCCGGGCCCTGATGCCAGCCCCGCACCGGACGCCCGCGCGACGCTGCCCCCTGAAGTCTCCGGTCAGACCCTGGAGCAGGAGACCTGCGCGGTCGGCAACCAGCGCTGACGGAAACGCCCGCGGCGTAGGCTCGACGACATGGGACGGACACGGACACGGGACACCGAGCACCCCCAGGCCCGCCTCGACCACGGCGGCCTTGCGCGGGTCATCCCCTCCGAGTTCACCAGCGGCTTCGAGCTCGTCGTCGACGACACCCCGCAGTCGCACGTCGACCTGGACGACCCCACGCACCTGCACTTCGAGTACATCGTGCGGATGGGCGCGGTGATCGACCAGCTCCGTCCCGGTCCGCTCACCGCCGTGCACCTCGGCGCCGGCGCGCTGACCATTCCCCGGTACATCGACGCGACACGGCCGGGGTCCCGCCAGCAGGTCATCGAGCTGGAGGCCCCGCTCGTCCAGCTCGTCCGCGAGCACCTCCCACTGCCGAAGGGCGCGTCCATCCGCCTGCGCATCGGCGATGCGCGGGAGGGGGTCCACAAGCTCCCCGCCGCCCTGCACGCCGCGTGCGATCTCGTCGTCTCCGACGTGTACTCTGGCGCGCAGACCCCCGCCCACCTCACGAGCGTGGAGTTCTACCGCGAGCTCGCGGCGCTGCTCGCACCGGGCGGTGCGCTGCTGGTCAACGTCGCCGACGGCCCCGGTCTCGCCTTCGCCCGGCGACAGGCCGCGACGATCGCCGAGGTCCTTCCCGAGATCGGGATCCTCGCCGACACCCAGGTGCTCAAAGGCCGCCGGTTCGGCAACCTCGTGGTCGCCGCATCCGCCACCCCGCTGCCGACCGAGTGGCTGCCGCGGATGCTCGCTGCCGGCCCGCACCCCGCGAAGATCGCGCAGGGCGACGAGGCGAGGGCGTTCCTGCAGGGCGCCCGCATCGTCACGGACGCCGACGCCGTCGCCTCCCCGCGCCCGGATGCCTCGCTGTTCCTGCGCTGACCGGGCGCGCCGCCCCGGGGAGCATGGAAGCGGCAGGCACACTGGATGGGGACAGTCGCGGGGACGCGCGGAAGGAGAGCAATGAGTTTGATCCGGGGATACGACCAGGAGAGCCTCCGCGAACGCGTCGATCTCGACGAGTGCGCCGCCCGTCTGGACGAGATCGAGGACCAGCGCAGCCTTCCCGCCCTGCTCGAGCGCGTCTGGCTGCTGAAGGTTCTCGGTCGCCTGGACGATGCTCTCGTCCTCGCCGACGAGGCCGTGCGACAGGCCCGGATGGCCGGCACGCGCAAGGATGTGCTCCGCGCCCGCGTGCTCCACGCCACGATCCTGCAGTACCGCGGAGCATATGCCGCCGCCGAGCAGGAACTCGCCACGTGCGCCGCGGAGGCGGAGGGCCAGCGGTGGCTGTCGATCGCCGCCTTCGCCTACCAGCACCACGGCAAGAACGCCTACGACGCCGGGGACTACGAGACGGCGCGGGAGAGCTTCAAGCAGTCACTGTTCCTGCGCCGCGAGTCCGGCGCCGAGGACCGCGAGCTCGAGACCGTGCTCCTCGCCATCGAGGCCGTGGAGCGCCGCCGTCCGTCGCAGCTCATCGCCGGCTGACGTCGCAGCACCCCACTGTCTGCGGCATGCCTTAGCCTGGGCGCATGGCGGAACTTGACCGCGTGCGCGTCTGGGGCGAAGCACTGATCCGGTTGCATCTCGACGACAGCTGGTCGTTCGATTTCGACCATGCCAAGCGACGTGCGGGGCAGTGCGACTACACCCGCAAGCGCATCACCGTGTCGCGGTATCTCGCGGCACGGTTCGACGACGACGAGATCCATCAGGTGCTCCTCCACGAGGTCGCCCACGCGCTCGCCGGTCACAAGGCCGCCCACGGCCCCGCGTGGAAGCGCGTGGCGCGCGACCTGGGGTACATCGGCGGGACCACGCACCATGGGGAGACCGCGGTCGAGCTCGCCCCGTGGGTGGGCCGCTGCCCGGCTGGCCACGTCACCTACCGCCACCGACGCCCGACCCGAGCCACGTCCTGCGCCCGGTGTTCCCGGACGTTCGACGCCCAGCACCTGTTCGCCTGGACGCGTCGCGAGATCACCACGGACGCTCGACTGGCGGCACAGGCGCCGCGCTGAGTCAGGCGGGAGTGCCGCCGGGACGCGGCTGCTCTTCGGAAGCGGCAGCGTCCTCCTCGGCAGGTGCGGACGCCTCAGGCTCCTCCTCAGCGTCCGAGGCGGGCGGGTCCGCGGCCGCGTCCCGCTCCGCCGTGGCTTCGAGGGGCTCGGTGAGCCCCGTCTCGGGCGCGGTCTCGCGGTGGCCACGGCTTCGGCGCACCAGCGCGGTGAGACCACGCCAACCGAGGAGGAACGCCCCGAGCACCAGCGTGGCGACGATGATGAACGGCAGCTCCGCGGTGTCACCGCTGAGCAGCCGCAGCAGCATCCCTCCGACGACGGTCACCGCCCAGACGACCGCGCCCCACGGCAGCGACCAGGGCCGCCGCGGACGCGCGGGCAGCAGGAACGCGGCAGCATGCCCCAGCAGCAGGGCGACGAGGAAGGGCCAGGCCGTGAGGAGGAAGCCTGCCGGGTCTTCCTGATGCGAGGCTCGGCCGATGGCGGCGAAGACCAGGACGAGGACGGCATCGACGAGGAAAGCGGGGAGGAACCTCATTCCTCGACC
Organism: Zhihengliuella sp. ISTPL4; assembly: GCF_002848265.1. GTDB lineage: Bacteria > Actinomycetota > Actinomycetes > Actinomycetales > Microbacteriaceae > Microbacterium. The sequence continues at coordinate 1,863,406 of NZ_CP025422.1, forward strand.
CTACGCGGAACCCGCTCACTCGAAGCGCGTGAACCGCCCGTCGCGCAGAACCGGGACCGCGTCCACCGCATCCAGGACGGCCGCGTCGGCGATGCTCGTCGGCACCAGCCCGGCGGCCCGGATCCGGTCCGTCGCCGGGACACCGGCCTGCAGCTCACGACCGGAGCCCGTCGCCCCGATCAGGTGCTTCAGCGCGCGGCGCAGGGAACGGAAACCCTCCGCTGCCACGGCCGCATCCGGCGCCGTGTGGTCGATGCCGAGGTCGGTGAGCGCCGCAGCGATCGCCCCGGCCCCGAGCTGGTCCTCCACCGCGACGCGGAGCTCTCCCGCGGCATCGAGCTCCCCGGCCGGGATGAGCGCCACCGAGGTGCGACCCTGCCGACGCTCCTGCTCCGCCTGCACGGCTCTGGCCACGGCACCGGCGTTGCGGATCGCGCCGAGCAGGACCGTGGATCCGGCGGGGGAGGCGGCCGCGACCGCCGCCCCGTTCCGCGACCATCCGAGGGCCGTCGAGAGGTCGACGTCCGCTCCCGCGGCCACCGCATCCACGATGGTCGACGAGAACCGCAGGACGTCGATGACGACGACCACATCGGCGGGAGCGAGACGGGCGAGCCCGGATACTCCCCAGTCGAGTCGGACCTGATACGGGGACTGATCGAACGGCGACGGCATCCGTCCAGCCTAGAGCCGTCAGTCGGCCGCGAGCGCCTCGACGGGAGCCACCCTGGTCGCCAACCGGGTCGGCGTCGCGGCCGCCACCAGCGTGAGCAGCGCGGTCGCCGCGACGATGATCACCACGGGCAGCCACGGCACCTGCGGAGCGATCAGCCCGGCGGGGGTGAACTCCGGCAGGACCGGCACGGACCCGAGCAGCGACTGGGCCGCAATCCATCCGTAGAGCACGCCGAGCACGAGTCCGGTGAGGGTCGCCGCCACCGTGATGTGCGTCGCCTCCAGCAGCACCATGCGGCGCACCTGCCGGTTCGACAGGCCGATCGAGCGCAGCAGCCCGAGCTCGCGGCGTCGCTGCACCACCCCGATGGTGAGCAGGTTGACGAGGCCCACGGCGGCGATCACGGCGGAGACCGCGACGAGCACCATCATGATCGCGGCGAACGCGTCGTACGGGGCGAAGAACTCCGCCGGGATCTCCTCGGTGGTCTGACTCGTCATCAGGCGCTTCGACGATTCCAGGGCCACCGCGAACATCGTCACCAGCGTGACGCCCATGACGACGCCGATGGCCATCCGCGACGACCGCTCCGGGTACCGGAGGGCGTTCTCGGCCGCGAGGCGTGCGGTCGCGCTGGACCCGAACATCCGCCCCACGAGCCGGAGCACCGGCGGCATGAAGAGCACCGAACCGAGTGCGAGGCCGGTGAAGGAGAGGATGCCGCCGAAGAACGCGACCACGACGCCGAGCGGCGTGATGAGACCGAGCACGACGCCACCAGCGAGCAGGGCCGCACCGGAGATGAGCAGCACCCAGGCTCCGATAGGACGACCCTTCCGCCCGGAGACCTCCTCGCGCGTGCGCTCGACGGCACCGCCCAGGGCCTGCAGCGGCGTGACGGCGAGGACGCGGCGCGACCCCACCCAGGCGGCGGCCCACGTGGTGAGCGCGACGCCGACCGCCGGGAGCGCGAGAGCCGGCTGCGCGAGAGAGAAGGACGACGGCGGGTTGTCGATGAGCTGGCCGCCGAGCTGGACGGCGGCCGCCGAGAGGAGGAGGCCGGCGAGCAGCCCGAGCCCCGCTCCGAGGAGCCCGACGACGAGGCCCTGCCGGCCGACCTGCACCCGCTGCGACCGTGCCGTCGCCCCGATGAGGCGCAGCAGTGCGATCTGCCGCGTGCGGCCGGCGATGATTGTCGAGAACGTGTTCGCCGTGACGATCGCCGCCACGTACATCGCCACCGCCGTGAGCAGCACCGACAGGATCGCGACGACGATCGCGAGGGTACCGCTGTCGCCGATGAACGGATCGGCCTGGAGCACGGCGCCGATGTAGGCGGTGATCTCGACGAGGAACACCCCGAACGCCGAGGACAGCGCCGCGACGAGGACGCTCGCGCCCATGCCGCGGTCACGGAGCCAGGCCAGCCGGGGTCCGGTCGTCCGCGTCTCCGGGACGACCGTGGCGAGCGCGGTCATGCCGACACCTCCGCGGCGAGCATGTAGGCGGAGATCTGCTCCGCGGTCTGGCGCGGGTGGTCTGCGACGATCCGGCCGTCGCCGAGGTAGAGCACCCGGTCGGCGTGGCTGGCCGCGATCGCGTCGTGCGTGACCATCGCGATGGACTGACCGTGCTCCCGGCTGGCGGCAGCGAGCAGCCGCAACACCTCCCGCCCGGTCTGGGAGTCGAGGTTGCCGGTGGGCTCGTCCGCGAACACGAGGTCGGGGGCGGTGGCGAGGGCCCTGGCGATGGCGACGCGCTGCTGCTGCCCGCCCGAGAGCTGGTGCGGACGGTGACCGAGGCGCTTGCCGAGACCGAGCGTCTCGATGAGACCGTCGATCCGTGCCCGCTCGATGGCGCTGGGCCGTCGGCCGTCGAGCTCGAACGGCAGCAGGATGTTGCCGAGGGCGTCGAGCGTGGGGACGAGGTTGAACGCCTGGAAAATGAACCCGACGCGGCGGCGGCGCAGGATCGTGAGGTCGAGGTCGCCGAGGCCGGTGATCTCGGTGTCGCCGATCCACGCCCGCCCCTCGGTCGGGCTGTCGAGGCCGGCCATGATGTGCATGAGGGTGGACTTGCCCGAGCCGGACGGGCCCATGATGGCGGTGAACTGTCCGCGGCGGATGCCGACGCTCACGTCGTCGAGCGCGTGGACGGTGCCCTCGCCCGAACCGTAGGTCTTCTTCAGGTGCTGGACGCGGGCGGCGAGCCCGAGGTCGGTGGTCGTGATCTCCATGGTTCCGACGCTATTTCCGCGCCCCCGTCCCCCGCGTCGCCCTCGGGAAGCATCCCGCTACATCGCGAGGATGATCCCCCTCCCCTCGACCCACCCCCTTTCGGTCGACCCACCCCTCTGCGGACCGCCACAAGGGGCCGGGAGGAACGAAAGGGGGTGGGTCGGCGTCAGGCGAGGCCGTGCTCGAACGCGAAGACCACGAGCTGCACGCGGTCGCGGAGGGCGAGCTTCGTGAGGATGCGGCTGATGTGCGTCTTCACCGTGGCTTCGCTGAGGAACTCCCGCGCGGCGATCTCGGCGTTCGAGAGTCCGCGGGCGGCGAGCGCGAAGATCTCCCGCTCCCGCTCCGTCAGCTCGGCGTACTGCGGCGGCACGGGCTTCGGAGCCTCCGCGAAGTGCTCGAACAGCTCCCTGGTCGCCGAGGCTGCGATGACGCTCGACCCGGCGTGCACGGTCCTGATCGCGGCGAGGAGGAACTCCGGATCCGCGTCCTTGAGGAGGAACCCGCTCGCTCCCTGCCGGATCGCCCTGGCTGCGGCCTCGTCGAGATCGAACGTGGTGAGCATGACGATGCGCGGGGGCTCCGGACGCGCCAGGATCTCGGCGGTCGCGGTCAGCCCGTCCATCACCGGCATCCGGATGTCCATGAGCACGACATCGGGCCGGGTCGCGGCAACGACGGCGAGCGCCTCCTGTCCGTTCCCGGCCTCCCCCACGACCTCGAGGTCCGGCTGAGAAGCCACGAGCATGCGGATCCCCGCCCGGAACAGCGCCTGGTCGTCGACGAGCACGACTCTGATCACTGCGGGGCTCCGATCGGAAGGCTGCTCTGGACGACGAACTGCGCACCACGGCGCTCGGCTTGCAGACTACCGCCCACGAGTTGCGCCCGCTCGCGCATGCCGATGAGCCCGTGTCCTCCCGGTGTTCCCGGCAGCGAATCGGGAGACACGGTGTTGCGGACCTCGATGTCCACCCGATCAGGGAGCCATGCGAGATGCACGTCCACCGCACCGTCGCCGTGGCGGATCGCGTTGGTCAGCGCTTCCTGCAGGATCCGGTAGACGGCGAGCTGGATGGCGCCGGGCGGCTCCCCAGGAGGCATGGGGTCGACGGTGACCCGCGGCTCGATGCCCGCCTGGCGCACCTGGGCGAACAGCGTCTCGAGGTCGGCGAGCGTCGGCTGGGGACCGTCGCCCTGCCGATGACGGAGCTGGGTGAGGAGCATGCGCACGTCGCTCAGGGCCCCGCGGGCGGTCTGCGCGATGGTGCCGAGCGCCTCCGTCGCCATCTCCGGCTTCACCGCCGCAGCGTAGCGTGCGCCGTCGGCCTGCGCGATGACCACGGCCAGCGAGTGCGCCACGACGTCATGCATGTCCCGTGCGATGCGGACCCGTTCCTGCTCCTCCGCCGCCAGCGCCTCGGCTTGCAGCTGCGCCGATCGGGTGCGCCGGTTGCGCAGCACGACCCGCCACAGCAGGCCGCACACCCACGCGAACCCGAGCGCCATGATCGATGCCGAGACGAGCAGGGTTCCCCCGGTCACGAGCTCCCACCCGCTGCCGGAGCCGAAGGCGACACCGCCCACGAGCACCATGTACAGTGCGGCGACGATCCCACCGACGATCACGGAACCGAAGCCCCACCAGAGCACACGGCGCGATCCCCATGCGGAGGTCGCGTACAGCACGAGGAGGATGGCGACATCGGACGGCAGCGGCCCGAAGCCGGCGAGCATCTGCACGATGGCCCCGGCCCAGGCCGCGGCGAGCGCGAGACCGGGAGCGAGGCGTCCGATCGCCACTCCGCCGAACAGGAAGATCGAGGACGCGATCAGCCCGATGACGTTGACCGCGGACGAGCCGGCCATCTCCGGTTGAGGTGCGTAGAACACGACTCCGAGCGGTGTGAAGATGACGAAGAGCAGCACCGCCCCGACGATGTCGAGGACGAGGCCGGCACGGGACAGCGGACGGATCACTCCCCCACGCTACGCGAGCGGCTCGGGGCCGGCATCCGTCGCGGGATGTATCCGTCAGGCGCGGGCGAGGATCTCCCCGTGCGGCACGAGGAACCAGCCGTCGCCGTCGTCGGCCCAGCGCTTCCAGGCGTCGCTGATCTCCTGCAGGTCGGCCGCCGATGCCATCTCCTGGTCCACGAGCTGCCGGGCGAGCGCCGATTCCAGGATGCGGTCGGCCCACATCCCGCCCCACCAGGCGCGCTCGGATGGCGTCGCGTAGCACCAGGTGGACGCCGTCGCCGTGACGTCAGCGAAGCCCGCCGCCCGCGCCCAGGCCAGGAGGCGGCGGCCGGCATCCGGCTCTCCGCCGTTCGCCCGGGCGGCGGCGCGGTAGAGCGCGAGCCACCGGTCGAGCTCCGGGAGCACCGGGAACCACACGAAGCCCGCGTAGTCGGCGTCGCGGGCGGCGATGAGTCCGCCGGGCTTCGCGACCCGGCGCATCTCCCGCAACGCCTGCACCGGATCCGCGACGTGCTGCAGCACCTGGTGCGCGTGCACGACATCGAAGGAGTCGTCGGCGAAGCTCAGCGCGTGCACGTCCTCGACGGAGAAGGCGATGTTCGCGATTCCCTGCGCGGCGGCGAGGTCGCGGGAGAGGGACAGCGCGGCGTCGTCGATCTCGGTCGCCGTGACGTGCGCGACCACTCCCGCGAAGTCCACCGTGATCGATCCCGGCCCCGCCCCCACGTCGAGGAGCCGGGTCTCGGCGGTGAGGTGTGGTCGAAGGTAGGCCGCCGAGTTCGCGATGTCCCGCACACTGTGCGAGCGGAGGACGGATTCGTGGTGTCCATGCGTGTACGAGGCCATGCGCTCAGTCTGGCACTCCCGTCGACCCACCCCGTTGCGTGTTTCCCGGCCCCTTCCGGACGGCCGCAAGGGGCCGGGGTGGCACGAAAGGGGTGGGTCAACGGGTCAGAGGGAGGCGACCATGAGGCGGATCGCCTCGCGGTCGGGCTTGCCGGAGGAGAGGACGTCGAGCTCGTCCACAAGGATCAGGCGGGACGGACGGGCGTGAGCGCCGATCTCCTCGGCCACCGCCTCCCTGGCCTGGGCGAGTTGCTCGGACTCGCTGCGTCGCAGAGCTTCCCCGCGCGCTGCGACGATGACGGAGGCCTCGCCCCAGCGGTCATCCGGCACCCCGACGACCACGGCCTGATGCAGCCCGGGGACGGCGCGGACGATGCGCTCGACCCGGTCGAGCGAGATGTTGATGCCGCCTGACACGATCACGTTGTCGGCGCGACCGTGCACGCGGACCACGCCGTCTTCGATGAGGCCGAGGTCGCCGGTCCGGTACCAGCGGATGCCGTGCTCGTCCCGCGCGAACGTGCGCGCGGTCAGCGCCGGGTCGCCCAGGTAGCCCTCCGCGAGCATGGGGCCGGCGATCCGCAGCTCGCCGTCGATCGCGCGGACGTTCACGGTGTCGAGCGGGACGCCGTCGTACACGCAGCCGCCACTGGTCTCGGTCGAGCCGTAGGTGCGCACGAGACGGACTCCGAGGTCCGCCGCCCGTTCCCGCAGCGGCTCCGGGAGCGCCTGCCCCCCGACGAGGATGGCTTCGTAGGCCTGCAGCGCCGCGAGCACCCCCGGCTCGGCACTCGCGTCGAGCAGCGTCACGATCTGCGCCGGAACGAGGGACGTGTAGAGGGCGGGAATGACGCCCGCCGTCGTGGCGAGCCGCATGCCGCGCGAGGCCTCGGCGAATGCGCGCGGCGTGAACCGCCCCTCGATTCGGGTCGGCTCGGTGCCCGCGAGGATCGAGCGCACCATCACCTGCAGCCCCGCGACGTAGCCGGCCGGCAGGGCGAGCAGCCAGCGACCGCTGCCGATCCGAGCGGCGGTGGCCTCCGCGCTCGCCCGCAGGGCCTCACCGCTGAGCGCCACCCGCTTCGGCACGCCGCTCGACCCGGACGTCGCGATCACCGCGGCGATGCCGTCGTCGACCTCCGCCGGAGCGTCGGCGAGCATCCCGAAGCCGAGGGCCGGTCCCTCGTCGAGAGCTCGGAGCAGCGCCTCCCGCAGGAGCACGGTGTCTTCTGCGTCGGTCGGGATGAGGGCGGTCACGATCGTCTCTCCGGCTCAGTAGTGCCAGGGGAAGGACGACCAGTCGGGGGCGCGCTTCTCCAGGAAGGAGTCCCGGCCCTCCACGGCCTCATCGGTGCCGTAGGCGAGGCGCGTGGCCTCGCCTGCGAACACCTGCTGCCCCACGAGCCCGTCGTCGACCGCGTTGAAGGCGAACTTCAGCATCCGGATCGCGGTCGGCGACTTCGTCAACACGGTGCGCGCCATCTTCAGCGCCTCGCGCTCGAGCTCGGCGTGCGGCACGACGCGGTTCACGGCGCCCGCATCGTAGGCCCGCTGCGCCGAGTACTCCTCGGCGAGGAAGAACACCTCCCGGGCGAACTTCTGTCCCGTCTGGCGGGCCATGTAGGCCGAGCCGTAGCCGGCGTCGAAGCTGCCGACGTCGGCGTCCGTCTGCTTGAAGCGCGCGTGCTCGGCGGAGGCGATGGTGAGGTCGCACACCACGTGCAGCGAGTGCCCGCCACCGGCCGCCCACCCGGGGACCACGGCGATGACGACCTTGGGCATGAAACGGATGAGCCGCTGCACCTCGAGGATGTGCAGCCGCCCGACAGCCGCTGCGGATGCTCCGCTGACCACGGCGGTCTCCGCATCCGAGTACTTGTACCCGTCGCGGCCGCGGATGCGCTGGTCCCCGCCGGAGCAGAACGCCCAGCCGCCGTCCTTCGGGCTCGGACCGTTGCCGGTCAGCAGCACCGCCCCGATGCGGGCATCCTGTCGGGCGTGGTCGAGGGCACGGTAGAGCTCGTCGACCGTGTGCGGGCGGAAGGCGTTGCGGACCTCAGGGCGGTGGAAGGCGATACGGGCGACCCCGCCGTCGCGGCTCACGTGCGCGGTGATGTCGGTGTAGTGCTCGGCGCCGGGCGCGAGCTCCCACTCGGCGGGATCGAACAGGTCGGAGACGAAGCCATCGGTCACGTCCACAGCATATTGCCCGGGTGCGCGCCAGGAGAGCGCCCACCCCGAAGGGCGGGCGCTCTCGTGACCATCCGGATCAGGCGCGGCGACGTCGCGCCGTCTTGATCCAGCCGTCGACGATGTCCCATCCCACCCCGAGGGCGATGCCGAAGCCCAGCAGCACGGCGAGGATGCGGAAGATCCCGCCTTCGTCGGCCGCCTCCGCGTCGCCCGCGGCGAAGCCCTCGCCGCCGGCCGTGACGATGTGCGCGAGGAAGTCGGGGTTCACGAGGTCTCCGCTCAGCAGCAGCACGCCGACCCAGGCGAGGAAAGCGAGCGCGAGCACGGTGTTGACCACCGCGAACCCGACGCTCCACCCCCGGTGGCGGTACAGGACCACCGCGAACACGGCCTCGGCGATGATGATCAGGGCCAACACGGCGATTCCCCACGGCCACAGGCCGGGGTTGAGGATCGGCAGCGCTTCACCGTCGATCACCACGAAGCCACGGAATCGGTCCCAGAGCAGCGCGCCGACCGCGAGACCCAGGAACACCAGCGACGCGATGAGCTCGTTGCGGCCCACACCGTCGTCCGCCGCCTCGGGAAGCTGGTCGACATCCCACTTCACGCCGGTGTCGGTGCCGGACCGCTCCAGGATCACGAAGACGAGGGTGGTCCAGAAGCACAGGTGCAGGATCGTGCCCCCGGCCGCGAGGATCGACGAGGAGATGATCTCGCCGACGGGGGCGTTCGCGAGCGCCTGGCCCAGTGCCACGGCGCCGAGCACGCAGATCGGCACGATGGCGAGCAGCAGCTTCAGCAGGCGCCACCACGTGAGGTAATACCGCGGACCGATGAGGTGCAGCGGGCGCTCGGCATAGCCGGCGGCGAGGATGCCGGGGTCGCCCAGAGCCGTGAGCGCCGAGCGCTCCGCGGACTCCGGGTCCTCCCCGATCTCGATGCGCGCGTCGACGGCATCGGCGATGGCTGCTTCCAGCTCGGCGCGGACGTCGTCCTGCATCTCCGGCGCGAGGCTGCGGATCGTGGCGCTGATGTAACGCTCGGTGAGCGTGGTCGTGGCGGTCATGTCAGTTCTCCTCGGGAGTGAGGGAGGCGATCGCCGCGGTGAGCGAGCGCCATTCGTCGGTGAGGGTGTCGGCCAGGCGGATGCCCGCCTCTGAGGTGCGGTAGAACTTGCGGGGCCGGGCCTCGTCGGTGTTCCACTCGCTCGTCAGGTACTCCTGCTTCTCCAGACGACGGAGCAACGGATACAGCGTGTTCGCGTCGGTCGCGAACCCGCGGCTCTCGAGTTGCTCGAGCAGCCCGTAGCCGTAGCCGGGCGTGCGCAGGAGCTGCAGGCAGGCGAGCACCACGGTGCCGCGGCGCAGTTCCTGCAGGTGCGTGTCGAGCGTTTCGTTCATGCCGTTCACATTACTGTGCGCCACACACCATTGTCAACGACACATATGCGTGCGACATCGTCCCGGCACTCGTGGCGCACAATGGGGTCATGATCCCCGCCGTCACGGAGCTCCTCGATTCCGCCCGCGTCGTCGCGCTGCCGATGCAGACCTCTTTCCGCGGCGTGGAGACGCGAGAGGCCCTGCTCTTCGAAGGCCCGGAGGGCTGGGCCGAGTTCTCCCCGTTCGTCGAATACGACGACGCGGAGGCCGCGACCTGGCTCGCCGCCGCGATCGATTACGCCTACGCGCCGCAACCCGCGCCGCTACGCGACCGGGTCGGCGTCAATGCCACCGTGCCTGCCGTCGATGCCGCTCGCGTGCCCGAGGTCCTCGCGCGCTTCTCCGGATGCCGGACCGCGAAGGTGAAGGTCGCCGAGCCCGGGCAGGTGCTGGCGGACGATGTCGCCCGGGTCCGCGCCGTCCGCGAGACGCTCGGACCGGAGGGTCGCATCCGGGTCGACGCGAACGGGCTGTGGAACGTGGACGAGGCGGAGCACGCCGTCCACGCGCTCGCCGTGTTCGACCTGGAGTACATCGAGCAGCCCTGCGCCTCCGTGCCCGAGCTCGTCGAGCTCCGGCGGCGGATCTCCTACATGGGGATCCCGGTCGCCGCGGACGAGAGCATCCGGAAGTCCGGCGACCCCCTCGCCGTCGCACGCGCCGGCGCGGCGGACATCGTCGTCATCAAGGCGCAGCCGCTCGGCGGGCTCACCCATGCCTTGCAGATCGTCACCGCGGCCGGCCTCCCCGCGGTGGTCTCCAGCGCCCTGGACACCGCAATCGGCCTCTCCCAGGGAGCGGCTCTGGCTGCCGCCCTCCCGACCCTCGACTACGACTGCGGCCTGGGAACCGCCTCCCTGTTCCAGGACGATGTCGCCGACCTCCGCCCGGTGGACGGCGCGATCCCGGTCGGGCGCGTGTCCCCCGATCCTGCGGCCCTCACGCGCCTCGCCGCCGCGGACGAACGTCGCGAGTGGTGGCTGGCCCGCCTGGCCCGCTGCCACCACAAGCTGCTCGCAGCGCGCGGCGCCTAGGACTCGACGAGGAGTTCCACGAGCCGCCCGAGCTCCTCGCCGCCGGCGTGCCGCAGGGCCGCGTCGTCCCGACCGGCCATGGCGCCACGCACGGTCATGCCCTCCCAGAGGATCATGAGCATGCGCGCCGCATCGGTGGCGGGCACCCGGAGGCGCAGCGTCCCCGCCGCCTCGACGATGTCCTCCACGATGCGCGCGATGCTCGCCACCATCTCGCGCTCCTGGGCGAGGTAGGCCTCTCCGAACTGCGGATCACGCAGGGCCCGGATCCGGATCTCGCTCATGAGCATCACGCCCAGGCGGTCGTCGCTGCCGAGCTCCATGATCTGCTGGACGAGGTCCTTCGGGTCGCAGTCGTCGGCGAGCTCGCCGTCCGCCCGCATCTGCTCCACGCGGGTCCGCACGGCTGCCACCCTCGCGTCGGCGACACCGGCCGCGAGGGTCAGGAACAGTTCGTCCTTCGAGTCGAAGTTCGAGTAGAACGCCCCGCGCGTGAAGCCGGCGCGCTCGCAGACCGCCTCGACCGAGGCGCCATCCAGGCCGACCTCGGCGAATACCTGCGCGGCGGCCTCCAGCAGACGCGCCTTCGTGTTCTCCCGGCTGCGGGTGGCGGGTGACGACATCGGAACCTCCTGGCCTTCCCTCTCGACGATTCACACCCGGTGCACAGACTCCGGATAGCGGATGACCTTACGATACATCTATGTATCGGATACACCTGTGTATCCACCCGGCACCCCACGGAGATTCGCGTGTCCACACTCCTCTCGTCCCTCGGACGCTGGTCCTTCCGCCACCCGTGGCGCGTCCTCGTCTCCTGGCTCCTCGCCCTCGGCATCGCCGGAGCCGGAGCCGTGGTCCTCGGCGCCGGCACCGACAACACGTTCTCCATCCCCGGGACCGAGTCCCAGGCCGGCCTCGAGCAGCTCTCCCGCTCCTTCCCCCAGGTGAGCGGCACGAACGCGCAGTTCATCGTCGTGGCCGCCGACGGCGACGAGATCACCGATGACGAGTACCGTGAGCCGATCGAGGACGCCGTGTCGGAGCTCGGCGACCTCGACGAGGTCCTCGCCGCCACCTCGCCGTACGACGAGATGGTCAACGGCATGATCAACGACGACGACACGGCCGCCATCGTGCGCCTGCAGTTCGACGGCGAGTCCACCGACGTCTCCGAGGAGACGAAGGACGCCCTGCGCTCCACCGTCGACGAGCTTGCGGCAGAGCTCCCCGACGGTGCGCAGGCCTCTCTCGGCGGCGACCTCTTCGCGATCTCGATCCCCGGCGTCACCCTCACCGAGGCCGTCGGGCTGCTCATCGCCCTTCTCGTGCTCATCGTCACGTTCCGCTCGTTCGTCGTCGCCGGGCTCCCCCTGCTCACCGCGATCCTCGGCGTCGGCATCTCGATGGCCGGGATCTTCACGGCCACCGCCTTCGCGACCGTCTCCTCCACCACGCCGCTGCTCGCCTTGATGCTCGGACTCGCGGTCGGGATCGACTACGCGCTCTTCATCGTCGCGCGCCACCAGGACCAGGTCCGAGACGGCGTGGACCCCGAGGAGTCGGCCGCCCGGGCGGTGGGCACGGCAGGGTCGGCGGTCGTCTTCGCCGGCGTCACCGTGCTCATCGCGCTGATCGGCCTCGGCTTCGCGGGGATCCCGTTCCTCACCACCATGGGCGTCGCGGCGTCCGTGGCCGTCGCGGTCGCCGTGGCGATCGCGGTAACGCTGACCCCCGCCCTCCTCGGATTCCTGGGGGGCCGCGTCGCCGGACGACCGAAGCGCGCGAAGGCTCCGAAGAAGACGGCTGTCGAGGACGCCGTTGCCCGGCCCCGCGGCAGCCGTCGGTGGGTCGGGGGTGTGACGAAGCACCCCGTCCTCGTGTCCCTCGCAGTCGTCCTCGGCCTCGGCATCGTCGCTGTCCCCGCCCTCAGCCTCGACCTCGCCCTGCCGAACGCCGGGGTCCTGCCGAAGGACTCCGAGGCCCGCCAGAACTACGACCTCGTCGGCGAGCAGTTCGGCCCCGGTTTCAACGGCCCCCTCATCCTCACCGGGACCATCGTCACCTCCACCGGCCCCCTCGGTCTCATGGAAGACCTCGGAGACGCGGTGGCCGAGGTTCCCGGCGTGAAGGAGGTCGCCCTCGCGACGCCGAACGAGACCGCCGACACCGGCATCGTCCAGATCATCCCGGAGACGGCTCCCGACGACCCCGCGACGGCCGACCTCGTGCGCGAGCTCCGCAGCCACCACGACGAGTGGCTGGACGAGTTCGGCATCGACCTCAAGGTCACCGGCTTCACCGCCGTCGGCATCGACATCTCGGATCAGCTCGGGGCGGCTCTGCTGCCGTTCGGGATCTTCGTTATCGGTCTCTCGCTGATCCTCCTCACCATCGTGTTCCGCTCCCTCTGGGTGCCGATCACCGCCGCGGCGGGCTACCTGCTGTCGATCGTCGCCGCCTTCGGCGTCGTCGGGGCGGTCTTCGAGTGGGGATGGTTCGCCGACCTCCTGCACGTCGCCAAGGTCGGCCCGATCATCAGCTTCATGCCGATCATCCTCATGGGCGTGCTCTTCGGCCTGGCGATGGACTACCAGGTGTTCCTCGTGTCGCGGATGCGCGAGGACTTCGTGCACGATCCCGACCTCCGCCAGGGTGCGGGAGCGGTGAACCGCGCCACCCGGCGGGCCGCAGCTCTGCGCGCCGTACGGAGCGGGTTCACCGGGTCGGCGAAGGTCGTCACGGCGGCCGGCCTCATCATGTTCGCGGTGTTCGTCGCCTTCGTGCCGGAGGGCGACTCCTCCCTCAAGCCCATCGCCCTCGGACTCGCCGCCGGCATCGCCTTCGACGCCTTCCTCGTGCGCATGACGCTGATCCCGGCGCTCATGGCGATCCTCGGCGAGCGCGCCTGGGAGATCCCGTCGTGGCTCGAGCGAATCCTCCCCCGGGCGGACATCGAGGGCGAGGCGGTGGAACGCGAACGGCACCTCGAGGCCTGGCCGGGCGACGGGTCGCTCGTCGCCGCGGACGATCTGGAGTTCGGCGCCGGCCCCTCGACGACGGAGGGACTGTCGCTGCGGCTCGCACCCGGCGCGGCCGTGGTCGCGAGCGGCGCGGACGCCGGGACGCTGCGGGCCCTCGCTCTCACCGTCGGCGCCCGCATCGCCCCGGCCGACGGACGCCTCCGTGTCGCCGGACACCTGCTCCCCGGTCGTGCGGCCTGGGTCCGTTCCCACGTGGGCTGCGTGCTCGCGGGAGACGACGCCCCGGTGCTCGCCGACCTCCGCGAAGCCCTCCGCGGTCGTTCCGAGCTCGTGGTGATCGACGGCGCGGACCGGCTCCGCGGCGGCGAGCGCGACCAGGTCGCCGCGATGCTGCGCGACGCGAGGTCGCGCCGAGAGCTCGCCGTCTTCGCCACCGCCGTCGATCCCGACGCGGCCCGTTCCCTCCTCGCGGACGCCGGATGGCCGTCCGCCGACGTACTCGACACGCGCGCGCCCCGCCCGAGCGCCGCAGAAACGACCGAGGTGCCCGCATGACCCTCCCCCTCGAGCGCGCCCGCTCACGTAAGCCCATCACCTGGCTCACGATCCTCGGCGTCCTGCTGCTGCCCGCCGCGATCGGCGGCATCCTCATGGCGGCGCTCTACAACCCGACCGAGCGCCTCGACTCCATGACCGCGGCGATCGTGAACCTCGACGAACCCGTCGAGATCGACGGCCAGACCGCCCCCCTCGGGCGGCAGCTCGCGTCCGGGCTCGTCGAGGGGTCGGACGATCTCGACTCGAACCTCACGTGGGTCATCTCCAACGAGGAGGACGCCGCCGACGGGCTCGCCGACGGCACCTACCAGGCCGTCATCACGATCCCCGAGGACTTCTCGGCCGCGGCGACCTCCGCAGGTCAGGCGGTCGCGGACGGCGGCGGGGACGCGGAGCAGGCGACGATCCAGGTGACGACGCCCGACGACGGCCTCGTGGCCGACGACCTCATCACCGGGCAGATCGCCGATGCGGCGGCCTCGACGCTCGGCACCACGCTGTCCGAGGCCACGACCGAGAACATCCTCGTCGGCTTCACCACCATCGGCGACCAGATCGGCGACGCGGCGGACGGGGCCCTGGAGCTGGCGAAGGGTGCCCGTGACGCGGCGACCGGCGCTGCGGCCCTCCCGGAGGGTGCGACGCAGCTCGCCGCGGGTGCCGGAGAGCTGGCTACCGGGGCCTCGACCCTCGCGTCCGGCCTCGACACGATCGCGGGGCAGACGCGGCAGGCGGCGACCGGCGCCGGCACCATCGGGGCGGGACTCAGCTCCGGGGCGACCGAGCTCCAGGGCCGGGTCGCCGACGTGCAGCAGCTCACGGGCGGGATCCAGTCGGCGGCCGCGGCCGCAGGATCCGCTGCGGGCGAGTCCGCCGCGGTCGCGCAGGGTCTCGGGACGTTGGCGGCCACCGCGTGCGCCGCCGACCCGACCTCGGCGGAGTGCGAGCAGCTCTCCGCCCTCGCGGAGCAGGCGGTGACGGCAGCGACCTCGGCCGGGACCGCCGCCGGCATCCTCAACGACAAGCAGGTGGCCGAGGGCGTGGCCGCGCTTCCCGGGTCCTTCTCCACGCTGGCCACCCAGCTCGGCCAGGCGGGTGCCGGGGCGACCGAGCTCGCCGGCGGGCTCAACCGCCTCGCGACGGAGGGCGTGGACCAGTCGGCCGCAGGAGCGCGGGCGCTGTCGTCCGGCGCGACGCAGCTCGCCGACGGTGCGACCCAGCTCGCCGACGGCAGCACGGAGCTCGCCACCGGCCTCGACACCCTCGCGACCGGCACCGGAGACCTCGCGGGCGGACTGCGCACCGCCGCGGACTCCCTTCCGTCCTTCAGCGACGAGGAGTCGACGTCGCTGGCGTCGGTGATCGCTGATCCGGTGGCGACCGACTCCTCGATGGGCTCGCTCTTCGGCCCCACCGCGATCCCGCTGCTCACCGCGGTGGTGCTGTGGTTCGGCGGCCTCGCGTCCTTCCTCGTGCTCCGTGCCCACACGGCTCGCACCCTCACCTCGCGACGCTCCTCCGCCTCCCTCACCCTCCGCGCGTTCTGGCCGGCCGCGGCGATCGGCGCGGCCCAGGGTCTGCTCGTCTCGCTCATCGTGCAGATCGTGGCCGACTACGACGTCGCGGAGTGGTGGGCCTTCGCGGGAACCGCCGTCCTCGCCGGGGTGGTGTTCGCGGCCGTGAACCAGGCCCTCGTGGCGGTGTTCGGCGGCGTCGGACGCTGGATCGCCGCACTGATCGGTGTCATCGCCGTGGCGACGGGACTCATCTCGACCGTGCCCGACTGGCTCGCGAGCATCGGGGCCGCCCTCCCGACCGCACCGGCCTTCGCGGGTCTCGTGGAGGCGAGCGGGGCCGCCGTCGCCGCCCTCGTCGTCTGGGGCGTGCTCTCGCTCGTCGCCACGACGGTGGTCGTCGCGGTCCGCCGCACGACCACGGCCCGTGCCGTCGTCACCGCCTGACCCCGGGCACAGCTGCGGAGATCACGCACGACACGCCGCCGGGCACCCCGCTCCGGCGGCGTGTCGTGTGGCGACCTCCGAAACAGTGCACGGACACGACGACCACACCCCGTACCCTCGTGCCATGCGCCGACCGTTCATGGACACCCCGGACCAGCTCGCGAGCCTCGAAGGACAGCAGTATCTCGTGCTCCGGCCGACCGGGGCCGTCGCCGCGGCATACCGGGCCATCCAGGAGGCTGCGCTCGGTCGTCTGGACACGCCGCTCCGGCATCCGCACACGGAGCACGTGACGCTTCGAGGCTTTTTCGAGCCCGAGCGTCGGGAGGAGCTGCGGGCCGTGATCCGGGCCTGGGCCGCGAAACAGGGTCCTCTCGAACTCACCGCCGACGCCGTGGACGTCTTCCCCGCGCCGTGGCAGATCGTGATCCTGCGCCTCGCCCGCACGCCCGCCCTCGTGCACGCGTACGCCTCGCTGACGGAGGTGCTCCGGCCGACGGACTTCCGCCGCCTCGACGAGCTCTCCGTCGAGGACTGGACCTTCCACCTCTCGGTGCTCTACGGCAAGCCGCTGGATGCCGAGACCTGGCAGCAGCTCGCCGCCACCGAGGTCCGTCCGCTCCTCCCCGCGCCGACGGAGGTCGTCACCGAGGCCGAGTTCGTCTGGTACGAGGGCGGCGTCGAGCACGCCGAGGTCATCACCCTCGGCGGCTGACGCTCCGTCTCGGCGGGCTCAGCTCAGGCCGGAGTAGGCGTGCAGACCCTTGAAGAAGACGTTGACGATGGTGAAGTTGAAGATCACCGCGGTGAAGCCGACGATCGAGAGCCAGGCGGAGGGGTTGCCGCGCCAGCCGCGGGTCGCCCTGGCGTGGATGTACCCGGCGTAGAGAACCCAGATCACGAAGGTCCAGGTCTCCTTCACGTCGAAGCCCCAGAAGCGGCTCCACGCGTAGTACGCCCAGATGGACCCGGCGATGAGCGTGAACGTCCAGAGGATGAACCCGATGATCGTGAACAGGTACGCCAGGCTCTCCAGGCGCTCCGCAGGCGGGAAGGTGCGCAGGAACCCGGGGCCGGTCTTCGCCGCCCCCTCGCCGAGCAGCCGCTCGCGTCGCGCCTGCATGAGCTGGATCACCGAGAGCGCGAACGCGAGGGCGAAGAACGCCGTCGCGAGCGAGGCGACGAACACGTGGATGATGAGCCACACGCTCTTCAGCGGGTCCATCAGCGGCGAGACCTCGACGTAGAAGTTCGTCGCGCCCAGCCCGAGCAGAACGACGACGAGGCCCGTGATGAACGTGCCGAGGAAGCGCAGGTCGAGGCGGGTGAGCACCACGAGGTAGACGGCGATGATGAGCAGCGTGCCGACCATGCCGAACTCGTACAGGTTCGCCCACGGCACCCGACCGGCCGCGATGCCGCGCGTCACAGTGGCGGCGAGGTGGAACACGAAGCCGAGCACGGTGAGGGAGGTACCGATTCGCGCCATGACGAAGCGCTGCGGCTTCGGAGCTCCGGGCGCATCGACGGGCGCGGAGGCGGAGACGCTCCCGGCTCGACCGGCGGCCACGAGCTCGCCCTCGCGGACCGTGTGGGCGTCGGCGGTCGCCTGCGAGCGACGCGCGAGATCGAAGGCGTAGGCCACGAAGGCCGCCGCGTAGATCGCGATCGCCGTCCACAGCAGGATCGGCGAGATCACGTTGAGCTCGAGCATGATGTCAGTCTACTTTCGGGGTGCCGGGGCCGCGGGGTCCGCGGCGTCCGCGGCATCCTCGTCGGCGTCTTCAGGGGTGCGGGCGGTCGTGCCGCCCGCGGCGTCGAGGAGCCGGGCGTGGCCGGCACGAAGGTCGTCCACGGCGCGGGCCAGCGTGGGGTCTTCCCCTCGGGCCAGGGCCGCGTACTCGAGGTCGATCGCGCCGTCGGCCGCTGTCGCCTTCACCCACACGCGCCGGCGCGGCACGAACAGGGCGAGCATGAGGCCGCCGAGGGCCAGCAGCGCGAAGCCGAGGACGAACACCCCGGACTCGTCACGGTGGATCTGCAGGGAGGCGAAGCGCTTCACGGACTGCGAGGCGTCGGTGGCCCCCTCCGGCGACTCGTCGTCGAAGGTCACCGAGCCCAGGCCGTTCGGCAGCTGCGCGGTCTCCCCGGGGGACAGCTCGATGGATTCCACGTCGGTGCTGCGTCCCGTGAGCTTCGTCATGTCGGAGGTGTCGAGCACGTACACCGAGCGCGGCACACCGTCGTTGATGCCGAGGTCGCCCGTGTAGACATCGAGCGTGAGCGTCGGGTTCGTCAGGTCGGGGTACGCGGAGAAGAAGGCTCCGGTGTCGAGCACGCCCGTGGTCGGATAGAAGAAACCGACGAGGCCCACCTGCTCGGCGAGGCCGTCCGGCACCTTGAGCACGCCGAGGGAGGTCATGTTGTTGTCCTGCGGGAGGAACGGCGTGCTGTTGCGGAACACCACGTTGCCCTCGGGATCCCGCACGGTGACCGTCGGCGCGTAGCCGTTGCCGAGCAGGAACACGTCGTCGTCGGCCACGCTCAACGGCTCGTTCACCTTGACGGCGCCCTCGCGCTCCTCGCCGTTCTCCTGGATGGTCATGTTGGCGGAGAAGTTCCCTGCCTGGCCGGAGCCGGGCTCACCGAACGGCTGATAGGTCACGTCGAACGAGTCGAGCCGCATCGAGTACGGCGCGAAGGCGTCGTCCCCGACGAAGCGGCCGCGGTTCATGGAGTCGTAGTCGAGCAGCGTGTTGGCGAAGGTCTCCCCTTCGACGAGGACGCGCTGGCCCGTGTACGCGAAACCGCCGCCGACGCCGATCGTGACGAGCACGCCGACGAGGGCGAGGTGGAAGAGCAGGTTTCCTGTCTCCCGCCAGTACCCGCGCTCGGCCGACACGGAGTACGTGCGGCCGCGGTCGTAGCGCTCCACGCGATACCCGAGCGCCTTGAGCTGCTTCGTGGCGACGTCGATCGAGGCGGCGGCTTCCGCGTCGGCGTCGCCGGTGCGCGTCCCGGTCTCGGCGACCGTGTCTCGCGTGACGGCGCGGTAGTCCTCCAGGCGGCGGAGCCGGGCCGGGGTGCGCGGCGGGCGGGCCTGCAGCGCCTTCGCATGGTGCTTGATGCGCGGGATGACGCAGCCGACGAGTGAGGTGAACAGCAGCAGGTAGATCGCCGAGAACCACGGCGACAGGTACACGTCGAAGAGCTTGAGCGCGTCGAGGACGGGGAACAGGTCGGGGTTGTCCCGCTCCCACTGCGTCACGCCGTTCGGGTCGGCCATCCGCTGCGGGAAGATCGACCCGGGAATGGCCGCGATCGCCAGCACGAGGAGCAGGACGAGCGCCGTGCGCATGGAGGTGAGCTGGCGCCACCCCCACCGCAGCCAGCCGACGAAGCCGAGGCGCGGCTGGGTGATCGTGTCGTCGCCGTCGACATGGTCGGACGGGCGGAGCGGGTCGCTGGAGTCGTTGGTCACGGCACCCTTGTTCTTCGTCATGGTCTTCTCGGAGCGGTCAGAGCGGGAGGTCGACACTGCCGATCACCGCCGTCAGCCGCGACATGATGTCGGTCCACAGGCCGGTGACCATCAGGACGCCGAGGAGGATCAGCAGCACGCCGCCGATGATGTTCACGATCCGGATGTGGCGGCGCAGGAATCCGATGGCCTTCGTCGCCCAGCCGAAGCCCAGGGCGACGAGCAGGAACGGGATGCCCAGGCCCAGGGAGTACGCGAGGCCGAGGAATCCCGCCCGCACGGGGTCGCCGGCGTTGAACGAGAGCGCGAGGATGGCGGCGAGCGTCGGCCCCATGCAGGGTGCCCAGCCGATGCCGAGCGCGACGCCGAGGAGCGGGGCACCGATCATGCCCGCCTTCGAGTCGACGTGGAAACGGAGTTCCTTCTGCGCGAAGCCGAAGAGCCCGAGGAAGACGAGGCCCATCGCGATGATCACGACGCCGAGGATGCGGGTGATGAGGTCGCCCCACTGGAGCAGGAACACCCCCGCGGTGCCGCCGAGCACCGTGTAGAGGATGAAGACCACGGTGAAGCCGAGGATGAACAGCAGCACGCCGAGGACGAGGCGGCTTCGGGTCGCCGTCTGCGTGGCGCGGTCGCCGGACGTCGAGGCGCCCCGCGGTGCGACGGCGCCGCCGAGAAAGCCGAGGTAGCCGGGTACGAGCGGGAGGACGCACGGTGAGAGGAAGGAGACGAGGCCCGCGACCATGGCCACCGGGATCGCCAGCCAGAGGGCCCCGGAGTCGATGATCGTTCCCGGACTCACGACGACCTCTGGGACATCAGGAGTCCTCCGCGAGCGCGTCCTTGACGAGCGTGGAGAGGATCGAGGTGCCGTCGATGGGGCCGATGATGCGCGCGGCGACGCGGCCCTGCTTGTCGAGCACGAGCGTGGTCGGGGTGGCAGCGACCGGCACTGCCTTCGCGAAGGCGAGCTTGGCCTGCGCGGTGTCGACGTCGATGAGGCTCGGGTACGTGATCCCGAACTCGTCGGCGAACGCCACGGCGGTGTCCGCCTGGTCCCGGGTGTTGATGCCGATGAACTGCACGCCCTCGTCCTGGTGCTCCTGCCAGACGGCCTCCAGGTCGGGGGCCTCGACGCGGCACGGTGCGCAGCCGGCGTACCAGAAGTTGACGACGGCGACCTGCCCGGCGATGTCGGCACTGTCGAAGTCCTCGCCGTGCTCCGTGACACCGCTGAACTCGACCGGCTCCCCGCGTTCGGCGACCGGGATCTCGACGATCGCGCCGTCGGCGGCGACGTAGCCGGTGTTCTCGCCACTCAGGAACGACTCGCTCACCGGGTCGGGGGCGCAGGCGCTCAGACCCACGGCGAGCACCGCAGCGAGCGCGGCTCCGCCCACACGGCCGAAGGACCGGAGACGGGAGGGGCGGCCGATGCGGATCGAGCGAATCCTGGAGGCACGGGACACGACTCCGAGTTTACGCAGAGCTTCCTATGCATCGGCCGGGTACCCCCGGGGGGAGTCAGAAGCGCGCGAGCACGTCGTCGACGCCGGCGCGGAACCGCGGACAGGTCGCGATGTCGTGCGCCCGGCAGCCCATCGCGTGCTCGGTCATCTCGCGTGATCGCCGCATTTCCTCCATCCGCCGGTCGAGGTCGTCGAGATGCTGCTGCAGCACCTGATGCCGCCCGGCGCTGCCGTCGTCGAGGAGCACCGCGATCTGGTCGAGGCTCATCCCGGCGGCCTTGCTGCGCTGGATGACGGCGATGCGTACGACTTCGTCCTCGCCGTAGCGCCGGCGGCCCGCCGGGTCGCGGGGCGGCCGGAGCAGGCCGACCGTCTCCCAGTGCCGCAGGACGTTCGTCGGCATCTCGAACCGCGCGGCGACCTCGCCGACGGACCAGGGATGCGGGTCGCTTGACTTCATGTTGACATGAAGTCACAGACTGGTGCCGAACGCAAGACGCGAGAAGGGAACCTCCATGTACGACGCGATCGTGATCGGTGCCGGCCCCGCCGGCCTCCAGGCGGCGCTGACCCTCGGACGGATGCACCGGCCGGTGCTCCTGCTGGACTCGGGCGAGTACCGCAACGGCACCGTCCTGCACATGCACAACATGATCAGCGCCGACGGGAAGGCCCCGGCGAACCTTCGCGCGCAGGCACGGACGGAGCTCGCGGCCTACCCCGACGTCGAGGTGCGGGACGTGGCGGCGCAGCGGATCTCCGGCGATGCGGAGGCGGGCTTCTCGGTGAGCCTCGCCGAAGGATCGCCGGCGGAGGCGCGGCGGGTGATCCTGGCGACCGGCGTCGCGGACGACCTCCCTCCGGTCCCGGGTCTCGCCGACCTGTGGGGCGTCCGGGTCTTCAGCTGCCCGTTCTGCGACGGCCACGAGCATGCGGGGAAACCGATCGCGATCCTGGGCGCAGCGCCCAGGGCGGCCCACCTGATCGGGCTGCTGGGCCGCATCGTCGGCGACATCACGGTGGTCCCGGTGGGCGGACCGTTCGCCGAGGAGGAGCACATCGCGTTGGAGGAGCTCGGTGCCAGGGTGGCCGCCGCACCGGTCGAGGCCGTGGCTTCGCACGGGGATGGCGTGCGCGTGCGCAGCGCGGAGGGCGACCTCGACGTCGCAGGCGTGTTCGTGGCCTCCGGCACGATGCGGCACCGAGCGCCCTTCGCCGCCGACCTCGGGCTGCGGATGCTGGACTCGGGGTCCATCGAGATCGACGAGTTCGGACGGACGTCGCTTCCTGGCGTCTTCGCGGCGGGCGACCTCGCCCATCGCGCGACCCTCCCCGGCCCGATGGCCTCGGTCCTGCTCGCCGCCGCCGCCGGTCAGCTCGCCGCGGTGGGTGTGATCCAGTCCCTCTGATTCGAATCGCCCGATTGGTCCCCCTTCCCGGCGGAAGGGAGCCGATCAGGCGATTCGAGCGGGGTCAGACGGCGCCGACGTCGACGGCGCCGCCGGTCGCGGCGGGCTCGGCGTACGAGACCTCGCGCCAGACGTCGCCCACGCGTTCGAACGAGGTCACGCTGGACAGGGCACAGCGGCGGGTCCGCGGGTCGTGCTGCAGCGGGAGGCCGGCGACGCGCAAGTGCGTGATCCAGATCGGCGCCTGATGCGACACCATGACGATGTCCCCCGCTGTCGGTATCTCGGCCGCAGCCGTCCACGCCTCGTCCATCACGCCGAGCATCCGCTCCGCGATCGACGCGTACGGCTCCCCCCAGCTCGGCAGCGAGGGCTGGCGAAGGTGCCACCAGTTCATCGGATTCATCAGCGACCGCCGCATCCGCGTGCCTTCGAAGACGTTCGTCGGTTCGATCAGACGGATGTCCGTCTCGGGTTCGAGGTCGAACACCTCGGCGAACGGGGCGGCTGACTCCTGCGCACGCTCCAGCGGCGACGCGAAGAGCGCGGTCACCGGATCGCCGAGTCCCGCCACGTGCTCCGCCGCCGCCTGGGCCATCTCCTCCCCCGCGGTGCTGAGGTGGTAGTCGGGCAGCCGGCCATAGAGCACGCGGGACGGGTTGTGCACCTCCCCGTGGCGAACGAGGTGCAGAAGTGATGCCGCCACGTCAGACCTCGCGGTAGCGGGACTCGCCGAACCCGAGGACCAGATAGCCGATGTAGGGGAAGAGGAACAGCAGGAAGAAGGAGAACACCCCGCCCTTGCCGAACCGCGCGCCGAGCTTGAACGCGACGATGACTCCGAGGATGAAGTTCGCGATCGGCACGAGGTACAGCAGGGCGAACCACCCCGACATCCCGGCGATCTTCACGAGGAACACGACGTTCACGATCGGGATGATCGCGAGGATGCCGGGGTAGCCCGCCTTCGTGAAGACCTTCCACAGTCCGACCACGACGAGGATGTAGAAGATGAGGGCGATGAGTCCCGTCGTGCCGGAGAAGATCGCGCCGAACAGGTCGGGAAGGCCGTTGCCGTCCGAGATGGAGAGGTGCATGGGGGTCCGCCTTTCGTCGTGGCGATCCTACTGAGGTGCCGCTGCTCCGTGCTGGCGACCCGGCCGGGAAGGGCCGGGACGCCCGCGTAGACTGGGCGGGTTCATCTTTCCCCGGATCAGGAGGAATCCTCCGTGCTGCGCACCCACTCCGCAGGCTCCCTGCGCGCCGAGAACATCGGTCAGACCGTCACCCTCACCGGGTGGGTCGATCGTCGTCGTGACCACGGAGGCGTCGCGTTCATCGATCTGCGGGACGCGTCGGGCATCGCCCAGGTCGTCATCCGCGACGAGGAGATCGCCCACCCGCTGCGCAACGAGTTCGTCCTCAAGGTCACCGGCGAGGTGTCGCAGCGCCCCGAGGGCAACGCGAACCCGAACCTGCCCTCCGGCGAGATCGAGGTCATCGCGGCCGACGTCGAGGTCCTGAACGAGTCGGCACCGCTGCCGTTCCAGGTCTCGACGGCTCTGGCCGACACCGAGACCGTCGGCGAGGAGGCACGCCTGAAGTACCGCTATCTCGACCTCCGCCGCCCGGCCGCCGCCTCCGCGCTGCGCCTGCGGTCCGACGTCTACAAGGCGATCCGCGACGTGCTGCACGCCGAGGACTTCACCGAGGTCGAGACCCCGACCCTCACCCGTTCCACGCCGGAGGGCGCCCGCGACTTCGTCGTCCCGGCCCGCCTGCACCCGGGCAGCTGGTACGCCCTGCCCCAGTCCCCGCAGCTATTCAAGCAGCTGCTCATGGTGGGCGGCGTGGAGAAGTACTTCCAGATCGCCCGCTGCTACCGCGACGAGGACTTCCGTGCCGACCGCCAGCCGGAGTTCACGCAGCTCGACATCGAGATGAGCTTCGTCGACCAGGAGGACGTGATCGCCCTCATGGAGGCGCTCGTCGTGGCGATGTGGAAGACCATCGGCGTCGAGGTGCAGACCCCGCTGCCGCGGATGACCTACGCCGATGCCATGGCGAAGTACGGCTCCGACAAGCCCGACCTCCGCTTCGGACTCGAGCTCGTCGAAGCGACCGACTACTTCAAGGACACCCCGTTCCGCGTGTTCCAGGCCGAGTACGTCGGCGCCGTGCGCATGCCCGGCGGTGCGAGCCAGCCGCGCAAGCAGCTCGACGCGTGGCAGGACTGGGCCAAGCAGCGCGGCGCACGGGGCCTCGCCTACGTCCTGTTCAACGAGGACGGCACCCTGGGCGGTCCCGCCGCGAAGAACCTGTCCGAGGCCGAGCAGGCGGGTCTGGCGGAGTTCGTCGGCGCGGAGGCGGGCGACTGCGTGTTCTTCGCCGCCGGAGCGACCAAGGAGAGCCGCGCGCTGCTCGGCGCCGCGCGAGTCGAGATCGGCCGTCGCCTCGGGTACCTGAACCCGGACGAGTTCGCCTTCACCTGGGTCGTCGACGCCCCGATGTTCGAGCCGGCCGCCGACGCGGTCGCCTCCGGAGACGTGGCCGTGGGTGCGGGCGCCTGGACGGCCGTGCACCACGCGTTCACCGGTCCGAAGCCCGAGTTCGAGGACACGTTCGACACCGACCCCGGCTCGGCCCTCGCCTACGCGTACGACATCGTGTGCAACGGCTCGGAGCTCGGCGGCGGGTCCATCCGCATCCACCGCGAGGACATCCAGAAGCGGGTGTTCGAGGTCATGGGCATCAGCGACGAGGTGGCCCAGGAGCAGTTCGGCTTCCTCCTCGACGCGTTCAAGTTCGGCGCTCCCCCGCACGGCGGCATCGCGCTCGGCATGGACCGCGTGCTCCAGCACCTGACCAAGACCGAGTCGATCCGCGACGTCATCGCCTTCCCGAAGTCCGGGAACGGCTTCGATCCCCTGACCTCCGCTCCCGCGCCGATCACCCCCGAGCAGCGCGCCGAGGCCGGCGTGGACTTCACCCCGGAGGACGAGGCCTGACCCACCGAGACCCCGTCTTTCCGCCGAGACCCCGGGACACTGCCGCTGGCAGCCCGGGGTCTCGTCGCGTACCCGGGGTCTCGGCGAAGAATCAGGCGAAGAGAGGGGCGAGGTTCTCGTTCCACACATCGACGCCGAGCTTCGCGATGAGAGCCACCACGACGACGAGGAACACCACGCGGATGAACGTCGTGCCGCGGGAGATGGCCATCCGCGAACCCAGGTAGCTGCCGCCGACGTTCGCGACCGCGAGGATGCCCCCGAGCAGCCACAGCACCGAGCCGTGCGGGATGAAGAGGAGCAGCGCCCCCGCGTTCGTCGCGAGATTCACGATCTTCGCCTTCGCGCTCGCCTGCAGGAAGTCGTAGCCCAGCAGCGCGACGAGGGTGATCACGAGAAAGGTGCCCGTCCCCGGACCGATCATCCCGTCGTAGAACCCGATGCCGAGCCCCGCGAGCCCGGCCATGATGTGGTGCTTGTGCCCGTGAAAGCGCAGCTGCGTCGCCGCCCCGAGCTGCGGACGGAGCGCCGTGAACAGGGCGACCGCCAGCAGCGCGATCACGATGATGGGCTTGAAGGCGGCCGGGGGCAGCACCGTCGCGACCGCCGCGCCGCCGAACGAGCCGATCAACGCGATCACCGCCATCGGCAGCGCCGTGCGCAGGTCGGGCTTGGCGCGGCGGTAGTAGGTGATGCTGCTGGTCGCGGTGCCGAAGACCGAGGCGAGCTTGTTCGTCGCGAGCGCCTGGACCGGGGCGATGCCGGGGATGAGGAGCAGCGCCGGGAGCTGCAGCAGCCCTCCGCCGCCGACGACCGCGTCGATCCACCCGGCGCTGAACGCCGCCACGATGATGAGGATCAGCATCCCCCAGGTGAGCTGCTCGAGTCCGAGGAGGCTGCCGATATCCACCCCGCCATGATTCCAGACCCGCGGGCACGGTCCCGCATCGGCACCGCTGGCAGACTGGGCTCATGCTCGCCGCTCTCCCGCTTCCGCATCCGTTCGCGTCGAGGAGCGGGGACGCCGTGCTCCGGAGAGCGACCGAGGCTGACACCGACGCCGTCATCGCGCTGCTCGCCGACGATCCGATCAGCGCCGCCCGCGGCGACGTCGCCTCCGCCGAGGACCGCCCGGCGTACGAGCGCGGCCTCCGCGAGATCCTGACCGACCCCTCGAACGACCTCCTCGTTGTCGAACTCGACGGCGCCGTGGTCGGCACTCTCCAACTGACCTCGATCCCCGGCATGGCACGTCGCGGCGCCCGGCGGCTGCTCGTCGAGGCGGTCCGCGTCCGCAGCGACCTCCGGTCCTCGGGCATCGGCTCCGCGGTCATGCGCTGGGTCGGCGATGCCGCGGCACCCGCCCTCGGAGCCGCCATGGTGCAGCTCACCTCCGACGCCGCCCGCACCGACGCCCATCGGTTCTACGAGCGCCTCGGCTATGTGGGCTCGCACCGCGGCTTCAAGTACACCATCCCACAGCGCTGAGCCCGCGGCGCATCCCCACGCCACCGGCCCGACACCGACCGTTCACCCGCACCGCTCCGCGCGGCAACCTCGGACTCATAGTGTCCTCTCGCAACCCGACACCGGCTCACAGCGCCGGACACCGAGAGGACACTCATGGCACGCTCCCCCCGCCGCGCGCGCATCGGCGCCGGCATCGCCCTGGCCACCACGGCCGTCATCGCACTGACCTCCTGCGCCTCGGCGACCGACGCCCCGGCTGCCGGTGACGACGCCGTTGATGCGGCGAGCGCCACCTCCGTCGAGGACTTCGGGTCGTTCGCGGAGCTGGAGGCGGCCGCGAAGGAGGAGGGGCAGCTCAACGTCATCGCCCTCCCGCGCGACTGGGCGAACTATGGCGAGATCCTCGATCTGTTCGCCGAGAAGTACCCCGAGATCACCATCAACGAGGCGTCGCCCGACGTCTCCAGCGCCGAGGAGATCCAGGCGGCCGAGACGAACAAGGGCCTCGACACCGCCCCGGACGTCTTCGACCTGGGCCTCACCGTCGCCCTGCAGAACACCGATGCCTTCGCCCCCTACAAGGTGCAGACGTGGGACGACATCCCCGACGAGCTGAAGGAGCCCACCGGCCTCTTCGTCGGCGACTACGGCGGCTACATGTCCATCGGCTACGACTCCTCGAAATTCGACGCCCCAGCTGAGCTGTCCGACCTCCTCTCCGCCGACTACAAGGGTGCCGTGGCCATCAACGGCGACCCGACCCAGGCCGGAGCGGCCTTCGCCGCCGTGGGCCTCGCGACCGTGCAGTCGGACGGCACGCTCGACGACTTCCAGCCGGGCATCGACTTCTTCGCCGACCTGCAGAAGGCGGGGAACCTGCTCAAGGTCGACGTCACGACCGCGACCGTCGCCAGCGGAGAGACCCCCGTCGTCTTCGACTGGGACTACCTGAACGCCGCACACGCGACCGACAACCCGGACTGGAAGGTCGAGGTCCTCGACGGCACCGGCTACGCCGGCTACTACAACCAGGCCATCAACGTCGACGCCCCGAACCCGGCCGCCGCACGTCTGTGGCAGGAGTTCCTGTACAGCGACGAGGTGCAGAACCTGTGGCTGAAGGGCGGCGCCCGTCCGGTGCGCATGGAGGCGATGACCGAGGCCGGCACGATCGACGAGGAGCTCGCCTCCGCTCTCCCCGACGCCCCGGAGGAGACCGTCGTGCCCACCGAAGAGCAGTCCGAGAATGCCGGCACGCTGCTCGGCGAGAAGTGGGCAGCGGCGGTCCAGTGACCACCGCCGTCGCACCGGGGGTGGATGCTTCGGCGTCCGCCCCCGTCACCACCGCCGGACCCGCGTCGCACGCGCGGGCCCGGCGGTCGGCGCCATCCACGGCGTGGCTGGGGCTCGTGCCCTTCGCCGCATACGTGCTGCTGTTCCTCGCCGTGCCCACAGTGCTCGCGATCGGCTCCGGGTTTTTCGACGGCGACGGCGCCTTCACCTGGACGAACGTCGCCGCCCTCGGCGACCCGGTGGTGCTCACGGCCTTCGCGAACTCGGCGGGCCTGTCGCTACTCACCGCGGCGGTCGGCGCGATCGTCGGCGCCCTGGTCTCGTATGCGTTGCTCGGCATGAACCCGGACGGCGTCGTGCGGCGCTCCGTGGACGCGGCGGCCGGGGTCCTCGCGCAGTTCGGCGGCGTCATGCTCGCGTTCGCCTTCATCGCCATGATCGGCATCCAGGGCGTGGTCACCGTCGTCCTCCGCGACACGTTCGGCATCGACATCTTCGCGGAAGGCACCTGGCTGTACGAGCTGCCCGGCCTCATCCTCCCGTACATCTACTTCCAGGTGCCGCTCATGGTCATCACCTTCCTCCCCGCCCTCGCCGCCCTGAAGCCGCAGTGGGTCGAGGCGAACCTCACCCTCGGGGGCAGCAGGGCGAGTTTCTGGCTGCGGATCGGCCTTCCGGTGCTGGCGCCGTCATTCCTCGCCAGTCTGCTGCTGCTCTTCGCGAACGCGTTCTCCTCGTACGCCACGGCCGCGGCGCTCGCGAGCCAGGGCTCGCAGATCGTCCCGCTGCAGATCCGCACGGCTCTCACCAGCGAGACCCTGCTCGGCCGGGAGAACCTCGCGGGAGCTCTCGCCCTCGGCATGATCGTCGTGGTCGGCGTCGTGATGGCGCTGTACTCGCTCATCCAGCGGCGCGCGGCACAGTGGCAGGCATGAACGGCCTCGCCCCGTCCCGCGCCACCCGCGCCGTGATCGGCATCGTCGTCGGCGCGTTCTTCGCGGTCCCCCTCGTGTCGACATTCCTCTTCACGCTGCGCGGCACGGACAGCCTCTCCTTCGCGCACTGGACGGCCCTCTTGGACCCCGCAGCGTCCGCGACTCTGAAGCCCATCTGGACGGGGCTCGGGAACTCCCTGGTCCTCGCCGCGGTGACGGTGGCGATCGTGCTGTTCCTCCTGGCCCCCACGATGATCCTCGTGAACCTGCGCTTCCCTCGGCTCAAGGCGGCCTTCGAGTTCGTCGCTCTCCTGCCGATCTCGATCCCCGCGATCGTCCTCGTGGTGGGGCTCGCGCCGATCTACCTGCAGATCGGTCGGACCGTCGGTACCGGCACCTGGACTCTCGCCTTCGCGTACGGCATCACGGTCCTCCCCTTCGCATTCCGCTCGATTCAGGCCTCGATCGATGCCGCCGATCTGCGCACGTTGTCCGAAGCGGCGCGCTCGCTCGGCGCGGGGTGGCCGACCGTCGTGCTCCGCGTGCTCGCGCCGAACCTCCGCCAGGGGCTGCTCGCCGCCTCACTGATCTCCATCGCGGTGGTGCTCGGAGAGTTCACGATCGCGTCCCTCCTCAATCGGCAGGTCTTCCAGACCGCGATGGTCGTGGTGCAGAAGCAGGACCCGTTTGCGCCCGCGATCTTCACGCTGCTCGCCCTGCTGTTCGTCTTCCTCCTGCTCCTGCTCATCGGCCGCGTCGCCCGCGGTCCGCGAAAGGCCCGCTCATGACCCTCGATCACGCTCTCCCGCGCACCAAGGACAACCTGCTGCTCGCGCAGGCCGGCGAGGGCACGCGGGTCGAGTTGCAGGGCATCGTCAAGAGCTACGGCGGCACGAGGGTGCTGCACGGGGTCGACCTCGACATCGCCCCCGGGGAGTTCGTCTCGCTGCTGGGCCCGTCCGGCTGCGGCAAGACGACGCTGCTCCGCGTGCTCGCCGGACTCGAGGGCGCCGACGAAGGGACGGTCCTCCTCGGCGGCGGAGACGTCTCGCGGGTGCCGACCAACCGGCGCGACATCGGGATGGTGTTCCAGTCGTACTCGCTGTTCCCGCACCTCCGCGTCGTCGACAACACGGCCTTCGGGCTCCGTCGTCGGGGTGTCGGCAAGACCGAGGCGGCTCGGCGTGCCCTCGATGCGCTCGCGCTCGTGGGCCTCGCCGACCTCGCCGACCGGTTCCCGCATCAGCTCTCCGGTGGCCAGCAGCAGCGCGTGGCCCTGGCGCGAGCCCTCGTCACGGAGCCCCGCGTGCTGCTGCTCGACGAACCGCTGTCGGCGCTCGACGCCAAGGTGCGCGTGCAGCTCAGGGACGAGATCCGTCGCATCCAGCTGCGCCTGGGCATCACGACCGTCTTCGTGACGCACGACCAGGAGGAGGCGCTCGCGGTGTCGGACCGGATCGCGGTCATGAACGCGGGGCGCATCGAGCAGATCGGGTCCCCGGAGGAGCTGTACACGACTCCCGCAACCGCCGAGGTGGCGGCGTTCGTGGGGCTCTCCAGCGTCGTGTCCGGCGTCGCCGAGGACGATCACGTCGTCGTGTGGGGGCAGCGCCTCCCGCTGCAGACGCCCGCCGATGGCCCCGTGGACGTGTACCTCCGTCCGGAGAATGTCCGGTTCACGTCCGCGGAGGAGGCCGCCACCGATGCCCTCGTGGAGGAGAGCACGTTCCTCGGCAGCATGCGGCGGACCCTCGTGCGCACGGAGTCGGGGGAACTCGTCCGCGTGCAGCACGATCCCACCGTGCGCCCGTCGTTCGGCGACCGTGTCCGCATCGCGGTGACCCCTGTCCCGGTGGTCGCGCGCCCGCGCGGCTGACGAGACCCCGGGTCCACGTCGAGACCCCCGGCTGCAGACGTCTGCAGCCGGGGGTCTCGACGAATGCCCGGGGTCTCGGTGACACCGCGGCGGGGAGAGTTACAGGACGCGGGAGAGGAAGTCCTTCGTGCGCTGGTGCTGCGGATTCGCCAGCACCTCGCGAGGGTCCCCCTCCTCGACGATGTATCCGCCGTCCATGAAGATCAGCCGCGAACCGACCTCGCGCGCGAAGCCCATCTCATGCGTCACGACGAGCATCGTCATGCCCTCGTCGGCCAGCGACCGCATGACCTGCAGCACCTCGCCGACGAGCTCGGGGTCGAGGGCCGATGTGGGCTCGTCGAACAGCATCATGTCCGGGTTCATGCACAGCGCCCGCGCGATCGCGACGCGCTGCTGCTGCCCGCCGGACAGGTGCCCTGGGTACGCGTCGGCCTTCTCCGCGAGGCCGACGCGCTCGAGCATGGCGCGGGCCACCTTCTCCGCCTCGGCCTTCGAGCGCTTCTTCACCCGCTGCTGCGCGATCGTCAGGTTGCCGAGCACGCTGAGGTGCGGGAAGAGGTTGAAGCTCTGGAACACCATCCCGATGCGGGTGCGCACGCGGTCGATGTCGATGTCGGGGTCGGTGATGTCGATGCCCTCGATGAGCACCTTTCCGCCCGTCGGTTCCTCCAAGAGGTTCACGGAGCGCAGGAGCGTCGACTTGCCCGACCCGGACGGGCCGATCACGCAGACGACCTCGCCGGCGAGCACCGTCAGGTCGATGCCCTTGAGCACCTCGTTGTCGCCGAAGCTCTTGTGCAGGTCCTGGATGACGATCGCCGGGGCCTGCACGTCGATCAGATCGGTACTCATCGTGTCCTCGCCATCCGACGCTCCAGCCACGCGCTGAAACGCGTGAGCGGGATCGTCACGATCAGGTAGAGGATCGCCGCCATGATGAGCGGCGTTCCGTTGGCGTTCTGGGTGCTGGCGTCACGCGCGAAGGTGGTGAGCTCCTTCGACCAGATGAACGTGCCGACGACGAACAGCAGCGAGGTGTCCTTCAGCAGCAGCACGAACTCGTTCGTCAGCGGCGGGATGATGATCCGGAACCCCTGCGGCACGACGATCCAGAAGGTCGTCTTCATCGGCGACATGCCGAGCGATCGCGCCGCCTCCGTCTGCCCCTTCGGCACGGCCTGGAGGCCTGCGCGGATGGTCTCCGCCATGTACGCCGACGCGACGAGCACGAGGCCGATCAACCCGAGCACGACGGGTCCGCCGAGTTCCTGCGCTCGCACGCCGAGCGCGATCGGCACGATGAAGCCGATGGCGAAGATCGTGAGCAGCGCCGGGAGCCCGCGGAAGAGCTCGATCCATACCGTCGCGATCCACCGGAACGGCCCGATCTCGGACAGCTTCATCAGCGCGAGGATGACGCCGAGGACGAGCCCGCCCGCGAACGCCACCGCCGTGAACCACAGGGTGTTCACGAGCGCCGTGGTGATGATCCCCGGCAGCATCTTCGCTGCGACCTCGGGGTTGAAGAAGAGCTGTCCGAGCCGCGACCAGTCGGTGCTGAATGCGATCCAGACGGCGATCGCGATCAGCACCGCATAGACGGTGTACCGGTAGAGCTTCTGTTTGGTGGTGCGCCTCAACGCCATTGTCAAGGTCCTCCCGACCTCCGTGTCCGCCGGATCAGTTCGCGGTGAAGTACTGGTCGTAGATCTTCTGGTACTCGCCGTTGTCCTTCAGCTCCTTGAGCGCACCGTTGACGGCGTCCAGGAGTTCAGCCTTCTCGCCCTTCGCGAAGGCGAAACCGTAGGACTCGTCGGTCTCATAGGTCTCGACGATCTCGTAGGCGGAGTCGGCCTTCTCGTGCTCGAGGTTGACGGGCTGGTCCTGCAGGATCGCGTCGATCTGCCCGGCCTGGATGGCGGGCCACAGCTCGCCGTCGGAGGGGTACTGCACGAGCGTGGCCCCGGGCGCGTTCTCGGTGGCGTACGCCTCGCCGGTCGTGCCCTGCTGCACGCCGACGTTCTTGCCGTCGAGGTCGTCGATGGACTCGATTCCGGAGTCGGTCCGCACGAGGAGCGACTGCAGCGAGTCGTAGTACGGGTCGGAGAAGTCGATGTTGGCCTTGCGCTCGTCGGTGATCGTCATGGCCGAGGCACCCACGTCGCAGGTGCCGGCGGCGAGGGTCGTGCCGGACTGCAGCGCGTCGAAGCCCACATCCTGCACGGAGAGCTCGAGGTCGAGCTGCTCGGCGATCGCACCGAGGAGGTCGATGTCGAAGCCGGTGTACTCGCCGTCGTCACCCTCGAACTCGAACGGCGGGTAGGGGATGTCGGAGCAGACCGTGAGCTTGCCCGCCTCGACGAGGCCGTACTCGTCACCGGCGGCGGACTCGCCGCCGCTGCCCGCGTCGGAGGACCCGGTGGCGCATCCGGCGAGCGCGAGGGTGGCGGTGGCCGCGATCGCGAGGCCGGCGAAGAGGTTACGACGGGACATGTCGGCTCCTGAGAGTCGGGGGGCGGGTGAGCCCACGGACGGGTAGGAGTTCATCTAAACATGCGGCTCGTCGCGTGACCAATGACATCCCCTCGCGCCGCATCACGTTTGTGTTTCGGTGCCGCGGAGACGAGCTCGGTGCTCAGACCTCGGCGTCGACCGCCACACGACCGGAGACGACCGAGCGGATGTACCCGGCGACCTCCTCGTGCGCGGGGTGCACCTGATACTGCTCGAGATCCGCGACGGAGTCGAAGTCGGCGACCAGGGTCACATCCCAGTTCGCGTCGGGGTAGACGTCGTTCGCGCCGGCCCAGACGCTGCGCAGCTGCGGCACGACACCGTCGAGGGCGTTCAGTCGTCGGGCGACCTCGGCTGCCTGGGCCTGCCGCTCCCCCGGGTCCTCGGTGGCGAGCTTCCAGGTCACGACGTGGCGGATGGTCATCGCAGCTCCTTCTGGTCGGCGCGGGCGTCCGCGTCGACGGCTTCCTCCAGCGCTTCACGCAACCGGTCGGGGGACACGCGCCAGTGCGCGTGCAGTCGTCCGTCGATGAGGACGACCGGGATCTTCTCCCACCACTGCTCGTACAGGGCGGGGTCGTCCTGGATCGACGTCTCGACGATCTGGATGCGCTCCGCGGCGGCGTCCGGCAGTTCAGCGACGACCGCGTCGACGACCTCGGAGGCCACGGCGCACAGATGGCAATCGGGCTTGCCGATGAGGGTCAGCGTCGTCACGACGCCGGGACCTCCACCTCACGCCCCTGAGCGATCCACTCGCCGGTGCCGCCTTCGACGTTGGTGGCGTCGTAGCCTCGGGCCTCCAGCGCCTCGACCACACGGGCCGAGCGGCCCCCGGCCTGGCAGATCACGTCGAATGACTCGGCCGGGAGCTCGTCCAGGCGGTTGCCGATCTCGGACATCGGGATGTTCACAGCGCCGGGGACGTGGCCCGCCTGGAACTCGTGCACCTCCCGGACATCGATGAGGGGCGTGCCGGAGCGCTCGGCGAGTTCGGCGACGGTGATCGACTTCATGACATCCTCTCGGCGGTGCGGAACGGCGCGCAGAGACACAAAGCGCCCGTCCGGAGACAGGCGCTCGGTGTCTGGCCGCTTACTTCTTGTTGCGGCGCTGGTGGCGAGTCTTGCGAAGCAGCTTGCGGTGCTTCTTCTTCGCCATGCGCTTGCGGCGCTTCTTGATGACAGAACCCACGGAAACCTCACTAAGTCAGGGGCTGGGTGTCGCCGGAATCGGACACCCGGGTACGAGCACGAAAAATGCCTCGGATCATCCTAGCAAACTCAGGAGGGTGCCCCGCGCCCTCCGTCAGCCGGCGTCGGCGATGGGCCGCTGCAGAGCCTCCGCGACGGCGGACTCCGGCACGCGGTAGCTCCGTCCGAACCGGATGGCGGGAAGGTCACCGGCGTGGACGAGCCGGTACACGGTCATCTTGGACACGCGCATGAGCTCGGCGACTTCGGCCACCGTCAGGAATCGGACGTCTGGAACCTCGGGCATCCCACGTACCCCTTTCTCGATGAGCACACTCTATGGGGTCGCTGGGACGCGTGTAAACCCGCGTGGCTGCTGTGATCAGTGAGATACCGGAATGGTCGCGAACGCACGGACCGGGAACGTGCCGAACCCGCGGATCGCCGGCGGCGCTGCGGTGAACCGCGCGCCACGCGCGGGCAGGCTGTCCAGCGCGGTCAAGTGCTCGACGACGTGCACGCCCGCCGCGAGGAGGATGCTGTGCGCCGGCCGCTCCCCGCCGCTCACGGTGTCGTCGATGTTGAGCGAATCGATGCCGACCAACCGCACTCCGGCGTCCACGAGGAAGCGGGCGGCGTCCTCGGCGAGGAAGGGCGCGCCTGTGCCGTAGTCGGGGGTGCCGAACAGCCGGCTCCAGCCCGTGTCCAGGAGCACAGCGCTGCCACGGAGTTCACGATCGGCGAGCGTCGCCGCCCTGATGCCCCGCCGCTCCGGCGTCCAGGCGTCGCGGAGATGGAAGACCTCCGCAGGGAGCTCCACGAGGGTGTCGAGGTCGAGCGCCGCCAGGTCCGCCCCCTCCGCGTAGCGATGGAACGGCGCGTCGAGGTAGGTTCCCGTGTTGCCGATCATCGTGATCACGTCCATCGCGAACTCCGTCCCCGGCGCGTAGCGCTCCCGCGAGGCCGCGCGGGTGAGGTGCGGGGTGATGGTCGGAGCGGGCAGCCCGGGGTAGGTGACCATGCCCTCGGCGATCGGGTGGCTCAGGTCGACGACCCGCTCGGTGCGGCCGGCCGGCGCCGGTGCCGGGACGCCACGACTGCCCCGATGCGGCTCGGCGACGATCCGCAGGTCGCGGAGCTCGACCTCGCCCACGAGCGCCAGGCCGAGATGGGCGACGAGCAGGGCCGCGACCTCGTCCGCTGTCGTGTCCTCCCGGGGCAGGTCGAGCCGGAAGCCCTGTCCCTGCAGCCCGCCACCGTTGGCGAAGGTGATCGCGAAGTCGAAGTGCGCGCGGTACTCATCCGTCATGCGCCCATCCTGCCCGACGGGAGGATTCAGCCGGCTCTTTTCGCCTTCGCCACGCGCTCGCGCGCCTCCCGCAACGCCTGCCGCTCGAGCTTGCGGGCGGCGTGCAGCGCCTTCTCCGCCTCGCGGCTGGCCTTCTGCGCCTCCTTGAGCCGCTTGTCCCCCGCGAGCTCCGCCGGGTCGAGATCGACCCACTCCTCCGCGACGACATGCCCCTCCCCCCGCTCGAGGCCGACCATGTACGCGGCGACGCCGTCGAGCGTGCGCTCCACGGCGAAACGGAAGGGGTCGGCCGCCGACAGGAAGACGCCGTCTTCGATGGCCCGCCGCAGGGCGGGGAACTCGTCGGCGCTGATGACCCGGTCGAACAGCGACGCCTCACGGGCGGCGACCTCGTCCGGACTCAGCCCCGTCGACCGCGACT
Organism: Zhihengliuella sp. ISTPL4; assembly: GCF_002848265.1. GTDB lineage: Bacteria > Actinomycetota > Actinomycetes > Actinomycetales > Microbacteriaceae > Microbacterium. Next base: position 1,899,704 of record NZ_CP025422.1, read on the forward strand.
GCTCGCTGTAGCCGGCCTGCACGATCCCGCACCACCGGGCGTGGCCGGTCACGGCGAGCGCGACGGCCACGCGCTCATCCGCCGTGAGCGGGGTCCCATCGAGGGCTTCCAGACCGGCATCCAGCCAGGCAGAGCTGTTCGGTGTGACCGGCGACCCCGAGATCGGCAACGAGAGCATCCACGGGTGCCGCAGGTAGACGAGGATCTGCGCCTCGTACAGAGCGAGGAGACGCGCCCGCCACCCTTCGGCCTCCCGGTGACTCTCCGGCGGCAACCCGGTCGCCTCCTCCTGCATGAGGAGCAGAAGGTCGTCTTTGGCGGAGACGTAGCGGTAGAGGGACATCGGCGTGAAGCCCAGCCGCGCTGCGACGGCGGCCATCGACACGGCGCCGATGCCCTCCGCGTCGGCGAGGGCGACGGCCGCGTCCACGATCTTCTCGACGCTCATCTCGCGCTTGGGCCCGCGCTGGGGGTCCGCCGCGACACCCCAGGCGAGCGCGATCCCGCGCGGCAGTTCTGGCGGCTCGTGCTCCGTCATGATCTCATCCTACTTCTGTGTATTGCTTAAACAGTGTGTTACGGTCATACACAGTTGCGTTGCCCATACACAGTTTTGGTCATACACAGAAAGGATCCGCGATGGAGACAGCCATCGATGTCCGCGGCCTGCACAAGGCCTTCGGCGCGAAGACCGTCGTCGACGACCTGGAATTCGCCGTCGAACGGGGAGAGGTGTTCGCCCTCCTCGGGCCCAACGGCGCGGGGAAGACGACCACGATCAACATCCTCACGACCCTGATCGCCGCCGATCGCGGCACCGTCCAGGTCGCCGGCTGGGATGTGCGGACCCACCCCCGTGAAGTGCAGCGGCGGGTCAGCCTGACAGGCCAGTCCGCCGCCGTGGACGACGCGCTCACCGCGACGGAGAACGTCGTCATGTTCGCGCGACTCTCCGGCCTCGGGCGCACAGCCGCCCGGCGTCGGGCCGCCGACCTCATCGCCCTCTTCGACCTGACCGACGCCGCGAACCGCGCCGTCCGCACCTACTCGGGCGGCATGCGGCGCCGCCTCGACCTCGCCCTGAGCTTCGTCGTCACCCCGGAGGTGCTGTTTCTCGACGAACCGACGACGGGGCTCGACACGCGCAGCCGCCGGGACCTCTGGGACACCATCCGCGCCTTCGCCGATACCGGCACGACTGTCTTCCTCACGACGCAGTATCTCGAGGAGGCGGATCAGCTCGCCGACCGCATCGCCGTCCTCCACGACGGACGCATCGCGGCGCTGGGCACGGCCTCCGCACTGAAGGCCCGCGTGGGCGGCGACACCGTCGAGCTCCGCGATGACCGTGGAGAGCTGCGCCGGGAGATCCCGACCGACGGGTCGGTGCGCGACCTGCGCCGGGCCCTCGACCTGCTCGACGAGGAGGGCGACGACGGCACCGTCACCCTCCGACGCCCCACCCTCGACGACGTCTTCCTCGCCGTCACCGAATCCGGCGCCTCGACCGCAGACGCCTCCACCCGGAAGGAGCACGCATGAACACCCCCGTCGCGGCCGTGCCGCACATCACCGGCCTCACGGTCCCCACCGCCACACCGCGCGCCCGTCTCGGCGGCCTCACGGCCGAGACCGTCTTCGTCGGACGCAGCCTGCGCCACTCGCTGCGGGACGGCGAATCCCTCCTCATGGCGATCCTGCTCCCCGTCATGCTCATGCTGATGTTCACGTGGGTCTTCGGCGGGGCCATCGATCCCTCCGGGGCGTACGTCGACTACGTGGTTCCCGGCATCATCCTCACGTGCGCCGGCTTCGGCGCCTCCTCGACCGCCGTGTACGTGGCGAACGACATGCGCACCGGGATCATCGACAGGTTCCGCACGATGCCTCTCCGTGCCGGCGCGGTGCTCACGGGGCATGTCGTGGCCAGCGTCCTCCGCAATCTCGTGGCGACCGCCGTGGTCATCGGGGTCGGGGTGCTCGTCGGATTCCGGCCATCGGCGACGCCGATCGAGTGGATCGCGCTGACCGGGATGATCGCGCTCTACATCCTCGCGATCACGTACCTCTTCGCCGCGATCGGCCTCGCGGCCGGGAGCCCGGAGGCGGCCAACGGCTACGGCTTCATCCTGTTGTTCCTGCCGTACCTCTCCAGCGCTTTCGTCCCCGTCGCCAGCATGCCGGACTGGCTCCAGCCGGTCGCCGCTCATCAGCCGATCACGCCGATCGTGGAGACCATCCGCGCCCTCCTCATGGACACGCCGCTGGGGGCGGAGGCATGGTGGGCCGTCGGCTGGTGCGTTCTGATCCTGCTCGGCGCCGTGCTCTGGGGCGCGTGGTTGTTCGGACGTAAGGCGGGGCGGCGATGAGGGGCGCCGCCGTTCGCGGGTTCAGGCGCCGAGGCGCTTGAGGGCGTTCGTGACGACGTGCTTCGCCGACGCCGCGGCGCGGCCGACGACCTCGGCCGCGTGCGCGGCGCCGTCGGGGATCGGCGCGCCGGGATAGGCGATGTCGGGCGCCGCATCGCCGAACGCGTCGACGAGGAACGGGACCAGCCAGTCGTCGACGACCTCGAGCGGCGCGACGGACAGGCTGTAGAAGCGGCGCTGCCCGTCTTCGCGGACGGTCACGAGCTCGGCGTCGCGGAGGACTTTGAGATGCTTCGAGACGGTGGGCTGGCTGATCCCGAGATCCGCCACGATCTGGCTCACGCTCGTGCCGGACTCCCCTTCGGACGTGCGTCGGAGCAGGAGCTGGAGGATGTCGCGCCTCGTACCGTCTGCGATCACGTCGAAGATGTCCGTCATGTGTTCAGGGTAGTGCGCCCCGGCACGGAGTACCATGACGAAGGCTCGGCGAGAGGCGCCGCGCTGCCGCCGGGAAACGGACGGCGCAGAAGAAGGGGGCAGCGATGTCGGGCATCGTTTCGGCGTCGTCTCCTCGCACCGGTCTCCCCGGAGCCGCCGGCCGGGTGAAGCACCTCATCACTTCGTCGCCCTCCCGGTTCGCGATCGCCGTCTTCGCGCTGCTGATCCTCGTCTTCACGGTGCTGTTCTCGCTGCCCATCGCGTCGGCCAGCGGCACGGTGACGCCGCTCAGCGATGCTCTCTTCACCGCCGTCTCCACAATCTGCGTGACGGGCCTCGCGACCGTCGACATGGCCAACCACTGGTCGCCCTTCGGCCACGTCGTCGTCTTCATCGGCGTCAACATCGGCGCCCTCGGCGTGCTGACCCTCGCCTCCCTCATGGGGATGCTCATCTCGAAGCGCCTCGGACTGCGGGCGAAGCTCATGGCGGCGGGCGACACGAACCCGCTCCGCGCGCACGGCGGCGTGGTCAACGAGAGCCAGACGGTGCGGCTGGGCGAGGTGGGCCAGCTGCTCACCACGGTCGCCCTCTCCGCCCTCTTCATCGAAGCGGCCCTCGCCGCCCTCCTCTACCCGGCGCTGGTGATGGCGGGGGTGGACCCCATCGCCGCGCTCTGGGAGGCCCCGTACTTCTCGGCGATGGCGTTCACCAACACCGGCTTCGCACCGAACGACGGCGGAGTGGCCGTCTTCGCCGACGACTACCTCGTGCTGTCGCTGCTCATGGTGGGCGTGTTCCTCGGGAGCATCGGTTTCCCGGTGATCTACACGCTCGCGAAGCACGTCTGGCATGTGAAGCGCTGGTCGCTGCACTCGAAGCTGACCATCGTCACCACGGTGCTGCTGTTCATCCTGGGCGCGGCCGCCTTCCTGATCCTCGAGTACGACAACCCGAAGACTTTCGGCTCGATGGACGCCGCCGATACGACGTTCCAGGCGTTCTTCCTCTCCGCGATGACCCGCTCCGGCGGCTTCAACGTCATCGAGATGGACGATCTCAACGGTTCATCGCTGCTCGCCGCCAGCATGCTCATGTTCGTCGGCGGCGGGTCCGCCTCGACGGCGGGCGGCATCAAGGTGACCACGCTCGCGGTCCTCGCGATCGCCGTCTGGTCCGAGGCGAAGGGCCGTCAGTCCGTCGAGGCGTTCGGCCGCCGCATCCCCAGCGACGTGCAGCGCGTCGCCCTCAGCGTCGTGGCCTGGGGCGCCACGATCGTGGCCCTGTCGACCATCGTGATCGCGCAGATCACCAAGGCCGACATCAGCCATGTGCTCTTCGACGTCATCTCCGCGTTCGGCACCGTCGGGCTCTCGACGGGCCTGACCGGGGAGCTGCCGGATTCCGCCTCATACGTCATGGCCGCGACGATCTTCATGGGCCGCGTTGGTACAGTGACTCTCGCTGCGGCAGTCGCCGCGACATCGCGCACGCAGTACTACTCACTGCCCGTGGAAAGGCCGATCGTTGGTTGAAGTCCTTCGGGGCGACGCTCCCGTCCTCGTCATCGGTCTCGGCCGGTTCGGCGCCGCCTGCGCCGGCGAGCTCGACCGCCTCGACCGCGAGGTGCTCGCGATCGACGACAACCTCGAGCTCGTGCAGAAGTGGTCGGACCGCGTCACGCACACCGTGCAGGCCGACGCCCGCAACATCGACGCGCTCCGTCAGATCGGCGCGCAGGACTTCCAGGTCGCGGTCGTCGCCGTCGGCTCCTCGATCGAGGCGTCCGTGCTCATCACGGCCAACCTCGTCGACCTCAAGGTGCCGCAGATCTGGGCGAAGGCGGTCTCGCAGTCGCACGGCAAGATCCTGGCCCGGGTGGGCGCCAACCACGTCATCTACCCCGAGCGTGAGGCCGGCGAGCGCGTCGCGCACCTCGTGAGCGGGCGCATGCTCGACTTCATCCGCTTCGACGACGACTTCGTCCTGGCCAAGATGTACCCGCCGAAGTTCATCCGCGGCGTCGGCCTGAACGAGTCCGGTGTGCGCTCGAAGTACAAGGTCACCGTCGTCGGGGTGAAGAGCCCGGGCAAGCCGTTCCGCTACGCGGAGGCCAACACGATCGTGACGAACCACGACCTCATCATCGTGTCCGGGACGAACAGCGACATCGAGCGCTTCGCCGCCCTCGACCGCTGAGCTGCGGGGTCCTCCCCGCGACGGATGCGCCCGCCGCGCCCGCCGTGGTGGGATGGGGGCATGAGCGATCACGCCACGGCACCGCCCGTCCTCGCCCTCCGCGGGCTCCGCAAGCAGTTCGGTCAGAAGGTCGCCGTCGATGCCCTCTCGCTCGATGTCCCCGCGGGCTCGATGCTGGGGCTGCTCGGCCCCAACGGCGCGGGCAAGACGACGACGCTCGCGATGACCACCGGGCTCCTGCGCCCGGACGCCGGGACGGCGTGGGTGCTCGGCGCCGACGTCTGGCAGGATCCCGCCGTTGCGAAGGCGCGGATGGGGGTGCTCCCCGACGGCATCCGCATGCTCGACCGCCTCACCGGCGCCGAGCTCCTGCGGTACACCGGGCTGCTGCGCGGCATGCCGGAGGCGGAGGTCGTCTCCCGCTCCGGCGAGCTGCTCGACGCCCTCGGCCTGACGGAGGCGGGCGACACCCTCGTCGTCGACTACTCGGCCGGCATGAAGAAGAAGATCGGCCTGGCCTGTGCGCTCATCCACGCGCCCCGGCTGCTCATCCTCGATGAGCCCCTCGAGGCCGTCGACCCGGTCTCCGGACAGACGATCCGGCAGATCCTGCGCTCCTTCGTGGACGGCGGCGGCACGGTCGTCCTCTCCAGCCACGTCATGGAGCTCGTCGAGTCGCTGTGCGACCGCGTCGCCATCGTCGCCGAGGGGCGCCTGCTCGCCCACGGCGCCCTCGACGAGGTTCGCGCCGGGCTCACCCTGCAGGAGCGCTTCCTGGACCTCGTGGGGGCGCACGACCTCGGAACGGAGACGCTCGCGTGGTTGCGCTCCTCGTAAGCCTGCGGCTGCGACAGCTCGGCCATCAGCTCTCCCGCAACCCCTGGATGATCGTGACCCTCGCGATCGTGGGCCTCATCGCGCTGAGCATGCTGGGGCTGCTGACCGTCGGGCTGATCGCGCTGCGGGTGGGCGCTCCGGATGCCGCCGTCACCGCGATGGTGCTGACCGGCGCCCTCGTCGTCCTCGGGTGGTGGATCGGGTCGATCCTCGTCAGCGCGGACGACTCGCTGGCACCCGAGCGCTTCGCCCTGCTCCCGGTGACCGCCCGTTCTCTCCTCCCCGGACTCATCGTGGCGGGGATGACGACGATCGGCGGCATCGGCACCGCCCTGGCTCTGCTGCTGATGCTCGTGGGCTGGTCGGTCAGCATCCCGGCCCTCCTCGTCGCGGTGCTCATGATCCCGGTCGCGCTCGCCACCTGCGTGCTCGGTGCCCGGGTCGTCAGCGGGCTGCTCGCGGGATGGCTCGCCCGTCGGCGGACGCGCGACCTCGTCCTCACCCTCGGCGTGGTCTTGCTGGCCTCGTCCGGTCTCCTCCTCAACATCGGGCTGCAGGCGCTGTCGACCGTGCGCGACGTCGGCGGCGCCTTCACGACGGTCGCCGAGATCGCCGCATGGACGCCGGTGGCGGCCGTCTTCGGGGTCCCGGCCGCCGTGGCACAGGGCGACGCGCTCACCGCTCTCCTGCGACTGCTCGTCGCCGCCGGCACGCTCGTCGTCTTCTGGGTCGCCGCGCGCCGGATGCTCGCTGCGCGCCTGGTCGCGCCGCTGCAGTCCAGCGGGGGCGGTCGCGTGCGCTCGGGAGGGGTTCTCGACCGCCTGCTCCCTGCGGGCCCCGTCGGCGCCATCGCGGGACGGACGCTCCGCTACTTCCGCCGCGATCCGCGTCAGGTCGTCAACATCGTGATGCTCCTGCTGCTCCCCGCGATCTTCCTCGGGCTCGCGCTCATGAACGGACTGCAGCAGGACAGTGCCGGCTTCGCGCCCGCGATCACCCTCATCCCGGCGATCAACGCCCTCCTCGCCGGGAGCATCGTGCAGATGGCGATCGCCTACGACAACGACGCCGTCGCGCTGCACATCCTCACCGGGGTGAGCGGGACGGCGGACCGCGTCGGACGCCTGCTCGGGTTCGCGCTGGTGGCGGTGCCGATCACGATCCTCCTGTGCGTCGTGACCTGTCTGCTGGCCGGGCGTCCGGATCTGCTTCCTGGCAGCCTGGGTGCCGCTCTCGGGCTCATGGCGGTGTCGGCGGGCGCGGGCTCCTGGGTGGGCGCGTTCCTGCCGGGGCGAGCTCCGGCGCCGGAGGCCAACCCGTTCGGGCGCGGCTCCTCCGGGGGCGCGCAGTCCTTCCTCGCGATGCTGATCATGTCGCCGATCACCCTGCTGCTCGGGGGCCCCGCCCTCGGCTTCGCGATCGCGTCGATCTGGATCCCGCCCTTGGGGTGGGCGAGCCTCGCGGCCGCCGTCGTCCTCGGGGGCGCGGCATTGTGGGGCGGCACGGTCCTCGGCGGTCGGACACTGCAACGGCGCTGGCCCGAGGTGCTTATGGAGGTCGCCAGCGAGGCCTAGCCGCAGGCTCCCGCGCGGCAACAGGCACTCGCGCGAGTTCAGGCTCCAGGGGCACTGGCTGCCTGACCCCGCGTGATCGCCTGCTCCCACGCTTTCTCGCCGCAACAGGCACTCGCGCGAGTTCAGGCTCCAGGAATGCTGGTTGCCTGAACTCGCGTGATCGCCTGTTCTCGCGGGGTCGAAGCGCGCGAGAACGGGCGCGGGATCAGGCGCCGGCGGCGAGCTCCTTCGCGCGGGCGAGGGCAGCAGCAGCAGCAGCAGCAAAGGTGTCCGACAGGTGGGCTTCCTGGAGGACAGCGACGGCACGCTCGGTCGTCCCCTTCGGGCTCGTCACCCGGCGACGCAGCTCGGCGGGATCCTCCCCCGTGGAGTCGAGGAGAGCGGTCGCCCCGATGAAGGTCTGCTCGGCCAGCAGTCGGGCGTCCGCGTCGGTGAAGCCCATCTCCCGCGCAGCCTCGGTGAACTGCTCGATGAGGAGGAAGACGTACGCGGGGCCGGAGCCGGAGATCGTGGAGAGGGCATCGATCTGCGCCTCCGGGACCTCCACCACCGCTCCCACCGTCTCAAACAGCCGGCGCACGAGGGCGAGGTCCTCGGAGGTCGCCGCGGCACCGGCCGCGAGGCCTGTGACACCCTTGCGGATCGTCGACGGGGTGTTCGGCATCGAGCGGATGACGCGCGCCTCCGGCCCGAGGACGTCGGCGAAGGTCTGCAGCGTGACGCCCGCGGCGAGACTCACCACGACAATCTCGGGGCTCAGGTGCGGAGCGATCTCGCGGAGCAGGTCGGGGACCATCGCCGGCTTGACCCCGACGAGAACCACGCGGGCGTCGGCGACCGCGTCGGCGTTGCCGTCCGGCTGCTCGGACAGCGCGATGCTCGTGACGCCGTCGAGACCCGCGAATGCCGCCGCCTTCTCGGGCGTGCGGTTCGTGGCCGTGATCCCTCCGTCCACCGGGACGCCAGAGGCGAGCACACCGCGGAGGATCGCTCCCCCCATGGATCCGGCACCGAGGAACGCGAGGGACGGGAGCGCATCAGCCATGTCGTCATCCTACGGCGGGCGCTCCTGTGGCGGCCGGACTCCGTCCTAGACTCGTCGCATGAGTGCATCCGGAGGCAGCAAGGCCATCGTCGCGGCGTTCCTGGCGAACATGGGCATCGCCCTCGCGAAGTTCCTCGCGTGGGCCCTCTCCGGCTCGGCGTCGATGCTCGCTGAGGCGATCCACTCCGTCGCCGACTCGGGGAACCAGCTGCTGCTGATGCTCGGCGGGCGCAAGGCGAAGCGCCACGCGGACCGCTCGCACCCGTTCGGCTACGGCCGCGAGCGCTACGTCTACGCGTTCGTCGTGTCGATCATCCTCTTCTCCGTCGGCGGCCTCTTCGCGATCTACGAGGGCGTGGAGAAGCTCACCCACCCGCACGAGATCGACCAGACCTGGTGGTGGCTCCCGCTCGTCGTGCTGTTCATCGCGATCGGCCTGGAGTCGTTCTCGCTGCGCACCGCCGTGCGCGAGAGCAACGTCGTCCGCGAGAAGGGCCAGTCCTGGTTCTCCTTCGTCCGGCGGTCCAAGGCGCCGGAGCTCCCCGTGGTCCTCCTCGAAGACGTCGGGGCTCTCACCGGACTCACCTTCGCCCTGCTCGGCGTCGGGCTTACGCTCCTCACCGGCAACCCTGTCTTCGACGCCCTCGGCACCGTGATGATCGGCGTGCTGCTCGTGCTCATCGCGATCGTGCTGGGTGTGGAGACCAAGAGCCTGCTCGTCGGGGAGGGGGCGACCCCCGCCGACTACGACCGGATCGTGGATGCCATCAACGACGGCCCGGAGATCGAGAAGATCATCCACATGAAGACCCTCTACCTGGGGCCGGACGAGCTGATGGTGGCCGCGAAGATCGCACTCAGCGCCGACAAGCCGCTGCGCGAGGTGGCCGACGACATCGACGAGATCGAGGCCCGCATCCGCGCCGCCGTGCCGGTCGCCCGGGTCGTCTACATCGAGCCGGACGTCTACCGTCCCGCGATCGATCCGGAGCCCTCGACCGACGTGTTCGTCCTCAAGTCCTCGGACTGAGCGTTCAGCGACGGTCCTCGAAGAAGGCCCGGAGCAGGGCGATGGACGCGTGCTCGTCCGCGCCGCCGATCACCTCGGCGCGGTAGGGCAGGCGGCGGTCGCGCAGCACGTCGTACATCGAGCCGGCCGCTCCCGCCTTGTCGTCCCACGCGCCGAAGACCACCCGGCCGATGCGCGCCTGCAGGATCGCGCCGGCGCACATGACGCAGGGCTCGAGGGTGACGACGAGCGTGCAGCCGTCGAGATTCCAGGACCCGCGCACCGATGCGGCGGCGCGGATGGCCTCGATCTCGGCGTGCCCTGTCGGATCATGCGTGATCTCGCGGGTGTTCCGCCCTTCCGCCAGGACATGCCCGTCGGCATCGAGCAGGACGGCGCCGACCGGGATCTCCCCGGCGTCCGCGGCCTCGGCGGCGAGCTCGAGGGCACGCTGCATCGCAAGGCGGTCGGCGGCGGTCATGCCCCGAGCCTACGACAGCGCGCGATGTTCACCGCAGCACCCGATGTCGTGCGCGGACGCGGGGCGCATTAGCCTGTATCCATGCGTGTTCACGTCGCCGACCACCCTCTCATCACCCACAAGCTCTCGGTGCTGCGCGACGCGCGCACCCCGTCGCCGGTCTTCCGCCAGCTGACCGAAGAGCTCGTGACGCTCCTCGCGTACGAGGCGACGCGGAATGTGAAGGTCACTCCGATCGAGATCACGACGCCGGTCACCACGACCACGGGCGTGAAGATCTCGGAGCCGCGTCCGATCGTCGTCCCGATCCTGCGGGCGGGTCTCGGCATGCTCGAAGGCCTCGTCAAGCTCCTCCCCACCGCGGAGGTCGGTTTCCTTGGCATGGTCCGCGACGAGGAGACCTTCGAGCCCACCACCTACGCCGAGCGGCTTCCGGACGACCTCTCCGACCGTCAGTGCTTCGCGATCGATCCGATGCTGGCGACCGGCGGCTCGCTGGCCGCGGCCATCCAGTTCCTGTTCGACCGCGGCGCGAAGGACGTCACCGCGATCTGCCTGCTGGGCACCCCGGAGGGTGTGGCAGCGATCGAGGCGATGGCGGGCGACCGCGATGTGACCCTCGTCCTCGGAGCGCTCGACGAGCGCCTCGACGAGAAGGGGTACATCGTGCCCGGTCTCGGCGACGCGGGCGACCGGCTGTACGGCACGGTCTGAGGCCGCGCGCGCTCTCGTCAGAGGGCCAAGCGGTAGCCGCGTTCGTCGCCGTAGCGCGTGAAGCCGGCCCTCGCGAGGATCGGCGCTGAGGTCGAGACACGACCCTTGACGAGCGCTGTCCCCGCACCGCGCACGGCGCTCTGCCGCAGGCGCTCCGCGAGCACGGCCCGATAGACACCGCGTCCGCGGTCGGCTTCGAGCGTCGCCGCTCCCCACAGCCGGGTGAACCCGTCGACGATGGTGCATCCCCCCGTGCTCACCGCGCGCCCGTCGAGGCGCCCGAGCACCCGGAAACCGGTACCGTCATCGAGAGCCTCGGTGAGTTCGGCGAACTCGGCGCGCAGACCATCCTCGTCGAGCGGCTGCTGCTCCCAGACCGGGACGTTGATCGCATCGACCTCGCGGAGCTGGTCTCTCGTGCGCACGACCTCGGCCGAGACACCGGGCGGCACCTCGATATCGCTCCCGACGGTCGGGCGCGCGAACACCGTGACGGTGTCGAAATGCACGGCACCGCGGCGCCGAAGCTCGTTCTCGAGGTCGGGGTCGTCAGCGGGGTTCGTCCAGAACGTGAGGACGCTCTCGCCCCAGGCTCTGGTGCGATCCAGCGCCCCGTCCAGCACCTCGGCGGCGGGCCGCGTCGAGGTCACCTGCGAGCCACGGACGCCGCCCCCGAACCGCTCCGGGTAGCGCACGAGGAGCAGGTCGTCGCGGACGTGCTCGCTGCCGCGTGGGAACCAGGCCCACGCGGCAGCGGCACGGAGGACGTCCGCCGCGGTCGGCGTGCTGTCAGCGGCGGGCACGGACTCTTTCGTCGTCATGATTCCTCCTCTGCGGCCCCGACCAGGCGGGCGAAGGCACTGAGCCGGGCGACGCCCTCGGGCGTGTACGGCAGGTCGTCGAGCAACGCCGGCGAGTGGATGAGGTAGGCCACGACCTGGGCGCGGGAGATCGCCACGTTGAGCCGGTTCTGCAGCAGCAGGAACTCGGGACCCCGCGGAGCATCCCGGCCGCTTGACGCCGCGAGCGTCGTGATCGAGACGACCGCCTCCTTGCCCTGGAAGTTGTCGACGGTACCCACCGGGACCCCGCCGAATCCCGCCGCCGCGAGCGCATCGTGCACGAGCTGCCGCTGGGCGTTGTAGGGCGCCACGACGATGATGTCCTCCGGCGTCAGCGGGCGGACGCTGCCCTCCGCGTCGTTCTCGTGGAAGGTGCGGCCGACGAGGTCGCCGACGATGCGCACGACTTCGGCCGCTTCCTCCGGCGACTGGGTCGCGTTGCCGCGGTGCCGCAGCGGCACCACGTGCAGGCCCGGGTCGATGCCCTCGACCGCGCGCCGCTCGGTGCCGGGAGCCGAGGCGAGCTTCCCGGCATAGGCGAGCTTCGACACCGGAGCCGCGACATACGGGTGCATCCGCCAGGAACGGGCGAGGAAGTAGCCGTACTCCGGACGCACGACGGGATCGCCGTCCATCACCCAGCCGAGCGCAGAGGTGTCCACCGGCTCCGGGTGGGCGCCCTGGCTGACCTGGGGCAGCTGCTGAGGGTCGCCGAGGAGCAGGAGCCGCTGCGCACCGGCGGCCACCGCGATGGTCGAGGCGAGCGAGAACTGTCCGGCCTCGTCGATCACGAGCAGGTCGAGTTCTCCCCTGGCCACCCGCTGCGTGTTGCTGAAGTCCCACGCGGTGCCGCCCACGACGGCACCCTCGTTCTCGTGCTCGGCGAGGAAGGCTGCCATCCCGGTCTTCGGGATCACCGTGTAACCGGGATCGGCGTCGGCATCCTTGGGGCACTTCGCCACCTGACCCGGGGCGACGCCGTCGGCGACGACGCGCTCCAGGAGCGTCTCGATGATCGCGTGGGACTGCGCGACGACGCCGATGCGGAAGCCGTGCTCGTTGACGAGCCGGGCGATCACCTGGGAGCCGGTGTAGGTCTTCCCCGTGCCCGGAGGCCCCTGCACCGCGAGGTAGCTGCGGTCGAGGTCGAGGATTCCGCGGACGATCGCCTCGATCGGATCGTCGCCTGCGGTCGGAAGCGCGTTCCCCGACACCGTGCGCGGAGGCAGGCGGCGGAGGATGTCGGTGGCCGCGTCCTCGGGGAAGTCCGGGGCGGCCGCGTGCACCGCGTCCGCCCACTCGTCGATCGCCTGCTGCAGCGACACCACGCGAGGCGGCGCAGCAGGGGTCAGCGCGACGGGGAGGTCGTCCCAGGTCTGTCCCTGCACGGCGGACTCGACCACGAGGTACCCGTCGTCCAGCACCTCGACGACCGTGACCCCGTGCGGCACGTGCACGGCCCGCGACGGGACGTCGGTGTCGAACGGGGCCGGGACGTCGTAGAGCGCGAACGGCTGCGCACCGGGGCCGAGCGTCGTGCCCGGTGACACCTCGCCGCGGATCTCGAGCTCCCGCGACAGCACTCGGCGCCCCTCGCCGATGCTCCAGTCCCGGCGCACCCGCGAGCGGACGGCATCGACCTTCACCACATCACGCGTGCTGTCCCACATGGTGACCGGCTCTCGCAGCCGCTGGAAGTGCGCGACCCAGAAGCTCTTCGCCTCGCGGGGGAAGTAGTCGATGGCGGCCGCCGCGATCCGGTACACGAGCCCGTCGCCTCCGGCCTCCACCGCACGCTGCGCGTCAGAGAGAAGGGCGAGCGACCGCGGCGACGGCTCGTAGATGACCTCATCCGCGTCGTCCGGCGGAGCAGGCGTCACCCCCTCCGAGCGGGCGATCTCGATGAGCCAGTTGCGCAGCCGCCGGGTGGAGACGCAGTCGTAGCGGTTGTAATCGGCGAGGTCGGCGAACACGGCGTCGGCCTCGGCCTGCGCGCCCGCTGCCGCGAGCTCCCGCGCCGCGACGTACTGCACGATGGAGTCGTCACCCTTCTGGACGTCGCTCGTGCGCACGTCCTCCCCCATGTAGAGCGGCTCGAGCTTCTTGATGGAGTAGGACCGCGAACCGACCCGCACGGTGCGCAGCACCAGGGGGTACAGGTCGACGAAGACGCCCTCGCGGAGGAGGCGGTCCACCTCGCCCTCGCGCACCCCGTGGCGGGCGGCCATCGCGACCAGGTGGGAGGTCTCGTAGGGGGCGTAGTGGTAGATGTGCATGCCGGGGTGCGCGGCGCGGCGCACCTTCACGAAGTCGAGGAAGGTCTCCAGCGCCCGCCGCTCCTCTGCGAACGAGTGCGCCCAGAGAGCGGTGTACTGGTCGGCGTTGTCGACCCAGCCGAACAGGTAGTCGATGCCCCACTCCGCCTCGCCGTCGGGGGCGGGTTCGGTGTACAGCGGATCGCCCTCGAAGTCGAAGAAGATGTCGCCGTGGCTGGGCACCGGGAGGGTGTGGATCGCCGCGGCGTAGTGCACGTCGTACGTCGCCGCGCCCTCGGCATCCGCCCGCAGCTGCACGCGGGCCTGGGCGCGGAGGTTCTCGAAGGTGTCGACGTTCATGCCCTCGGGGGCCTTCGTCGCCGCAGCCAGGTCGTCGATCGTGAGGATTCCAGCGGCGCGGAGACGGGCCCGCTGCACCGGACGCATGCGGGCGACCATGAGGAGGTCCCGGTGGGCCAGCACCTGCTCCTCGCAGGTGGCGCAGCGCCCGCAGGCGACCACGCGCAAATCGCCGCGGTCGTCACCCCACGCGAGGGGCGCCCCGGCGGCGCCATCGGCCACGGCGCGGTCCGCGATGAGAGCGCGCAGCCGCGACCGGCGCACCCGGAACAGCGGAAGGAGGTCGTCGACCGCGTGCGTGCTGACGCTGTTGTCGCCGTGGATGAGGTCGACCTCGTCCGCGCGGGGGATGCCGAGTCGGTCGAGCTGGTCGACATATGCCGCGAGCTGCATGAGCGCGGTCACCCGGGCCTTGCGCGCGAGCTTCGAGTCCTGCACCCGCCAGCGCCCGTCCGCATCCCGGCGGAGGAAGTCGGCGAACCCGACGAACTCGTCGGTGGCGAAAGCCGCCTGGAAGACGACCAGCGCGTCGGACCGCAGAGCGCTCAGCGTCTCGTCGACGGCGGCCGCAAGCGCCTCAGGATCGCTCGAGGAGACCTTGGCGATCCGATGCACCCGTTCGTCGCCGAGCTCCCGGATGTAGCGGTCGAGCACGTTCTGCTCGTGCACGTCTCCCAGCTGAGCGGCGCGGAGGAGCGTCGCGTCCTCCGGCTCCTCGACCGCGGGGACCCGACCCAGCTTCGCGTCGATCGCCCGGGACCACGCGAACTCGCACTCGGCGGCCGCCTTGAGGTCGCTCGCGCTCCAGATGACCCGCTGCGCCTCTGTGTCGATCCGCACGATTCTCCCGTTCTGTCGGCTGCTTCGACACTATCCGCGGCATCCGACACGGCGAAAAGCGGGCGATCCCGCGCACGGGGTCCCGGTCAGCGCCACCAGGTGTCGTCGGGCGTCACGGGCAGATGACGCTTGTGCTGGGTCGCGAGATACCGTGCCTCGATGCGCCCGGCGACCTCGGGGTCGACCTCCCGGCCCTCGAGGAAGTCGTCGATCTGCTCGTACGTCAGCCCCAGCTCATCCTCGTCGGTACGCCCCGGCTGGTCGTCGAGGAGATCGGCCGTCGGGACCTTGAACGCCAGGCGCTCCGGGGCGTCGAGGAACTGCAGGAGGGAACGCCCCTGCCGCTTCGTGAGGCCGGCGAGCGGCAGGACGTCGGCCGCCCCGTCGCCGAACTTGGTGTAGAAGCCGGTGATGGCTTCGGCGGCATGGTCGGTGCCGATCACGATCAGACCCTCGTGCCCGGCGAGCGCGTACTGGGTGACCATGCGGAGGCGGGCCTTGATGTTCCCCCGGTTGAAGTCGGAGATGTCGCTGGAGACGGCGGACTCGATGTCCTTCTCGACGCCCTCGACCCCGTTCTGGATGTTCACCTCGATCGACGAGTCCGGCGCGATGAAGTCCAGCGCGGCCTGCGCATCGTCGGCGTCGTGCTGCACACGATAGGGCAGGCGCACCGCGAGGAAGGTCGCCTCCCCGCCCTCGGCACGCACCCGCTCGACCGCGAGCTGGGCGAGGCGCCCGGCGAGGGTCGAATCCTGGCCGCCGGAGATGCCGAGGACGAACCCCTTCGCGCCCGTCGTCCGCAGGTAGTCCGCGAGGAAGCCGACACGACGGTCCACCTCCGCTTCGGGATCGATGTCGGGCCGGGCGCCCAGGTCTTCCGCGATCTGCTTCTGCAACGACACGTTGTCCTCCGCTCATCGGTTCGGCTCCAGTATCCCCCTTCCCTGTTTCGTGCGGGTCACGCCACTGCGCCGGGACGCGTTATCCGGCCGCGACCTGAGAGACTGAAGCGGTGAAGCTCCTCGTCGCCGCCCTCGAGTCCGAACTGTCCGCCTTCCCGGAGGAGCTCGACGGCTTCGACCGGCTGGTCACCGGCCCCGGAAAGCTGCCGGCGACGTACGCCCTGACCCGCGCCCTCGACGCGAAGAGCTACGACGAGGTCGTCGTCGTCGGCACCGCGGGCTCCATCGAGAAGGGACGCCCGTACGCGGTGCACGAGATCGCGACGGCGGTGCAGCACGACGTGATCGACCTCGACGGCGTCGTCGGACGGCACGTCTCGCTTCCGCCGCAGGTGACCACGGGCCGCGAGGGCGTCGTGATCGCCACGGGTGACCACTTCGTGAACGACGCCGAGGTCACCGCCGTGATCCGGCCGATGGGTGCCGCCCTGGTGGACATGGAGACCTACGCCTACATCTGGGTGGCGGGGCAGTTCGGCGTGCCGATCCGTGCCTTCCGCGCCGTCTCCGACCAGGCGGAGGACGGCGCCCTGGCCGACTTCCGCGAGGCCATCGCCCGGTGCAGCATCGAGCTGCGCGAGGTGATCCGCGCCGAGTACGGGGTCTGACCTCAGCGCGTCTCGATGACGCTCGGTCCGTTCGGGAGCGCGCGGACCGTGAGCTGCGCGGGGATCTGCTCCTGCATGGCCTCGACGTGGCTGATGACACCGACCGTGCGCCCACCCTGCCGGAGCTCGTCGAGCGTGCGCATCGCGACGTCGAGCGTGTCGCCGTCGAGTGACCCGAATCCCTCGTCGATGAAGAGCGTGTCCAGGCGGATGCCCCCCGCGCGGGCCGTCACGACCTCGGCCAGTCCGAGGGCGAGCGCGAGGGAGGTGAGGAAGGTCTCACCGCCGGACAAGGACTGCGGAGGGCGGGTCTGCCCGGTGAACGCGTCGGCGACCACGATGCCCAGCCCGGACGCGGCGCCGCGCGCCGCCAGGGCGTCGGAGTGCTGCAGGCGGTAGCGCCCCTCCGACATGTCGTGGAGGCGGCGGTTGGCGGCATCGACGATCTCCTCGAGCTCCGCCGCCAGCACGAAGGTCTCCAGCGTCATCTTGCGCGTGTTCGCCCCCCGTCCGGCGATCGTGTCAGCGAGGGCCTGCAGGACCTCGAAGGCCGCGGCGTCCTCCGCCGTGCGGGCATGCTCGTCCTTCGCCGCGTCGATGAGGCCGGCCAGCCGCACCGCGTCGCCCGCCGCCTTGGTGGCCTCGTCGACGGCGGCGGACCATGCCGCTCTGGCGTCGAGCGCCGCCTGCTCATGAGGCGCGAGGTCGATCGGCTCCTCCGGCAGCGTGCGCAGCTCGAGGTCGAAGAGCAGGGCGCGCTCCTTCTCCCGTTGCACGGCGTGCGTCGTCACCCGCTCGTCGAGCTCCGTCTGCACCGCCGGCGGACGCAGCGCCGCGGTGGCGGCTTCGACGTCGGAGAACTCGGAGGCGTCGAGGGCGGCATCCCTCTCGGCAGCTGCCTCCGTCGCCGCCTGCTGCCTCCGCGCCCGTTCGGCTTCGGCGTCGAGGAGGCGGCGTGCGACGGCGAGGTGGGCGGTGGCCTCCGTCATGCGCTCAGCCGCCGACGCGTAGCTCCCTCGCGCCTCGTCGATCGCCGTACGGGCGGCCTCGTCGCGCTGGACGACCAGGGCGAGCTGCTCACGGGCTTCGGCGAGGGCCGCCTCGTCCTGGACGCGCCGCCCCTCGAGCGCGCTCTGCTGGGTATCGAGCTCGACGAGCTCGCTGTCGCGCAGCCGCGCGGCCTCGGCCGCGGCGAGGGCCTCCTTCTCGGCGGCCACGGCGGCATCGAGCTCGACCTTCGCCGTCTCGACGTCTCGTCCGTCCGCGCGCGCCAGAGCCGCAGCGAGCTCGACCTGCAGCGACGTGCAGGTCGCCGCCGCCTGCTGCTCGCGGCGCGCCGCCTCGTCCCTCCGGGTCTCCGCAGCCGCGATGTCCTCCACGGAGACCGCGGCGCTGTGGTCCGCCGGCGCCGGATGCTCCCGCGCCCCGCACACCGGGCAGGGGTGATCCTCGATCAGAGCGGACGCCAGCTCCCCGGCCATGCCGTCGATCCGGCGCTGGCGCAACTCGGCCAGAGCCGACTGCGCGGCGGCCTGCGCGGACGTCGCCTCGGCGAGGACCCGGTCGGCCGCGGCGCACTCCTGCTGCAGACGTTCCGCCTCTTCCGCCGCCTCCCGGCGGAGCTCGGCAGCGACGCGTGCGCTCTCCATGGCGGGGAGCCGGTCGCCGAGCCGACGGGCGTCGTCCCGCTCCGCGGTGAGGGCGGCGATCCGGCCGGGCAGCGCCGCGCGCTCCGCCTCGCCGTCGGCGCACCGGCGCTCGGCGGTGGCGACGGCCTCCTCTGCGGTGATGCGCTCGGCGGCGCGGCGCGGTGCCTCGGCCTCCAGCGCGACGGCGCGCTCCCAGACCCCGGACGCCCGTGTCCGGTCGGCGATCCACGCGTCGAGGTCGTCGGTCTCGACACCGAGCTGATCCCAGCCCGCGCGTGCGCGCTTCTCCGCAGCCACCGCGCCATCAGCCGCCGTCACGGCACGGTCCGCCGCGGTGATCGAGGACCGCAGCGCCTCGGCCGCCCGCGCCCTGGCGAGCTCCGCCTTCGCCTCGGCGATGGCTCCCTCCTCGGCGTCCAGACGCGCCATCGCCGCACGGGCACGGTCGCGCTCGCTCTGGGCACGTCGATCCTCGCGTGCTGCGGCCAGAACAGCATCGGCGGCCTCGAACCGCTTCTCCGCCTCCTGACGCTCGGCGGCGCGCCGTTCCGCCCGGTACGCAGCGCGAGCCTGCGCTCGCTCCAGCTCCGCCAGGCGATCGACCGTCGTGATGCCCTCCCCCTGCGCCTCCGGTCCGACATCGCCGTCGGCGTCGCCGGCGTCGCGCCCGAGGTCGGCATCCGTCACGAGGCGCTCGGCCTCGTCCAGCCGGGCGGACACCGTGGCGAGACGCGCCCCGAGGCTCTGCTCGGCGTGGCGCCGCCGCTCGTCGAACCGGGCCTGCACGTCTTCGAAACGCTCGGTGCCGAAGAGCCGGCGCAGCAGCGCCTGCCGGTCCCTGCTGCCCGCGAGCAGGAACTCCGAGAACCGGTTCTGGGCCAGCAGGATCACCTGCAGGAACTGCTCGCGGCTGAGCTGAAGGATGTCGTCGAGCTCGTGCGCGACGTCGACGGCCCGCGCCGCACGACCGACCCAGCCGTCGTCCGTGAGCTCCTCCAGGGAGACCGCCGCCGCCTGCTTCGTCAGGCCGCCACCCCGCCGGGCCGGACGGAGGTACTCCGGGGAACGTGTGACCCGGTACCGCCCCGACGGCGTGCTGAACTCGACGACCACCTCGGAGGGGTCGTCCGGTTCGCTGTGGTCGCTGCGGAGCCGCTTCTCCCCGCCGTCGTACCGCGGCACCCCGCCGTACAGCCCGAAGCAGACCGCATCGAGGATGCTCGACTTCCCCGCTCCGGTGCGGCCGGCGATGAGGAAGATCCCGTCGTCGGCGAAGGCGTCGAAGTCGACGGTCTGCCGCGCGCGGAACGGCCCGAACCCCTCGACCTCCAGACGATGCAGCCGCACTAGACGAGCGCTTCCGCGCGGACCCTGTCGTCGAGCACCTCGCGGATCAGCTCGCGTTCGACCTCGGTGGCTCCCTGGCCGGCGCGCACGTGCTCGAGGAACGCCTCGATCCGGTCGGCATCGGTCACCGCGGACCGCAGCCGCTCACCGTACGACCGCTCGAGCTCCTCTCCGGTCGCAGTGGGCTGATGTTGCACCATGGCACAGTGCGGGTACGCCTCGCGGAGCCGTCGCATGGGCTCGGTCTGCGGCACGGCGTCGGTATAGACGGCGCACACCCAGGCGTCGGCGTGCGCGGCCACGCTCTCTGCGGAGAGGATCTCCTCGAAGGTGCCCGTCAGCGTGACCAGGCGCCGCGGAACCGGCAGCTCCAGCCACTCGACGCCCGCGAGGCCGTCGGCATCCAGGTCGACGAGCCAGGAGCCGCGCGGCTTGTGCTGTTCGCCGAAGCTGTAGTGCAGCGGAGCGCCGGCGTACCGCACCCGCTCGCTCACCTGCTGGCGACCATGGATGTGGCCCAGCGCGACGTAATCGGGGCCGTCGAACGCACGGAGGGGGACGACATCCAGGCCGCCCTGCCGCACCTCACGCTCCAGACCTTCCGTCGGCTCCACTCCCGCGGCGAAGCAGTGGGCGATCGCGACCGACCGGCCCGCGTGCTGCTCGATGCCCGCGCGGACAAGGGTCATCGCGTGGGTCATGGTCTGCGCCTGCGTGCGCAGCTGGCGCCCCTCCGCGTCGCCGTCCGGCCAGTGCTGGCGCACGATCGCGGGCTCCAGGTACGGGATACCGAAGAAGTGCACGGGACCGTGGGCGTCGTCGATCGTGACGGGAGTGCCGACCGCGAGGGGGTCGGTGAGGACGTGGATGCCGTCACGCAGGAGCCGGGCCTGAAAACCCAGGCGGGCGGCGGAATCGTGATTCCCGCTCGTGACGACCACGCGTGCGCCCGTCTCGTGCAGAGCGACGAGGGCATCGCCGAGCAGGGTATAGGCGGCGGCGGAAGGAGTCGCGGAGTCGAAGACGTCCCCCGCGACGATGACGACATCGACCCCGTGCTCCCTGACCTGCCCGGTCAGCGCGGCGAGCACCTCGGCAAGCGCGTCCATGGTCGAGTTGCCATGGAACGTCCGGCCGATGTGCCAGTCCGAGGTGTGCAGGATCCGCATATCCCCACGGTACGAAGCACCTCGGACATTCCGTCCGAGGCGTGCCGCGTCGGCCGTGTCCCGACCGTCGTGCAACATCACCTGTGCGGCGCGCGGGGCTGCGCGATGCGAGATCAGGGCTGCCCTCCGCCCACAGGTGCCGACTTGCCCCGCCGGCAAGCGGTCGTGCCCGTCGCCGCGAGCGCGTCAGGCGGCGGGCGTAACACTTCGTCACACAGCCGGAGCGTCAGCGGGTGCGGAGGAGTCCCGCCTGCTCCGGGTGCGCGGCGAACCACTCCGCCACGTACCAGCAGACGGCGTCGACCTTGCGATCGCCGCGCTCCGCGATGTCGGCCACGGCGCCCTCGACCACCTTGCCCGCGTACCCGTTCCCGCGGAATGCCGGGACCGTGTAGGCCCGGGTGAGCGCGACGGTATGCCCATCATCCCGGTAATCGAGCACGCTGACGAGCTTCCCGTCGCGCGTGAGCGTGTATCGCGATGCGTCCTTCTCGTCGGTCAGGATGAAGCCGCCGACGGTGTGCGAGATCGTCATCCGTGTCACGTTACGCCTCTTGCGACGCGCCCGGGCGTTTTGACATGTCCCGTCACGATCGGACATAATCCCCCCATGACCATCAACGCACGCCCTTTGTCCGCCCAGGAGGCGAACGGGACTGCCGGGATGATGATGCCCGGTCGCGTTGACATGTGTTGCCGAATGTGTCGCTGAACGAACAGCCACCCCGCCTGACCTGACTCCTCGCCATCTGCGAGAGCAGCGTCCCGAGCACACACCCGTGCTCGCTATCCCGGCTCCGCCGGTCATTCGTGCAACGCATCAGAGCCCTCTCCCGTCGGGCTCACGTCCTGAGGACCCATCATCATGTCGAACTCCGCCCTTCTCGAGCGTCCCGCCGTCACCGCCCCGAACCGCACCGTCCGCCCCGCCGAGGCGTCGGCTCCGCTGGCCCCGGCCGGCGCCGACCTCCCCGCCGTCCGCTCGCCCCGCGGCTTCGCCCTCTACGTCGGCCTGGACGAGATCAAGGCCGCCGAAGCCGGGGTGAGCCTTCCGCTGCTCGTCGACGCCCTCCGCCGCACGCTGGCGGAGCTCGCGCCCGGCGCCGAGACCCACGCCACCGTCGCCCTCGCCCCGCACGGCTCCGGCGGCCGCGACCTCGACGTCGTGCGTCTCGCCCTGCAGGAGCCCGGCGCGATCGCCCGCACCAAGGCCGCCGCCCAGGAGGAGACCACGCCGGAGGAGTCCGGCGTCACCGTCGACATCTCCCGCAAGCGCGTGCTCATCGACGGCGAGTCCGCCGCGTTCACGTACAAGGAGTTCGAGCTGCTGCAGTACCTCGTCCTCCGCGAGGGCCGCACGATCGAGCGCAGCGAGCTCGTGGCCGCCCTCTGGCAGGCCCAGGACGACGAGACGCCCGGCGAGCGCACGATCGACGTGCACGTGCGCCGGCTGCGGGCGAAGCTCGGCCGCTACGAGGACATCGTCCGCACCGTGCGCGGCATCGGCTACCGCTTCGATCGTCACGCCGACGTCGTCATCCGCTACGGCCACGGCACCCCGTCGCCGGACCGCTTCTGAGCCGCTTCCGCTGAGCCCGAACGCCGGTGTCAGGAGCCGCGCGTAGGGTGGGCGCATGACCCTCGCCGCCGCCCCCGCGACGGTGGGCGCCGTTCGCGCGGACGCTCCGCGGAAGACGACGTACCGCCCGCCGCACCCGCTCGATCTCCGGCGCACCGTCGGCATGCTGCGCCGCGGCGGCACCGATCCCACGACGGTCTTCGACGGTCCCGTCATCTGGCGCGCGGTCCGCACCCCGGAAGGACCGTCGACGCTGGCCCTGCGGATGTCGGGGAACGAGGTCAAGGCGAGCGCCTGGGGTCCGGGCGCCGAGCACGCCCTCTCCCTCGTGCCGGCGCTGTGCGGTGCCAGCGACGACCCGACCGGCTTCGATCCCTCCCTGCACCCCCTCATCGCCGAGGCGGCCCGGCGACAACCCGGAATCCGGCTCGCACGGACGGACGAGGTCTTCGATGCCCTCGCCTGCGGCATCCTCGAGCAGAAGGTCACCTCCATGCAGGCCTTCGGCGCCTGGAGGTACCTCGTGTCGCGCTACGGCGACCCGGCACCGGGGCCGACGCCGCGACCGATGGCCGTCGCTCCCACGGCGGCGCAGTGGCGATGCATCCCGTCCTGGGCGTGGCATCGCGCCGGTGTGGAGCCGCCGCAGTCGAAGACCATCGTGCGGGCGGCGGAGCGCGGCGACCGCATCGCCGCTGCCGTCCGAGCGGCCACGACCGGCGCTGACCGCGATCGGGTCCTCACGAGCCTGCCGGGAGTCGGCGTCTGGACCGCCGCCGAGACGCGGATCCGCGCCCTGGGCGACCCCGATGCCGTCAGTGTGGGCGACTACCATCTGGCGCACGAGGTCGGGCATGCCCTGACGGGACACCGCACGGACGACGCGGGGATGGTCGAACTGCTCGCTCCCTGGGCCGGCCACCGGCAGCGCGTCATCCGCCTCATCTTCGCGAGCGGTGTCGCCGAGGCGCGGCGCGGACCCCGGCTCGCGCCGGAGGACCACCGCCGGCGCTGACCTGCCCGTTCGCCCGTCGGCCGACGTATGCTGTGCGCATGTCCCGCTCCGCCCTGCGCATCTTCGTCACAGTCGGCCTGCTGATCGCCGGTGTCGTCCTCGGCCTCATCTTCCAGAACGTCTGGCTGGGCGTGTTGCTCGCCGCGATCGTGTGGTTCGGCTGGTTCCTCGGCTACGAGTCCCGCCGCGGTCACAACGCGGGCGTGAACGACGAGGACCACGGCGTCGAGCTGTGACGGGCCTTCAGTAGTAGACGGCGAGAGGGCCCGACGGGCCGTCCACGACCTGCACCGGGGTGTCGAACACGCGGCTCAGCACGTCGTCCGTCATGATCTCGGCGGGGGTACCGAACTCCACCACCCGGCCGTCCTTCATGGCGCAGATGTGGTCGGCGTAGTGTCCGGCGAAGTTGATGTCGTGCAACACGATGACGATCGTCCGCCCGAGCTCCTCCGCCGCCCGCCGCAGGTGCTTCATCATCTGCACCGCGTGCCGCATGTCGAGGTTGTTGAGGGGCTCGTCCAGCAGCACGAACTCCGTGTCCTGTGCGAGGACCATGGCCACATAGGCCCGCTGCCGCTGCCCGCCGGAGAGCTCGTCGAGGTAGCGCCCTTCGAGCGCACCCAGGTCGAGGAAGTCGATCGCCTGGCTGATGACCTCCTCGTCGGCCCTCGTCAGGCGTCCCTGGGAGTGCGGGAAGCGGCCGAAGCCCACGAGCTGTCGCACCGTGAGCCTCGTCACGAAGTGGTTCTCCTGGCGGAGGATCGAGACCACCTTGGCCAGATCCTTCGACTTCGTGGAGGCCACGTCGAGGCCGGCGATCTCGATGGCTCCTGCGTCCATCCCGTTCAGCCGGCCGATCATCGTCAGGAGCGTCGACTTGCCCGCGCCGTTCGGCCCGATGAGGGCGGTGATCCCGCCGGTGGGGATGCGGAGGTCGACGGGGCCGATCGCGACCTCGCTGCTGTAGTCACGGCGGACGCCGTCGAGTGCGATCACAGTCTGCCCTTCCGGAGGATGACGATGAGGAACACGGTGCCGCCCACGATCTCGATGAGGATCGAGACCATGCCCTGCGCGTAGAAGACGTTCTTCATGACGAAGTACGCCCCCGCCAGGATCGAGAACGCGGTGAGGACGGCGACCGGGAAGATCAGTCGATGGTCGTGCGTATCGGCGAACTGGTAGGCGAGCGTCGCCACGAGAAAGCCGAGGAAGGTCATCGGACCCACGAGGGCCGTGGAGGTGGCCATCAGCACGGCGACGAGCGTCAGGACGATGAACTGCTCCCGGCGATGGTCCAGCCCGAGCGACTTCGACGCATCGGGACCGAGCGCCAGCACGTTCAGCCGCCGCGAGCGCAGCCAGAGCAGGGTGGAGGCCGCGATCACGAGCGGGATGGCGAGCGGCAGGTACGAGGGGTCGGCGTTGGAGACGTTGCCGAACAGCCGGGCGGCAAGGACATCGAACTCGCTGGGGGTGAGCAGGCGCTGCATGAAGGTGGCGATCGCCCCGAGACCGCCCCCGATCACGATGCCCACGAGCAGCATGATCTGGAGGTTGCCGTAGCGGCCGGACAGGAGCCACCCGTAGAGGAGGACGGCGAGCGCGACCATGATGAGGACCTGGAGGGCGAACTGGCCGACGCCCTGGATCGCCACCAGCCCCGCGACGCCGAAGAGGTATACGGTCGTGGTCTGCACGACCCGGTACAGCGACTCGAAGCCCATGATCGAGGGCGTGATGATCCGGTTGTTGGTGACGGTCTGGAAGCTGACCGTGGCGACCGCCTGGGCGACCGCGACGAGCGCCATCACGACCACGGCGGTCGCGCGGTGCTGGGCGATGCGCCAGAACCCGGGCGTGCCGACCGGGAGCGGGTTGTCCCAGGCGAGGAGACCGAACGCGGAGCCGACGGCGATGACGCCGAGCACCACGAGTACGAGGATGTAGCGGCGTCGTGCCCGCGGGGTCGTGAACGCGCCGGCCGACCGCCTCGTCCGCGGGGCCTCCGTCGCCGTCATCGTCGCCTCAGCCACGACGACGCTGCCGCAGGAGGAGGAGGACGAACACGACGGCGCCGACGACACCGAGGATCAGCGACACCGGCACCTCGAACGGCATGATGATCGTCCGCCCGATGATGTCGCAGACGGTGACGATGGCGATGCCGAGCAGGCACACCCACGGCAGGTTGCTGCGCAGGTCGTCGCCGCGGACCATCGAGACGATGTTCGGGACGATGAGACCGAGGAAGGGGAGGTTGCCGACGACCACGGTGACCACACCGGTCGTCACCGCGATCAGCGCGGTGCCGAGCAGGATCATCCGGTTGTAGTTCACCCCGACGTTGGTGGCGATCTCCTCCCCCAGCCCGGCGATGGTCAGCCGGTCGGCCACGAGGAAGACGATGACGCCGATGATCGCGACGATCCAAAGCATCTCGTACTGTCCGCGCATCACCGACGTGAAGCTGCCCGCGAACCAGACGCCGATGATCTGCAGCGAGTTCGTGACGAGCGCGAAGTAGGTCGTGATCGCGCCGACCACTGCGCCCAGCATGATGCCGACGATCGGCACGATGAGCGACGACTTCAGCGCGACGCGGCGAAGGAAGGCGAAGAACACCATCGTGCCGACGAACGCGGCGAGAACGGCGCCGGCCATGCGCAGCGACAGGGACGGCTGCGGTACGAGCACCATCACGATGAGGAGCCCGAGCCCTGCCCACTCCGTCGTCCCGGTGGTGGTCGGCTCGACGAAGCGGTTCTGCGTGAGGAGCTGCATCACGAGGCCGGCCATCGCCATCGCCGCACCGGCGAGCACGAGCGCGATCGTGCGGGGAACGCGGGTGATCTGGAACATCTGCGCGCCGTCGTCGGCGCCAGCGATGTCGTACACACCGGTGAAGAGCGAGATCGCCAGAAGCACCGCCACGACGAGCACGCCGATGAGCAGCTTCGGGTCGAACAGCCGCGCGGACGATCGCGGCGTCGAGATGAGGAGAGGAGAGGTCATGGGGAGATGCCGGCGGCGGCGTCTCGGTCGAGACGCCGCCGCACAGCCCTTACTTGTCGGCGCTCTTCTCGAGCGCGTCGGCGAGGTCGTTGAGGAACGTCGTGTACGTCTGGATGCTCTCGTTGAGGTAGGTGTCCGTGGGCATGTAGACGATCTGGTCGTCCTTCACCGCAGTCACGCCGGCGAGCGCCTCGGAGTTCTCGATGATCTCCGCCGCCTGCACGTAGTCCGGCGTCTCCGCGGCGAACACGGCGTCGCGGTCGAGCACCAGGATCCAGTCGGGGTTCGAGGCGGCGATGGCCTCGACCGAGATCTCGTCGCCCTGGTGGTCGTCGGTCGCGTCGTCGACCTGCAGGGCCGGCGTGAGGCCGAGGATGTCGTAGATCGGGCCCAGCGAGCGGCCGACGGTCGGAGCGAGGTAGCCGATCTGCCCGCCCGAGGTGTTCACCGCCATGACGGTGTCGGCGTCGTCGTAGGCGGCCTTCGCGCGGTCCACCGCGGCGTCGAACTCCTCGACGAGCTTCTCGGCCTCGTCCTCCTTGCCGAAGATCTCGCCCAGGACGGTGGTCTGCCGCTTGAGTTCCTCGTCGAAGGGCTCGCCGTCCCGGGGCTCCAGGTCGATGATGGTGGCGTCCGGGACGAGATCCGCGATGGCCTCGTTGTGCTGCGTGAACCGCTGCCCGCTGATGATGAGGTCGGGGTCGGCGGCGACGATGGCCTCGAGATCGGGCTCGGTGTGCAGGCCGATGTCGACGACGTCCTCATCCTTCACGTACGACACGGTGTCCGGCATGAGGGAGACCGCACCGGCGGAGAGCTCGATACCCCAGTCGGAAAGGGTCTGGAAGGTCCGGTTGTCCAGAGCGACGACCGAGGTCGGCGGCGTGGTGATCTCGTGCGTGCCGGTGTTGTCCTCGATGGTCACGGTCCCCGATTCCGCCGTGGTCTCTTCGGGTTCGGCTTCGCCGCCGGACGCGCAGCCGGAGAGGGCGAGCAGGCCGACGAGAGCGACGCTCGTGGCGGTGAGGGTTCTGGGCACGGACATGGAGAGACTCCTGTTCTGCGGGGATGTGTGCGCTCTCGTGGGGCGCCGGTCCGACGGGCGGGCGAGCCGACCGCGTCAGTTTTTAGGTTAGCCTTACTTTATGAGCGATACGAAATCCGGTTTCTCGATCGAGCGTCGCGGCCTCGAGCTGCGCTTCCGCAACGTCACGCTGAGCGCCCGCGAGTGGCTCGCTCCTGATTTCGTGCGCGTCCGCCTGTCCGGGCCGGACCTCGCCGGCTTCGACTCCCCCGGCTCCGACGACCACATGCGGCTCTTCTTCCCAGACGGCCCGGTGGGGTCGGTGGAGGAGCTCCGTGCCGCGCCGAGCCGCGAGTACACGCCCCTCGCGTGGGGTGACGACTGGCTCGACGTCGAGTTCGCCGTGCACGGCGACCAGGGCGTGGCCGCCCCGTGGGCCGCGAACGCCCCGCTGGGTTCGACCATCGGCGTCGGGGGCCCCCGCGGCGCGGCCGTGCTCACCGGAGACCCCGGATCCTGGCTCCTCGTGGGCGACGAGACCGCCATCCCGGCGATCCGCCGGTTCGCCGGGCTAATCCCCGAGGGCACGCCGGCGCGCATCGCCATCGAGACCGCGTCGGCAGACCACGAGGTCGAGATCGACGCCCCGGTGGCGGTCGAGTGGCTGCACCGCGGCGAGGCGCCTG
This sequence comes from Zhihengliuella sp. ISTPL4, assembly GCF_002848265.1. Lineage (GTDB taxonomy): Bacteria > Actinomycetota > Actinomycetes > Actinomycetales > Microbacteriaceae > Microbacterium. The sequence goes on from NZ_CP025422.1 coordinate 1,927,727, forward strand.
CCGGCTCCGCGCTGATCGCCTTCCTCGACGCGCTCACCGCCGACGACGCCGTCGGAGACGACCCGTTCATCTTCATCGCCGCCGAGCAGGCCATCGTGAAGCCCGGGAGGGCTCTGCTGGCACGCTGGGGCGTGGACAGCGCGAACGCCGTCGTGAAGGGGTACTGGAAGCGCGGCGAAGCCGAATACCACGCTCCCCACTGACACGGGGTCGCTGCGCTGACAGACTGGGCGCATGGCACTCCTCGATCATCTGGGCATCACCGTCGCCGACCTCGAACGCGGACGCGCGCAGTTCCATCCCGTGCTCGCCGCGCTCGGCTACGAGCTCGGCGGCGAGGACGCTCACGCGATCTCGTGGCAGAGCGGCGACGAGACCGAGATCATCCTCTACACCTGGGATGACGATTCCGCACCTCACCGGCATGGCCGCGTGGGCTGGCAGCACATGGCCTTCGCCGTGCCGTCGCGCGCCGAGGTCGACAGGCTCCACGACCTCGCACTCGAAGCCGGCTGGACCGCCGTGCGCGAGCCGAAGGAGTACCCGCGGTACAGCGACCGGTATTACGCCTCCTTCGTCGAGGACGCCGATGGCATCCGGCTCGAGTTCATGTACAACCCGCCGAAGGACGCTTGACGCCCGGGCGTGTCGCCGCCTAGTGTGGCAAGGCTGTGCCGACCGGTGCAGCACACCAGCCGAGGAGACGACGGATGACCGCCCCGCGGAATCTTGCCCAGAACGTGGCATTGCCGCTTCAGCCGAAGCGCAATGACCGCGACGAGTCGTACCCTCCGGCGCGCGCCGTGTGACAGCATCCGCTCTCGCAACGCCCCGCACCGTCAGGTCCGGGGCGTTTTCCGTCGGAAGACTCCCTGACCTGTGGCCGGACACCACCACAAGGAAAGGAATCATGGAGAGGCTCTCCGCACGGCTGCTGTCGTGGGCGTCCCTGATCGATGAGAAGACCCTCGATCAGGCCCGCTCCACCTCGCGCATGCCGTTCATCCACCCGCACCTGGCGCTGATGCCGGATGCGCACCTCGGCAAGGGGGCGACCGTCGGGTCGGTCATCCCGACGCTCGGCGCGATCATCCCCGCGGCCGTCGGCGTCGACATCGGCTGCGGCATGATCGCCGTCCGCACGCCGTTCACGAAGGACGACCTCGATGGGCGCGACCTCGCCGAGCTCCGGGAGCAGATCGAGCGCGCGATCCCACTGTCGGCCGGGCGCTACAACAACAAGATCGTGGCGACGGCCGCACCGCGTATCGCCGAGCTGGAGAAGCGGGCCGCCGCTGCCGAATTCGATCCGGAGAGCTACGCGAAGAACTGGCGGCTCCAGCTCGGCACGCTCGGCTCGGGGAACCACTTCATCGAGGTGTCGGTGGATGAGCTCGACCGGGTCTGGCTGTTCCTGCATTCCGGGTCCCGTGGCGTGGGCAACAGGATCGCCGGGAACCACATCGCGGTCGCGCAGCGGCTGGCGAAGCAATGGTGGGTCGACCTGCCCGACCCCGATCTGGCCTACCTCGTCGAGGGCACGCCGGAGTTCACGCGCTACATCCGCGAGCTCCGGTGGGCACAGCACTTCGCGCTGCTGAACCGCGAGGAGATGATGGACCGCGTCATCCGGCAGCTCTCCGCGTTCCTCCGCGCCCCGGTCGAGGAAGAGGAGCGGATCAACTGCCACCACAACTTCACGGAGTCGGAGATGCACTTCGGAAAGCGCGTCTGGGTGTCCCGCAAGGGCGCGATCCAGGCGGACGCGGGTCGGCCCGGACTCATCCCCGGGTCGATGGGCACGGCATCGTACGTGGTGGAGGGACTCGGCGATCCACTGTCGCTGAACTCCTCCCCGCACGGTGCCGGGCGGGAGTACTCGCGGTCCGCGGCGCGGAAGACGTTCACGCACGCGCAGCTGCGGGAGGCGATGGCCGGCATCGAGTTCCGGGACACCGACGCCTTCATCGATGAGATCCCCCAGGCCTACATGCCCATCGATCGGGTGATGGAGGATGCGGCGAGCCTGGTGCGGATCCGGCACACGCTGCGCCAGCTCGTCAACGTGAAGGGCGACTGACCGAGGGCCGGGTGAGGAGGGATCCTCGCCCGGCCCTTCCTCCCCAATCCCCGCGATTCCCGGTGTCTCCACAGAGCGCGAGTCGCCGGGCGTGGCGTCCGCCAGGATGCTGGCAGGCTGAAGGATCCGGTGCCACGATGAGGGGATGGAAACCATGGACGGTGCACAGGTCTGGACCATGATCGGCGCGTTCACGGCGCTGATGATGGGCATGCTGACGGTCGTCTCGACGCTGTTCATCCGCGTCCTGCGCAGCGAGATCGGCGGCCTGAGCAACGAGATGACCGCGCGCTTCGACGCGGTCAACACCCGGTTCGACGCGGTCGGCACGCGCATCGACGGCGTCAACGCCCGCATCGACGGGCTCGACCGGGATGTGCAGGCGCTCGTGAAGCGCACTTTCGGGCTGGATCGGGAGTGAGGATCGACGCATGAGGATCGTCGTCGCAGGAGGGACCGGCGTCGTCGGCACGCCCACGGTGGAGGCCGTCCGGAGCGCCGGTCATGAGGCCGTCGTGCTCAGTCGTTCGCACGGCGTCGACTTGGTCAGCGGGCGCGGGCTGGAGGCGGCGCTGACCGGAGCCGATGCCGTGATCGATGTCGTGAGCGTCGAGACCCTGAAGGCGAGCACGGCGATCGAGTTCTTCACGGCCGCCGCCGGGAACCTCCTCACCGCCGCCGCGGACGCCGGCGTGGGACACGTCGTCCTGCTCTCCATCGTCGGCATCAACCGGATCCCCTACGACTACTACGCGGGCAAAGTGGCCCAGGAAAAACTGGTCTCGGCGGCCGCCGTCCCCTCGACGATCCTCCGCGCCACGCAGTTCCACGAGTTCGCCGCGCAGATGTTCGCGCGCGCGAAGGCGGGGCCGCTGCATCTCGCCCCGCGTGCGCGCACGCAGCCGGTGGCGGCCCGCGAGGTCGCCGAACGGCTCGTCGCGCTCGCGACGGGCGACGCGCAGGGTCGCGTGCCCGACCTCGCCGGCCCCCGCGAGGAGCAGCTCGCCGACATGGTCCGGGCGTACGCGGGACGCATCGGATACCGCGGATGGATCCCGGCGCTGAACGTGCCCGGTCCGCAGATGGCCGGGATGCGCGCAGGGAACGCGCTGCCGGGACCCGACGCGGTACGCGGGAGGCAGACTTTCACGGAATGGCTTGCCGAGGCGGTGCCGGCGCGCGCAGACTGAGCAGGGGCGGGGATCATCCAGCAGTCGAGCGACCAGGAGCACCCATGGCGAACCTCAATCCCTATCTCTCCTTCCGCACCGAGGCCCGCGAGGCCATGACGTTCTATCAGAGCGTTCTCGGCGGAGATCTCGACATCAGCGTCTTCGGCGACTTCCCCGACATGGTGCAGGACCCGAGCCAGAAGGACCTCGTGATGCACGCGCAGCTCACGACACCGGACGGCCTCGTCCTCATGGCCTCGGACACCCCGGAGGGGATGACCTACGAGAAGCCGCAGGGCATCTCCGTGTCCCTGAGCGGCAACACCCAGGAGGTCACTCAGCAGGTCTGGGACCGGCTCTCCGAGGGCGCCACGATCACGATGCCGCTGGACGTACCGCCGTGGGGCGGGACGTTCGGCATGCTCATCGACCGCTTCGGGATCGCCTGGATGCTGCACGGCGACCCGGAGTGACCGCCGGGCGGTGAGCCGGACTCAGCGCGGCAGCACGGCGCGGCACGCGAGATGCAGCGCCAGCCGCGCCTCCGGATCGCTCATGTCGAGGCCGAGGAGTTCCTGAACGCGGCGGATCCGAACGGCGACCGTGTTGCGGTGCAGACCGAGTGCGGTCGCCGTGGCCGCGATGCCGGACTCGTGGTCGAGGTACGCCGACAGGGTCGTGAGCAGCTCCCCGTTGCCCTCCCTCAGGGGGGCGAGCAGCGACTGCGCCGCCGGGACGAAGGTGTCGTTGCCGGTCCAGGCGAGCAGGAGCTGCTCGAGCCCGAGGCTATCGACGCGGACGAACCATCCCGTCGCGGATCGGTCCGCAGCGATGCGCGCTGCGTCGCCGGCCTCATCGAGCGTCGCCGCCAGCCCCTCGGGTCCCGTCTGTGCGGAGCCCACCCCGGTCGCCACCGCGAAGTCGCGCAAGGCTGCGAGGTGGAGGTCACGCAGCGCCCCCACGGCCCGCTCGATGCGATCGGGGCCCGGAGCCTCGGTGAAGGAGAGCCAGCCGCTGAGCCCTCGGCCGGCGGTGGTCGCATGAGCCTCGGCGTCGATCGCGCTGAGCCTCGGCCTGATCGCGCGCAGGAGCGCGAGCGGTTCGAGCCGACCGCGCGCCACCATCCGGAACCCGAGGTGATGCCCACCCGTGCGCCACCCCCGCTCCGCCATGCGTCGCTCCACATCGGCGTCCGCGGCTCCACGGAGCTCGACGAAGTCGCGCAGCAGCCCGGAGGAGGCGGCGACGTCGTTCACGGCTGCGATCTCGTCGATGAGGATGCGGGCAGCGACGGCGGGCATGGCGACCTCCGCCGCGACCATGAGCGACTGCAACTGCGCCTCTCCCAAGCCGTCGCCGAACAGGACGAGGCGCAGGCCGGACCGGCCGGGGCTGTCCACCCGTACCGAGGCGGCCGCGCCCTCCCCGGCCCTGGCGCCGTCGCTCCATGAGTCGAACCGGATCGCCGCGTGCAGCTCGGCACCCAGGCGACCCCCGGCCTCGCGGAGCACCCCCGCGGCATCGATGAGCGCGACGCCGAGCCCGAGGTTCGCCGCGAGGTGCCCGAGCAGATCGCCGAGGTCGGCAGCGGCGTACTCGAAGGACTGCGCGACCTTCCGCACCCGCGTGAGCGTGAGGGCGTCCCTGGCCTCGATGAGCATCCAACAGGCGCGGGCGAGCTGCACCGGTCTCTTCACGTCGAGCAAGGCGAGACCGATCCTGTCCGCGAGGCGGAGCGCTCCCGGGTCCACGTCTGCGGCACCGGGGAGGGCGAGCCCGGTGAAGCCGCGGTCACGGACGCGGCGCAGCATCGCATCCTGCTGCCAGGTGGCGACCGGCGCCCCGGCCGTGAGGATCGCGAGCCGGGCGGCGCCATCGTCGGGCAGGTCGAATTCTCCGGCTTCCACCACGACCGCGTCCCACACCACATCCCGAGGGCCGGCGACGTGGCGAAGGACGCCGTTCTCCTCCTGCGCCAACAGTGCCGACAGAGCAAGCGCCCCGCTCATGCCGCGTCCAGATCGACGAGTCCGTACGCGGAAGGGACGACACGGGCCCGGCGCTCCGGCCGAGCGTTCCACCACTCCGGAGCGGGCAGGGCGAGAGCCGCCACCGTACGACCGGGCGTGAGATCCGTGACCTCCAGGATCTCCCGCGACACGGCGTCCAGGATGACGATGATCTCAGGGGCCGCGGCGACGAGCAGACCGTCGGCGAGCACGGCCAGCGTCTCCGACCGGGTGACGATGCGGTGCACCGCGCCGCCGAGTCCGGCGATCTCGACCGCGTTCACGTGCGGATCGGCCTCGGAGGATGCGGCGGTCACGATGCGCCCTTCGGTCAGCAGGGTCCCGCCGAGGACCTCGGCCAGCACCGGCAGCGGTGCCGACCGGTGCGCCAGGAAGCTGCGACCGAGGAAGAGCGCGCGGGCGAGGTGATCGGCGATGGCGTGCTCCCGCAGGTCGCCGACGGTGAAGCCGGCGAGCACGGCGCAGCCGACACCCCCGGCCTGGATGATGGCCGAACGGACCACGCGCTCCGCATCGATCGCCCTCGTCGCCTCCACCAGCGCCACCCCGTCGGCCCCGGTCTCGCACGCGAAGACCAGCCCCGGCACGCGGTCGACGAACAACGACATCTGATCGAGGCCCGGCACAGCGCGTCCCGTGCAGTCGGCGTCCACCACGGTGTGCGATCCGGCGAGGGTGAGCGGCGCGAGCCCGTTCATGCCGCCGCCCTCGAGGGAGCAGACCGCGGGGACGGGGTGCCCGAGCCACCGCTCCACCGCCCGCAGCAGCGGGGCGAAGGGCGCGGCGCCGGGCATCCGCTCGCCGAGCAGCATCGTCGATCCGACGAAGGCCACGCCGAGACAGGGCGTGGCGGGATCGAGCGCGTCCACGGGCGCGACGTCGAGAGGCCAGTGCGCGGTGGTGTCGAGGATGAGTTCGAGCATCGTCGTGGAGCCACCACCCCCGGAGCCGAGCAGGGCGTACCCGCGGGCGAGCGCCTCCAGATCATCCCGCTCCAGCCTCATGGGGTCCAGCCTAGGACGCAGCCATCCGCTCGACGGGGGCGAACTCCTCGGTCAGCCCGAAGGCCGAGGGCCCGAATACCGCCAGCGCCTCTGGCGTACGCATCATCGCCGGTGTGGAGATGCCGAGCACCCGGACCCGCTGACCGTAGCGGAGGCCCTCCGTGGTGATGGGCTCGGCGGTCTCGTGATCGACGACGCAGATGAGATCGGGAACGATCGCGACGAGCTGTCCGCCGCGCCGCGCGGTGAGGTTCTCGTTCTGGAACGCGATCTCGAACGTGTCGTCCTCGGCGCCCAGCGGAGCGATGGCGGCCCTCCCCTTGGCGAAGCCCTCGGTGGTCCGCCGTTCGACGTCCACCACCTTCCCGACGCAGAGTTCGCGCATGTGCGGGTAGAGCGTGGTCGAGAGCGTCGCGGCGATCGCCTCGAACGGCGAGCGGTGCTCCTCACGCGCGAGCCGGATCGCCCGGCCGAGCGCGAGAGCCATCGAGATGGTCCGCGGCACGGCGGTCCGTCGCACGTCGGCCCCGGTCATGGCGTACTCGGCGATGTGGCCGACGCCACCCAGCCGGATGGTGATGCCTCGAGCGAGCCACTCCATCTGACGGTCGTCGTCTCCGGTGTCGATGACGACGCGCTCCCCGCGCTCCCCGGCCAGCGCGAGCGGCGAGCCGTGCACGCCGTAGACCGCGAAGGTCTCCATGGACAGCTCGGGGAACGCGCGTCCCATGCCGTCCGCGTCGACGACCGGCAGTCCGGTCTCCGCGGCGACGATGAGCGGGATCATCGAGTTGATCCCCCCGCACTCGATCGGCATGGTGGCCTCGGCCTTGCGGCCGAGGTGATCCTCCAGGGTGCGCAGCGCGAGGGTGGGCTCGGTCCCGGCGGGGATCTTCTCGACCATCACGGTCGGCGCCCCCATCTGCGCGGTCGGGATCACGAAGAGGTCGTCGGCGAGGTCGTCCGGATCGAGGATCGTGATGGTCCCGTCGCCGAGCACCCGCTCCACCAGCATCTTGCCGATGTACGGGTCGCCCCCGCCGCCGGTGCCGAGCAGCGTCGCACCGCGGGCGAGGTCGGGCAGGTCCGCCGCCGTCAGCTCCCAGCTCATGCGGCGGCCCCTGCCGCGGCGTCTCCGGCGGAGACCGTGCCGTCGAACCGATGCGCTGGGATGTCGTAGCCGAAGTACCCCGGGCCGACCATCGCGAGAGCCGCGTCCGAGTGCCAGCGCTCATCGGCCGGAGCGGCGATCACGCGGACGCGCTGTCCGTAGCGCAGCCCCTCGGTCGTGACGGGCTCCCCTGACTCGCCGTCGAGCACCATGATGAGGTCGGGCGTGGTCGCCAGCACTCGCCCGTCCGCTTCGGCGACGAAATGCTCGTTCTGGAACTGCAGCGTCAGCGAGGTGCCGCCCTCTCCGTCGATCCGTGCCCGACCGCGCGCGAAGCCCGTCGTCGTGGCCCGGTTCACGTCGGCGACCTTGCCGCCGAACAGCTCGCGGCCGCCGAGGAGCTCCACGACAGCGGCGACGGGGTCGGTCTTCTCTTCGCGAGCCTCCGCGATCCGCTTCCCGATCTCGATGCACCGGGACAGCGATCCCGCCACCAGCGACTGGCGTGCGGCGGCACCCGACATCGAGAAGCCGGAGATCATGACGGAGCAGCCCATCTCGACGCACGCGACGCGGGCGATGCGCTCGGTCCAGGAGTTGTCGGCGGTCTGCAGCACCCCTGTGTTCCCCTTCTCGTCGCTGAACGCGAGGGGTGACGCCGTCACGCCGTACAGGGTGGGGAGGACCATCTGCAGTTCGGGGAAGGCGCGCCCCATGCCGTCCGCGTCGACGAGCGGCAGGCCGAGCGCGGCGGCGGCGGCGATCGGGATCGTCGAGTTCACCCCGCCGACCTCGGCACAGGCGATGTGCGTGACCGGGCGGCCGAGATGGATGCCGAGCGCCTTGACCGGTTCAATGACCTCCGCGAGGCTCGGCAGCTTCTCGACCATGACGGTGGGCGCGCCCATCATCGCGACGAACAGCACGAGGGCGTCGTCCGGCACCTCGTCGAGCGCCACGACCGTGACGTCTCCGGAGGCGAGGGCCTGGCGGGCGAGCAGGGCGCCGATGTACGGGTCGCCACCTCCGCCGGTGCCGAGCACGGCCGCGCCGCGGGCGAGGCCGTCGATGTCGGCGGCGGTGATCGTCGTGCTCATGTCAGGCCCCCATGTCGAGGTCGCCGACGGCCTTCACGCGGATGCGCGTGGCGTTGCCGGGAAGATACGGGATGGGGACCTCGTCGAAGTCGATGATCGTCACGGTCGCGGGCTTGGCACCGGCCGCGATGGCCTTGTCGACGGCCTCCGCGCGCACCTCGGCGATGGTCTCATCGCGACGGCCGGGCTCGATCGCGTAGACCTTGTCGATCTCGCCACCGACCTGCGCGATCGAGGCGCCGATGGCGTTGGCGACCGCATAGTTCTCCGGCCGATGCACGGTGCCGAACAGCGGCAGCTCGTCGGGCAGCAGGATGGACCCGCCACCGACGGCCACGACCGCGATGGGTTCGGGCGACGTGCGCATGCGGTCCACCGCCTCCGCCACCCGCTCCGCGATCCGGGCGAGCACCCGCTCCACGAAAGCGGGGTCCAGGTGCGCGACCTTGGCGGGGTCCCCCACCTGCGCGCGACCGGCGGCGACCGCGATGTCGGTGGCCGTGAGGGTCGAGCCTCCGAAGACCAGCGCCTCCGTCGTCAGCCTGTAGCCGACCGAGGCCGGGCCGACCTCGGCGGTCTCCTCGTCGACGATGCTGCCGCCGCCGATGCCGAGGGAGAGCACGTCCGGCATCCGGAAGTTCGTGCGGATGCCGGCGACCTTCACCTCGTTCGCCGTCTCCCGCGGGAAGCCGTTGATGAGCAGGCCGATGTCGGCGGTGGTGCCGCCCACGTCGATGACGGCGCAGTCGACGAGGCCGCTCGTGGCCGCGGCTCCACGCATCGAGTTCGTGGGCCCGGAGGCGAAGGTCGCGACCGGGTACCGGCGCACGTAGTCCTCGTCCATGAGCGTGCCGTCGTTCTGGCTCAGGAAGATCGGCGCCTCGATGCCCTGCGCGCGGACGGCGGAGGTCAGTCCGTCGACGATCTCGGACGCGAGCTCGCGGAGCGCGGCGTTGATGATCGTCGCGTTCTCGCGCTCCAGCAGTCCGATGCGGCCGATCTCGTGCGAGAGCGAGATGGCGGCGTCCTCCCCCAGCACCGAGGCGACGATCTCGGCCGCCTGCACTTCGAGGTCGTGGTTGACCGGGCTGAAGACCGACGAGATGGCGACGGAGCGGATGCCGTGCGCCTTCATGTCCTCGGCGTGCGCGCGGATCTCGTCGGGGTCGAGCGGCGAGATCGGGCGGCCGTCGAACTCGTAGCCCCCGTGCGCGAGATAGCTGCGCGCCCGGGTGGCCGCGACGAGCACCTCCGGCCAGTCGATCAGCGGCGGCAGGGCGCGCGTCGCGGGCAGGCCGAGCCGGAGGGCCGCGACCGGAGCGAGTCGGCTCGCCTGCACCAGCGCGTTGATGAAGTGCGTCGTGCCGATCATCACCGCGTCGATGTCGGCCCCCTCGAAGGAGTGCCCCGCACGGAGGTCTTCGATGGCCTGGACGATCCCGCTCGTCACGTCCGGGGTCGTGGAGTGCTTGACCCCGGCCAGGGTGCGGGTGCCGTCCATGAGGACGGCGTCGGTGTTGGTGCCGCCGACGTCGATACCGATGTGCATGATGCTCGCTTTCGTGGGGGAGGTTCTTTCCGGCGGGTCTACTCAGACCGCGGCGGGGGCGCTGTCGACAGGGTTCGCCTGCCGTGTGGTGGCGACGCCGACGCCGCGCACCCAGCCGAGCTTGCCCGCGATGATGTAGAGCACCATCGACAGGAAGAGGCTGAGCAGCGACGGGATGCCCCAGGTCACGAAGTAGCCGACCAGCGAGGAGACCAGCCAGACGACGATCGTGGCCGGGACGATCCTCGGGGCGGTGGCGGGCAGGGTCCCCGCGGCACGGGTCGCGTCGAGCTCGGGACGCCAGCGGCGCACCACGTAGTACTCCGCGACCATGATCCCGGCGATCGGCGGGAACGCGACGCTGAGCACGACGAGGAACTCGGTGAACTGGCCGAGGATGCCGACGGCGGCCAACACCGAGCCGACCACGCCGAGGACGATCGTCGTGGTGACCCGGTGCAGGTTCTTTCCGAACGCGGTCGAGATGAAGTTCACCAGGCCCAGCGTCGAGGAGTACAGGTTCCAGTCGTTGATCTTCAGCGTGCCGGTGAGGACGATGAACAGGCCGATGAAGCCGACGGACGAGGTGACGATCGCGACGATGTCGCCGGTCGCCGCCGCGTGGGCGAGGAGCACGCCCGCGAGACCGATCACGAACTCGCCGAGGGAGACGCCCAGCACCGTCTGCTTGATCACGTCGGCGCGGGAGCGGTTGAACCGGGTCATGTCGCCGGTGATGATCGCCCCGACGATGAGACCACCGGCGACGATGCCGGTGCCCGCCCAGACGCTCATGGTGGGGCCGGGTGCGGGGCCGGTGAGCAGTTCTCCGATGTCGTGGCGGGTGAGCTCGGAGATGACGGACCAGCCCACGAGGATCAGGAACAGCGGCACCGTGATGTTCGCGAGCCACTGCATGCCGACGAAGCCGAAGGCGACGATCGCGGTGACGGCGAGGCCGAAGATGAGGCTCCACGCCCACACCGGCAGGGCGCCCGGCATCAGGGCGTCGAGCGACTGCGCGGAGATGGCGGACTGGATCCCGAACCAGCCGATGAGGCTGATGCCGATCGCGAGCCCGACCAGCGAGGCGCCGATCTCGCCGAAGCCGGTCCAGCGGGCGAGGAGCGCGGTGTTCAGGCCCTCGCGCTGGCCGATGAAGCCGACCACGCACATGATCACCTCGAGGATGATCGAGCCGAAGAGGAAGGCGAGGACGGCCTCGCCGAAGGTCATGCTGTAACCGAGGGTCGCGCCGAGGAGGAACTGCGAGAGGGCCGAGACCTGTCCGAATCGCTGAACGGCGATTCCGAACCAGGGCTTGCGGGCCTCAGGAGTCACTCGGGAGAGCGCGAAGTCGTCTGCGTGCGCCGTGCGTGCCATGAGGATCCTTCGGGAGGAGGGAACGGGTTGCCCGCCACGGTACTCACCCCGCCACCTTCCCGATATGTGCACTCCGCCCTGATCTCCCCTCTCTCCATGCACATCGCACACTCCGTTGTTACTCGCCGAGGCCCCGGGTTCATGTCGAAACCCCCTGTCTCCGGCGTCGGAGACAGGGGGTTTCGGCGCGAAAGCGGGGTCTCGCGGCTCAGTGCAGGGCGTTCGCCTCGATGAAGGCACGGAGGGAGTCCTCGTCGTCGGGCATCTCGGTCACGTGCTGAGGGGCGTCGAGCATGGCGCGGAGCTCGGGAGCGTACGCCAGCTCGACTCCGATGGCCTCGTGGATGGTCTCGGCGAACTTCTCGGGCTTGGCTGTCTCCAGCACCAGCATCGGCACGCCGGGCTCCACATACTCCCGTGCGACCTTCACGCCGTCCGCGGTGTGCGGGTCGATCACCTCGCCCGAGGCCTCGTACACCGCCCGGATCGTCGCCAGGCGGTCCTCGTGCGTCGAGGTGCCGCTGACGATCCCGAACTCCTCCGCGAATCGCGGCTGCTCAGCCGAGAAGTCGAAGAAGCCCTGCGCCTCCAGGTCGTCCCAGGCGCCGACGACGCGCGCCGGGTCGCGATCCACGAGCTCGAAGACGAACCGCTCGAGGTTCGACGCCTTCGAGATGTCCATCGACGGGCTCGAGGTCGCCAGCGTCTGCGCGGCACTGCGGGGGCGGTACACGCCCGTGCGGAAGAACTCGTCGAGGACGTTGTTCTCATTCGCGGCGAGAACAAGGCGCCGGATCGGCAGCCCCATCTGCTTCGCGAAGAATCCGGAAAGGATGTTGCCGAAGTTCCCCGAGGGCACGGTGAACGACACCTCAGTCCAGCCGCCGGCGTCGGTCGCGCGCAGCCACGCCCAGAAGTAGTAGACGGTCTGCGCGGTGATGCGGGCGAGGTTGATCGAGTTCACGGCACCCAGGTGCTGGGCGCGCTTGAAGTCCAGGTCGCCGGCGAGCTTCTTCACGAGGTTCTGGCAGTCGTCGAAGACGCCCTCCACCGCGATGTTGTGCACGTTCGCGTCATCGAGCGAGAACATCTGCGCTCGCTGGAACGCGCTCATCCGGCCCTGCGGCGAGAGCATGAACACCGCGACGCGCTCCTTGCCGCGCAGGGCGTGCTCCGCTGCCGAGCCCGTGTCGCCCGAGGTGGCGCCGAGGATGTTGAGGACGGCCCCCTGGCGTTCGAGCGTGTACTCCAGCACCTGCCCGAGGAACTGCATCGCCATGTCCTTGAACGCCAGCGTCGGTCCTTCGGAGAGGCCGACCAGCGTGAGGTCGTCGTCCACGCGACGAAGCGGGACCACGCCGTCCGGGAAGTCGGCGTACGCCGCCGCCGTCATCCGCGCGAGGTCCTCCCGGGGGATGTTGGTCGCGAAGAGACCGAGCACCTCGGTCGCGAGCTGCGGATACGTCAGCGCCCGCCAGCGCTCGAGCGTCTCGCCGTCGACCTCCGGCATCACATCGGGGACCGCCAGACCGCCGTCGGGCGCCAGGCCCTCCAGCAGCGTCTCGCTGAACGACTGCGGCTGCATGCCGCCGCGGGTGGAGATGAACGGCACGTGTGCTCCTCGGCTCGGGACTCGGCGCCTCCATTCTCGCAGGCTGTTCCGCATCGAGTTGACGGGATGACGGGAGTGCGCGCTCATCGTCGCGAGACATGCTGCCAGAGCGCAGCCCAGTGCTCGGGGCGCAGATCGCGAGCAAGACGCCGCCCGTCGGCCCCGGCGTCTGCCACGGCACGTCGTGCGCGGGAGCTCGGGATCTGGGCGGCGGACGCCACCACCGCAGTGAGAGAGGATCCCCGGCCGGTGAACACCGCTCGCACGAAGGCCTCATACGGCCTCCGCTCGGAAACTGGAACGAGTGGTGAACCGCGCCGCGCGACCGAGAGCACTCCCCCGTCCACGCTCGGCTGCGGTGAGAATGCCCACGCCGGCACGCGGCTCTCCAAGGAGAACGTGAACCACGGCGCCGACTGCGCCGTCATCATCGTGCCACCGCCCACGCCGGCGCGTTTGCGCGCCACCTCCCACTGGGTGAGCAGCACGGCCTCCCTCCACTGCCCGCTCGTCAGCAGCCGTCGCAGGATCGGGGTGGTCACGTGAAAGGGGATGTTGCCGACGACGACCTCCGCGTCCAGAGGATGGCGTGTGGCGTCGGCGACCTCGACCTGCACGCCGGGCAGCGTCCGGCGCAACCGCTGCACACGGTGCTCGTCGATATCGATCGCCGTCAGCGGTCGGTTCAGCCGGGCGAGGGAGCGCGTGAGCGCGCCGTCCCCGCATCCGAGTTCCAGGATGGAGCCGGACGTCCGCGCGACGAGGGTGGTGATGCGAGCCAGCGTCGGACGGTGGGTGAGGAAGTTCTGGCCGAGTTCGTGACGGCCGCCATGGGTTGAACGAGGCATGAGTGCGCTCCAGAGGAAGTATCGGAGCACCTCGAAGGAAGGGAGGACGCGAGAAGCGTCGTCGGATCGCCCGCCCCGAGGTGCGATGACATCTCGGTGGACGGCGCGCAGAGCCGTGAGGAACGCGAGCGCGCCGTCAGGAGCGGCGGTCGCGGAACACGAGGGTGCGCCCCATCACGGGCGCAGCGCATATTGTTCCCATGTCCGCCAGCATAGCGCTCAGATCCAGCCGCGCTCCTCGGCGATCAGCACCGCCTGCTGACGAGTCGCCACCGAGAGCTTCCCGAGGATGACGGAGATGTGATTGCGTACCGTGCCCGGTGCCAGCGCCAGAGCCCGAGCGATCTGTCCCGTCGTCTCTCCTCGTCGCCCGGCGCGAAGCACATCCAGTTCACGGTCGGTAAGCGGCGAGCGCTCATCGCTCAGCGCATCCGCCGCGATCTCCGGATCGACGTACCGGGCGCCGGCCGCGACGCGACGGATGATCGCGGCGAGCTCGTCCGCGCCTCGCGACTTGGGGAGGAATCCCGAGACCCCGGAGGCGAGCGCGCGTCGGAGCACACCGGGCCGCGCATGGCGGGTGACGACGATACACCGGGTGGCGATGGCACGGTTCAGTTTCTCCGCGACCTGCACGCCGTCCAGGCCCGGCATCTCCAGGTCGAGCAGGCAGACGTCCGGCTTCAACCGAAGAGCCTCGACGACGGCCTGCTCGCCGTCCGCGCACTCGGCGACGACGTCGATATCGGCCTCGAGGCGCAGCAGCGCGGCGAGCGCGGAGCGGATCATGCCCTCGTCATCCGCGAGCAGAACACGGATCATCGCGCGGCCTCCGCCGGTACGGTCACCGTCACGAGGAACTCGTCGGCAACCCGGCGCTGCTCGAACGTGCCACCCGCCTCGCCGATCCGGCGGCGGACGCCGTCGAGTCCAGAGCCACCCGCCCCGTCCTCGGACGCGGGGTCCGCGTCGTTGGCGACCTCGTACCGCCAGGCGTCCGCCGTCCGATCGAGGACCAGACGGGCGTGACCGCCGCGTCCGTGCCGCAGGACATTCGTGGTCGTCTCCCGGATCACCGGGCCGAGGTCGGCCGCGGGTGCTGCATCCGCGTCCGGGTGGATCCGGGCGTCCACCGTGAGTCCGGCCGCCTCGAGCAGATCTCGGGCGTTTGCCAGCTCGTCACCGAGGGGCACCGACCGGAAGCGGGTGGCGAGGTCTCTGGTGCCCTGTCGCGCGTCGTCCACGCTCGCCCGCGCCGCACGGAGCTGCTCCATTCCGGCGCCCGGGTCTGTGGGGAGCAGGCGCTCCGCCAGTTCAAGTTGCAGCGCGATCACCTGAAGGTGATGGCCCTGCAGGTCATGGACGTCCGTGGCCACGCGCAGGCGCTCCTGCGTCGCCGCCAGTCGCGCCTCCGAGGCGCGCGCCCGGTCGAGGGTCACGAGCACGTCCCACCACCACAGCGAGCTCACGGTCATCCCGGGCAGCATGGCTCCGTAAATCACGGGGACCCACCACGGGACGCCGGCGGCGAAGGCCATGGCCGAGTCGACCAGGGCGAGAGCGACGAGGACGACCGTCGCGACCACGACGACGCGCACGCGGATCCCCCGTGGCCAGCTCAACAGCACGAGGACCTGCACCACCGGCATCGCAGCGAGCTGCCAGGAGCCGACCAGCGCGCCCGCGCCCGCGCCGTACCCCAGAGCCACCAGGACCGGCACAAGAAGTCGAGGCCACGCCACTCCCGGCCCGGCGTCGACACGATGACGGTAGTCGATCAGCAGCGGAAGGGTGGACGCGGTCCAGGCGATGCCGCCGACGCCCACGACGACGAGTGCCATGCCGGAGAGGTCGAGGGCCACCGCGATGCCGGTCCACGCCCCGACCAGCATGAGCTCGATGAAGAGGACAGCCGTCACCGTGTACCACCAGGTGGCGGTGATGCCGCGCGCGAGCTGGCGGGCACCGGGACCGGGATCGGAGGGGGCGGGGGAAGGACTGCTCACGCTCCCCACGATAGAGGCGTGACACATGTCACGGGATCCGGGTGCGAACCGCACGGTGAGCGGTGACGCGGTGGCACTGCCGTCCCGGGGCGGCATCGGCTGGACTGGGGTCATCGCGACGGAGAGACCGTCCGCACCGACACCCGGAGCATCCCCCCATGAACCTCATCGAGACCTTCCAGAACCTCGTCGCCCAGGTCCCCGACCTCGTCCAGCCGCTCATCGTGGCCCTCGCCGGCGCCGTCCCCTTCGTCGAGGGCGAGGGTGCCGCGAGCATCGGCATCCTCGGCGGCATCCCGCCCGTGGTCGCGGCGATCGCCGCGATGGTGGGCAACTTCCTCTGCGTCGCGATCCTCGTGCTCGCCAGCGCCGGCGCCCGCCGAGCCATCGTGGACCGCTCGCGGGCGAAGCAGCCGGTGACGGTGGGCGGCGGGACGAGCCTGGAGGCCGAAGGAACCCCCGTGGACACCGGACACGGTTCCGCACGCCGCGAGAAGTTCCAGCGCGCGTTCGAGCGCTACGGCGTCCCCGGCGTGAGCCTGCTCGGACCGCTGCTGCTGCCGACGCACTTCACCGCCACCATGCTGGCCGCGTCCGGCATCGGCAAGGGGCGCATCCTCGTGTGGCAGGCCGTCGCCATCGTCGGCTGGACGACGGTCATCGCGGTGATCGTCGGCAGCGCCGTCTACGCCATCCGCTGAGCGGAGGCGATGTCGGACGCCCGGGCCAGGATGAGCGCATGATCACACTGCTGTCGGCCCCCAGCAACCTCGGCCTGCGCCCACCGGAGCCCGGCAGCGTGCCCGGCTCCGCGAAGGCGCCGGAGGCGTTCCGGGAGGCGGGGCTGTTCCGGCGCTTCACCGACCGGGGCGCGAGCGACGGCGGCATCGTCCTGGCCGGGCGCTACGTGGACGACGACGCCACGCGGCCCGCCGGCCGAGTACGCAACGAGGCCGCATTCGTCGACCACTCCCTCCGCCTGGCTTCGCGTATCGGCGAGGTCCTCGACGCAGGGGGCGCTCCGCTTGTGATCGGCGGCGACTGCGGCATCCTCGTCGCCGCCGGGATCGCGGTGAAGCGCCGCGGCGGCGCGGGCCTCGTGCACATCGACGGACACACCGACTTCCGCCACCCCGGCAACAGCGACGAGTGCGCGAGCGTGGCCGGCGAAGCACTGGCGGCCGCGGTCGGCGAGCACTGGCCGGCGATCGCCGATATCGACGACCTCGCGCCGTACTTCTCCCCCGCCCGCACGGCTCACATCGGGCACCGCGCCGACGACGAGGAGCAGGCGGAGGTCCGCGGCCTCCTCGCGCGCGTCACGCCGGCGGCCGACGTGCTGGCGCGGGGAGCCGACGCGGTCGCCGCCGAGACCGCCGCGTCCGCCGGCGGCCGCTACTGGCTGCAGCTGGACGTCGATGTGCTCGACCCGTCGGTGATGCCCGCCGTCGACAGCCCGGACCCGGGCGGTCTCGACGCGGCCGAGCTCACGGCTCTCCTGCGCGCCCTCGCCCCACAGGCGATCGGCGCGAGCATCACCGTGTTCGATCCTGACCTCGATCCAGACGGGCGCTACGCGCGGCTCCTCACCGAGATCCTCAGCGACGGACTGCGCGAGCTGGGCAGCGGGGCGCGCGCCTGACGCGCCCCGCCACCCGACGGTCCGTCAGTCTTCGACGCCCCGCTCGGCACCCGGATCGGTGTGCATCGAGACCCGCACCCGCGCGATGCGCCGTCTGTCGACCTCGGCCACCTGGATGGTCGCGCCCGGCACCTCGACGGTGTCGCCGACCACGGCGAGCCGGCCGAGCTGCTCGGTGACGAATCCCGCGATCGTGTCGGAAGACCCCCGGGGCATCGCGAGCCCCGTCGCCTCCTCGAAGTCCTGCAGGTTGAGGCGCCCGTCCAAGCCGTCGTCGGCGGAGATGAAGACCTCGGCGTCGTACTCGTCGAAGATCTCGCCGACGACCTCCTCCACGAGGTCCTCCAGCGTGACGAGACCATCGGTGCCGCCGTACTCGTCCACGACGACCGCGATGTGGTGCCCCTCCGCCCGCATGCGGGTCAGGGTGGGCAGCACCCGCGCGGTGGACGGGATGTAGGGGATGTCGCGGACGAACCCCTGCAGCGGACGCTCCGGATCGTGGGCCGCGGCCTCGAAGAGGTCGCGCACGTGCACGAAGCCGGTGATGTCGTCGATCGACGTCTGGGACACGGGGTACCGGGAGAAGGGCAGCTCGCGGACCTGCTCCATCGCCGCCCCCACGGTCGCCGCTTCGTCGAGCGCCACGACCTCGGGACGCGGGCGCATGACCTCGCTCACCTGGCGTCCGCGCAGGGAGAGCACGTCGTCGAGGATGCGGCGCTCGTCGTCGGGCAGGCCCTGGTGGGTCGCCACGATGTCGCGCACCTCCTCGTCGGTGAGCTCGTCGCTCGTCTTGTGCGGGTCGCCGCCGAGCACGCGGACGAGGGCGTTCGTCGAGACCGACAGCAGCCAGATCACCGGGCGCATGACGGTCGCGAAGCCGTTCAGCGCCGGCGCCACGGCGTACGCGAACTGCGCGTTGCGCTGGATCGCGAGCCGCTTCGGCACGAGCTCACCGAGCACGAGCGACAGGTACGCGATGATCAGCGTCAGCACGATCGTGGCGAGCGTCATCGCGAGCGGAGGCGCGACACCCCAGCCCTCCAGCAGCGGCGTGACGGACGGCGCGATCGAGGTCGCTCCGTAGGCGGCGGACGCGAAGCCCGCCACGGTCACGCCGATCTGCACCGCCGAGAGGAAGGTGTTGGGGTTGCGGGCCAGGGCGGCGACCTTCGCTCCGCGACGGCCGCGAGCGGCGATCGCGTTGAGCTGGCTCTCACGCAGCGTGACCAGGGCCATCTCCGTCGCAGCGAAGACACCGCCGATCAGCACGAAGAGCAGGACGAGGGCGATGTTCCAGAGCAGATCGCCCATCAGCGGGCGACCTCCTCGGTGGCGGGGTGAGCACCCGGGATGAACCGGGTGCTCGTACTGTCAGAGTCCGAAGAGTCAGAACAGCGCAGCGCGCTCAAGAGTGCTCCTTGTCGATGGTGGGGGTGGAATCGGTCGAGGAAGAGACGGCGTTGCGGTGCCGGCGCGTCTTCATCAGGCTCGCGACGGTGGCGACCGCGATGGTCGCGGCGATGAAGAGCAGCGAGAACCAGATCGGGATCTCGGGCGCCCACAGCATCGGCTCACCACCGTTGATGAACGGCAGCTCGTTGACGTGCAGGGCGTGCAGCACGAGCTTCACGCCGATGAACGCGAGGATGACCGCGAGGCCCTGAGCCAGGTACACCAGGCGCTCCAGCAGCCCGCCGATGAGGAAGTACAGCTGACGCAGACCCATCAGAGCGAACGCGTTCGCGGTGAAGACGATGTACGCCTGGTCGGTGAGGCCGTAGATGGCGGGGATCGAGTCGACGGCGAAGACGAGGTCGATGAAGCCGATCGCGATGATCGTCAGCAGCATCGGCGTGACGTAGCGCTTGCCCTTCTGGACGACCGTGAGCCTGTCGCCGTTGTACTCCTCGCTGACGGGGAGGTGGCGACGGACGAAGGTCATGAAGCGGCCGTTCGCGGGGTTGCTCTCGTGATTGCTGAAGGCCTGGCGGTACGCGAGGAACAGCAGCAGCGCACCGAAGACGTAGAAGATCCAGGAGAAGTTCTCGATGAGGGTCGCACCGACAGCGATGAAGACACCGCGGAGGATCAGCGCGATCACGATGCCGATCATCAGCACCTTCTGCTGATAGATCTTCGGCACCGCGAAGCCCGTCATCACGATGAGGAACACGAAGAGGTTGTCGATCGACAGCGCCTTCTCCGTGAGGTAGCCGGCGAAGTACTCGCCGCCGTAGGTCCAGCCGGACACCATGCCGATGCCCACGCCGAAGAGCAGCGCGAGGCTGATGTAGAAGATCGACCAGCGTGCGGACTCGCCGATGCTCGGCTCGTGCGGCTTGCGGACGTGCGCGAAGAACTCGTACACGAAGAACGCGATGGTGACCGCGATCGTGATGACCCAGATCAAGGGGGTGATTTCCAACGGGTACTCCAGACTCGGGCGTGACGGAACAGCGCCAAAGTCTTCCCCATCCCGCCGAGCGGGACCGGTGGGCCGGGATGCAGAGGCATCCGTAATGACGACCCGACCGTGTCGGAGTACTCCCCTTGGATAATCCAGGGTACGAGACGGTGCCCGAGCGATTCTGTGGATCTGCCGAGAGCGCCCCTAGACTGGACGCGGCGACCGCCGGAGCGTGACGACCTCCGGCCTCCGGGCAGGCGGTCCCCGCGCGTCCGGCGTACCGACGAGAGGCCGGCTTCTCACCGGCGAAGGTGTGGTGGCACCGCGATCTGGCCCCCGCCCACACCTCCAGGGCTCCCACAACCTGGAGGAGAAATGAGATCACCCGACCCCGCCCGCACTCTCGCCGCGGAGCTCGCCGAGGCCGTTCCCGGCCGCCGTGTCACCCTGCTCGGTCACGTCCATCGCCGGAGGGAACTCGCCACCGTCGCCTTCCTGATCATCCGCGACCGTTCGGGCCTCGCACAGGTCGTCGTCCGTGCCGCGGAGTTTCCGACGGACGGCCTCCCTCCCGAGGAGACGGTGGTCCGCGTGACGGGGACCGTCGCCGCAAACCCGCAGGCCCCCGGCGGCGTCGAGATCGTCGACCCGCAGATCGAGAGCCTGTCGGAGCCGGCCGCACCGCCGGTCGTGGAGCTGTGGCGCCCGACGCTCGAGACGAGCCTGCCGACGCTGCTCGACCACGCCGCGGTGACCTGGCGCCACCCCGCGCGCCGCGCGACCTGTCAGATCGCCGCGGCGAGCGTGCGCGCGTTCCGCCGGGTGCTCGACGCCGCGGACTTCACCGAGGTGCAGACCCCGAAGATCGTCGACACCGTGACGGAGTCGGGGGCGAACGTGTTCCCCGTCGACTACTTCGGCACCACCGGGTACCTCGCGCAGAGCCCGCAGTTCTACAAGCAGCAGCTCGTCGGCGTGTTCGAGCGGGTCTACGAGGTGGGGCCGGTCTTCCGAGCCGAGCCCCATGACACCGTGCGGCATCTGTCGGAGTACGTGTCGCTGGACGTCGAGCTCGGGTTCATCCGCGACCACCGCGACGTCCTGCACCTCCTCGGCGCCGTGCTGCGCGGCATGCTCGACGGCATCCGCACCGACGCGGCGGACGAGCTCGCGCTGCTCGACGTGACGCTCCCCGTCATCCCCGAGGACATCCCCGTCGTGCACTTCCGCGACGCACTGCGCCTTGTCGGCGCTCCGGCCGACGAGCCTGACCTCTCCCCGGCGCACGAGCGGGCGCTCGGGGCGTGGGCGAAGGAGGAGTTCGACAGCGACGTGCTGGCCGTCGAGGGCTACCCGATGCGCAAACGCCCGTTCTACACGCATCCGCAGCCCGACGACGCGGAGGGGAGCAACAGCTTCGACCTCCTGTTCCGCGGTCTGGAGCTCGTGACCGGCGGGCAGCGGCTGCATCGGCACAGCGAGGTCGTCGCCGCGATCGAGGCTCGCGGTGAAGCGCCCTCGGCGTACGCCGGCTACCTGGAGGCGTTCGCGCACGGGATGCCTCCGCACGGCGGCTTCGCGATCGGGCTGGAGCGCTGGGTCGGCCGGCTGGTCGAGGCGGCCAACGTGCGTGAGGTGACGCTGTTCCCGCGCGACGTCCATCGCCTCACGCCGTAGCCTCCGGGACACGACGAGGGCGACCGCGGTGTGCGGTCGCCCTCGTTCGTCAGCGGTGGATCACTCCGTGATCTCGGCCAGCCCCGACTGCTCGGCCCTGTCGATGATGGCCGGGAGCGTCTCGTCGAAGAAGGTCACCAGCACGGCGCGGGTCTTGACCGCGTCGCGCTCGGACGTCGCCTCGCGGATCGCGCCGACGAACTCCTCGACGGCGGACCAGTCGACGGCGTCCTTCGCGTGCTGGGTGAAGCGACGGATCTGCGGCCCGAGGCGCTCGATGGAGTTGGCGCGCGTGGCGTTGCCCTCGATCCGGGCGAAACCCGTCGCCGCGCTGCGGAGCGCCGCGCCGAACGCGATGATGTCCCGCGCCTGCACCGACGCCGCCATGTCGTCGGCCAGCTCGACGAGATAGGCCACATCGTCGTCCTGGATCACCGGCATGACGTGACGGACCGAGCCGATCCAGATGTCGCCGAACAGGTCGACCGCGTTCCGCACGCGCTCCAGATCGATCGGGGCCACGCGGGTGTACCGGTTGCGCTGCATCTCCACGAGGCCGTTGTCGGCCAGGCGGTCGAGGGCATGACGGATCGGCGTCTTCGAGGTGCCGAGGCGTTCGGCGAGCTCGTAGTCGCGCAGGCGCTCGCCGGGCTGGAGTTCGCCGCTGATGATCGCATCCTGCAGGCGCACGAAAGCCTCGTCGCTCATCGACCGGCGTTCGAGGGGGCCGCCAGAGAGTGTCACACTGCCTCCAGTGGGGGTCATGGAGAGTGAAGTTCTACGTCTCAAGCAATATATCTCAAATGCGCGGGCGGCCCCCTCCGAACGTCAGGCGGAGGGCGCGACCCGCACGAGCATCTTCCCCGTGTTCGCTCCGCGCATCATGTCGAGGAACGCGTCGACCGTGTTCTCGATCCCGTCGACGATGGTCTCGTCGTAGGCGATCCGCCCTTCCGCGAACCAGCGGGTCATCCTCTCGGTGAACTCCGGCGACAGGTGCAGGTAGTTCGCCAGGGTGAAGCCCTGGAGACGGAGCCCGCGCGTGATGATGTTCGCCATGTTGTCGGGCCCGGGCACGCGCTCGGTCGAGTTGTAGCTCGTGATGGCGCCGCACAGTGCGATCCGGCCACCGTCGTTCATCACGTCGAGCGCGGCTTCGAGGTGGTCGCCGCCGACGTTGTCGAAGAACACGTCCACGCCCTCGGGCACGAGGGTGGCGAGCTGCTCGCGCACCGGGCCGTCCTTGTAGTTGAACGCCGCGTCGTAGCCGTACTTCTCGGT
The DNA here is from genome assembly GCF_002848265.1 of Zhihengliuella sp. ISTPL4. GTDB lineage: Bacteria > Actinomycetota > Actinomycetes > Actinomycetales > Microbacteriaceae > Microbacterium. Next base: position 1,950,632 of record NZ_CP025422.1, read on the forward strand.
CAGCAGAGCGACCTTCTCCGGCGAGCCCGCCGAGCCGATCACGCGGCCCGCGCCGAGGAGCTTGGCGATCTGACCGACAGCCGTGCCGACGGCACCGGCGGCGCCGGAGACGAAGACGGTGTCGCCCGGGGCGAGTCCGGCGATCGCGGTGAGGCCGACGTAGGCGGTGAGGCCGGTCATGCCGAGGATGTGCAGGCGCAGCGACAGCGGCATGCCGGGCACCTCGGGAACGGCGCGGAAGGTCGACGCGTCCGCCTGCACGACATCGCTCCAGCCGTGCTGGTGCAGCACGACGGTGCCGACGGGGAGGTCGTCCGCGGCAGAGGCGACGACCCGGCCGATGGCGCCGCCCGCGATGACCTCGTCGAGGGCATAGGGGGCGACATAGCTGCGGACGTCGTTCATCCGCCCGCGCATGTAGGGGTCGACGGAGACGAATTCGTTCGCCACGCGCACCTCTCCCGGCGCCGGATCGCTCAGCTCGACCTCGACGGTGCGGAAGTCGTCGTGGGTCGGCCACCCCTCGGGGCGGCGGGCGAGCTGGATCTGGGTGCTGGTGGCGTGGGACATTTCTCTCCTTCGTGGGGATCTAGGGGTGCTGCGGCCGGACTCAGACGAGGAGGCCGATGGCGAGCGCGATGACGCCGAGCGCCGGGATGACGCCCTGCTTCACGGCGGCGGACGCCTTGTCAGGGCTCGACAGCAGCAGCACGAGGCTCGCGGCGACCATCGATCCGGCGCCGGTGAAGACGAGGGTCGCGCCGACGGCCGTCGCTCCCGTGGCGAAGAGGACGATGCCGAGGAGGACGGCGATCGCGAGGAACAGGTTGTAGAAGCCCTGGTTGAACGCGAGCTCCTTCTGTCGTGCGGCCTCCTCGGCCGTGCCGGTGCCGAACGTGCGGCGAGCGCGCGCGCTGGTCCAGGCGAACGACTCCAGCCAGAAGATGTAGACGTGCACGAGCGCGGCGATGCCTGCGAGCACGAGTCCGGCAATGATCATGGCAGTCCCCCTTCGACGCAGCAGCGCCGCGCATTCTGTATCGGTCGTTCCAATATATACTGGATCAAGCGATTCACAAAAGAGCAGGAGCAGGGCGCATGGGGCGCATACAGACCTTCGACACCGCGGAAGCGGTCCGCGCGGCACGCGGCGTGTTCTGGGAGCGCGGCTTCGAGAGCGCGCCGCTGCCGGAGCTCGAGCGCGCGACCGGCCTCAGCCGCTCCAGCATCTATCACGCCTTCGGTTCCAAACGCGGACTCTTCGACGCCGCCGTCGAGAGCTACCTGGACGAGGTCATCCGCCCGCGCCTCGCCCCGTTGACGGGCGAGACCGTGGCGCCGGAGGCCCTGGACACCTATCTCGGCGGACTCCGTGCGGCGCTGCTGACCGCGGGGAGCCTCCCGGCGACGAGCGGCTGCCTGCTGGTCAACACCGCCGCCGCCCCCATCGGCACCGACGACGCGGTCGCCCGAGTCGTGGCGTCCTATCGCGCGGAGCTCCGAGAGGCGTTCGGCCGCGGCGTCCGGGCCGCTCACCCCGAGCTCGCGGGAACGGACGTCGACACCCTGGCGGACGCCTGCACGGGACTCGTGGTCTCCGCCTTCGCCCTCGTCCGCGTGGCCCCCGACGCCGCGGCGAGCGCGATCGACGCGGCGCTCGCCCTCCTCGCCGACCGGAGCCGCCGCGGCTGAGGCTGCCCACGCACGAAGAACGCCCGGGAGGTGATTCCTCCCGGGCGCTCCCCCGCCGACGTCAGGGGACGATGACGGCGCGTCCGCGGATGCTGTTCGACGCGAGGTCCTCGTAGGCCTTCGGGCCGTCGTCGAGCGTATAGCTCTCGGTCTGGACGTGGATCTTGCCCGCGCGGGCGAGGTCCAGCACCTCGATCAGTTCGGCGCGTGAGCCCCAGTAGGGAATGCGCACGGCGGCGTCGTAGGCGATCGAGCCGAAGCCGAGCGTCATGCTGCCCCCGCCGATACCCACGATCGTGATGTCGGCCTCGAGCGCGGCGACGCTCTGCGCCAGGGCGATCGTCGGGTTCGCTCCGACGAAGTCGAACACGGCGTTCGCGCCGAGGCCACCCGTGAGCTCGCGGATCTTCTCGGCCGCCGACGCATCGCTGATCAGCACGTGATCGGCGCCCACCTCGGTGGCGAGCTTCAGCTTCTCGTCGTTCACGTCGAGGGCGATGACGGTGGCACCCGAGATGGCCTTGAGGATCTGGATGCCGACGTGGCCGAGACCGCCGGTGCCGATCACGACGGCGAACGTGCCGGCGCCGAGCTTCGGAAGCGAGTTCTTGATCGCGTGGTACGGGGTGAGGCCCGCATCGGTCAGCGAGACGTTCTGTACGGGGTCGAGGTCACCGAGCGGCACGAGGTGACGAGCATCGTCGACGATCATGTACTCGGCCATCGACCCCTGGCTGCCCAGCCCCGGGGGACGGATGCCCTCAGCGGCGGCGTTCGTGCAGTAGTTCTCCTTGCCCATCGAGCAGTTGTGGCAGCGGCCACAGCCCCACGGACCGTAGACGGCCACGGCGTCCCCGACCTTCAGCGTCGAGTCGACGCCTTCGCCGATCTCGTGCACGACGCCGGCACCTTCGTGTCCGAGCGTCAACGGCAGCGGGTAGCCCTGCTCGTGGTAGTCCTTCTCGGGGAGTCCCATGACGTAGTCGTCGGAGTGGCAGACACCACCCGCGGTGATCTTGAGCAAGACCTGTCCGGGGCCAGGCTTCGGAATCGGGATGTCGACCACCACGGGGGGCTTGCCGATCTCGACGTAGCGGAGAGCTTTCATGAGCATCTTCTTTCTGGCGTCGAGAGGTCTGCCGCGCGGTGCGGAGGCGGGGGCTCTCGAAACCGTCCCTTCCAGTATCCGCCCGATTCATCGTGATCAAACCGTTGCATTCGTTACCTCGCCGTTATACAGTGATCGCACGGTGAATGTTTGCTGTGGCATCCACCGCATGTGATTGCAGGACACTCTTGGTGCAAGGGACAAGGGCCGGTCGGGAGCCTCTCCGACCGGCCCTTTACTGCGCCCGGTACTCTGTGAGGATGACCGATCGGAAGCTCGCGCTGGAGGCCTGGGAAAGCCTGTTCCGCGCGCAGCACGAACTGTTCACCGAGATGTCGGCGGACTTCGACCACGGTGACATCACGCAGGCCGAGTACGACGTCTTGCTCACCGTCACGCGGGCGCCCGACATGACCGCTCGGCTGCGCGACATCACCGCCAACATGCTCATCAGCCAGCCGAGCGTCTCCCGGCTCGTCGACCGGATGGTGACGCGCGGACTGGTCGCGAAGTGCGCCGACCCGGACGACGGTCGCGGCGCCCTGATCCGCGCGACGGACGAAGGCGCCCGGGCGTTCCGCGCGCTCGCCACGGTGCACGGCCGGTCGATCGCCGACCGGATGTCGCGGCTCGACGACGACGAACTGCGACTGCTGCGCGACCTCGCGGAGAAGCTCCGCACCCGCTGACGCACTCCCTCCACAGGCGGGGTGGCGGGAGGAACGTCCACCGATACCAGCATGATGGCGTCTGACGCGGTGGCGGGGGTCTCTTTTCTGGCAGGGTGGTTGCGAACGCCCACATCGACCGTGGGCATATCGGACCGCCCCCTCGGGGGGAACCAGGGAGGTCATCCATGGAGATCGCCGGAATCGTCGGCATCCTCATCATCATCGGCATCGCGGTCGTCGCTGCGATCGTCGTCCTGCTGATCCTGCTGCTGTTCGCGCGCAGCTGGATCAAGGTGGCTCGAGCGGACGAAGCGCTCGTCATCTCCGGACGCAAGCAGAAAGTGCAGCGCGCGGTGGTGTCGGCGGACGGAACGAGCAGCTCCGAGATGTCGGAGTCGCCCGTCACCGTGATCGTGAACGGGAAGTCGCTCGTCAACCCGATCACGCAGCGTCACGAGATCATCTCCCTGCGGTCCCGCCAGGTGTCGCTCAACGCCGAGGCGCAGTCGCTCGACAACGTGACGCTCAACGTGGACGGCGTCGCGATCGTCAAGATCGGCTCCGACCCGCTGCTGGTCCGCCGCGCCGCCGAGCGCTTCGCCTCCCAGGACAAGGCCATCGAGCAGTTCACCACCGAGCAGCTCGAGGGCGCGCTGCGCGGCATCGTCGCGACGCTCTCGGTCGTGGAGCTCATGCGGGAGCGCAAGAAGTTCTCCGACCAGATCGCCGCCGACGTCTCCCAGGAGCTCGCGGAGCAGGGCCTGATCCTGGACTCCTTCCAGATCAAGGGCATCACCGACAAGGTCGGCTACATCCAGTCCCTCGGTGCGCCGGAGATCCAGGCCAAGCGCCAGGCCGCGGAGATCTCGCAGACCAACGCCGACCGCGCGATCAACCAGAAGAACATCGCCAACCAGGAGGCGAACCTCGTCGAGCAGACCGCCCTCGACACCAACACCGCCAACGCCAACGCCGGCATCGGCCGGGCACGCGCCGAGGCGGAGCAGGCCGAGCAACTCGCCCGCGCCCAGGCCGAGCAGGCCGTGCTGCAGCAGCAGGCCGAGAACAAGCAGGCGCAGCTCGATGCCGACGTCAAGCGCGTCGCCGACGCACAGCGATACGAGGCGGAGACCCGCGCGCAGGCCGAGCTCTACACGCGTGAGCGCGCGGCCGAGGCGGCGGCGATCGAGCAGGTCAAGCAGGCCGAGGCGCGCACCCGCATCGCTGAGCAGCAGGCGCAAGCCGACAAGGCGCGTGCCGACGGTGAGGCTGCCGCCGCGATCGCGAAGGCCACCGGTGACGCGGATGCGCTGCGCGCCCAGGCGGAGGCGGAGGCCGAGGCCCGTCGGCTTCGCGCCAATGCCGAGGCCGAGGCGATCCGCGCCGAAGGTGAAGCCCGTGCCGCCGCTGTCGAGGCCGAGGCGAAGGCCATCGCCTCCAACCAGGATGCCTTCCTCTCGCAGCGCGTACTGGAGGTGCTGCCATCGATCATGTCGGAGTTCGCGAAGGGCTACGCCGCCATCGGCAGCGTCTCGATCGTCGGCGGATCCAGCGAGGACGGCGCGTCCAACGTCGTCGGTGCCGACAGCGCGAAGGCTCTGCGTTCGGTCTTCGACAGCGTGCACTCCGCGACCGGACTCGACCTCGCCGGCATCATCCAGGGGCAGGCCGTCGGCCGCGGCTTCGGGGCTGGAGTCGCCGAAGCATCGGCGTCCGCCCCGGCGTCGCGCACGCCCGCGCCGACCACTCCACCGCCGCCCGCTCCGCCGGCTGCCGCCGCGGAGTAGACAGCACGCGACCAGCGGATGCCGCGACCGATTCGGTCGCGGCATCCGCTGTTTCTCGGACCGGGCAAACTGGACGGGTGACCCGCGCTGCCTTCGACCTCACAGCCATCGGCTCCGGTCTGTCGTTCGCGGGCGCCCTCGACGAGCTCTCCGCCGCCCTGGACACGAGCGGATCCGTGGTCGTGACCGCGCCGCCCGGCACGGGCAAGACCACGCTCGTCCCGCCGCTCCTCGCCTCGCAAACCACCGGCCGCGTGATCGTGACTCAGCCGCGACGGATCGCCGCGCGCGCGGCCGCTCGCCGACTCGCACAGCTCGACGGTTCCCCGCTCGGCTCCCGGGTGGGATTCACCGTCCGCGGCGAGCGCACCGCAGGGCCGGACACGAGGGTCGAATTCGTCACCGCCGGCGTGCTCCTGCGACGGATGCTGGACGACCCGGGACTCGACGGTGTGAGTGCGGTCATCATCGACGAAGTGCACGAGCGTGCCCTCGAGACCGACCTCCTGATCGGTCTGCTCTCCGAGGTGCGCGAGCTGCGGGAAGACCTCGTGGTCGTCGCGATGTCCGCGACCCTCGATGCTGCCCGGCTCGCCGCCGTCATCGGCACCGACGAGTCCCCCGCGCCGATCGTCGACCATGACGTTCCGGCGTTCCCCCTCACCGAACGGTGGGCCCCGAGTCCCGCGCCCCGTCTCGACGAGCGGGGAGTCACCCGGGGATTCCTCGATCACGTTGCGGGCGTCGCGACCTCCGCCGCCGCCGAGCTGCTCCGCGAAGACCCCGAAGCCGATGTGCTGGTGTTCGCTCCCGGCGCGCGCGAGGTGACGGAGATCGCTCGACGCGTCCGGGACCGGACCAGCGCCTTCGACGTCCGGGAGCTGCACGGCCAGATCCCGGCGGCGGAGCAGGACGCCGTGATCCGTGGTCGTGCGCCGGAGGCCCCGCCCCGCATCATCGTCGCCACCTCGCTCGCCGAGTCTTCTCTCACGGTGCCGGGTGTGCGGCTGGTCGTGGACAGCTGCCTATCCCGGCAGCCGCAGCGCGACGCCGCCCGCGGCATGACAGGTCTGGTCACCACCGCCGCCTCCCGCTCCTCGTGCGTGCAGCGTGCCGGACGGGCCACGCGGCAGGGCGCCGGCATCGTCGTCCGCTGTGTGGATGAGCGCACCTATGCTGCGGCTCCCGTGCGCCCGTCCCCGGAGATCGCCACAGCCGACCTCACCGACGCCGCCCTCCTCCTCGCCTGCTGGGGTGCCCCGGGCGGAGCAGGCCTGCGGCTGATCGAACCGCTGCGAGCCGACAGCCTGGCCGACGCCGTCGCGGTGCTTCGCGGTCTCGGAGCGATCGACGACGACGGGCGCGCCACGGCCGAGGGCCGCGTTCTGGCCCGTATTCCGACAGACCCGCGGCTGGCCAGGGCGCTGCGGGACGGCAGTCCCGTGGTGGGGAGCCGGATCGCCGCCGAGGTCGTGGCGCTTCTCGGCGGCGACCAGCGGGTCCCGGACGCCGATGTCGCCCGCACTCTCGTCACGCTACGGGGCGGCGGAACGGCGGACGCCCGCCGCTGGCGCGAGGATGCGCGTCGTCTGGAGCGCCTGATCGACACGACACCCGACACCCGCGCGGGTCTCGACGGCGTCGGTCTCGTGATCGCGCTGGCCTTCCCCGAGCGTGTCGCCCGCCGCGTCGAGCACTCGGGGTCGGGAGCGACGTTCCTGCTGGCGTCCGGCACTCGAGCCGGGGTCAGCGGCCCTCTGGCGGCGTCGGAATGGCTCGCGGTGGCCGACGTCGCCCGAGCCTCATCCCGGACAGCAGCCGGCTCCGGTGCGGTCATCCGCTCCGCAGCGGCCCTCACCGAGGAGCAGGTGGAGCGCGCGACGGGTCCCCTGATGAGCGACCGCGTCGAGGCGGAACTCGTCGGAGGCCGCGTGCAGGCCCGCCGCGAACGCCGGATCGGTGCGATCCTGCGCTCCTCAGTACCGGTGCGACCGTCAGCCTCAGAAGGCCGGGATGCCGTGGGCCGAGCGGTCCGACGCGACGGCCTCGGCATGTTCACCTGGTCCGAGGCGGCGGAGGCCCTGCGCCGCCGACTCGCGCTGCTGCGACGCGAGCTCGGCGATCCCTGGCCCGATGTGTCGGACGCGGGTCTCCTCGAATCGCTCGACGCGTGGCTGGCACCGGAGCTCGACGCGCTGGCATCCGGCACCCCCGTCGGCCGCCTGGACCTCACGTCCGCTCTCCGCCGCCTGTTGCCCTGGCCCGAAGCCGTGTACCTCGATGCGCTCGTCCCGGAACGGCTCGACGTGCCCAGCGGCTCCCGCGTGCGCATCACCTATCCGGAGCCCGACGGGGATCCGACGGCACGGCCCGTCGTCGCGGTGAAGCTGCAGGAGTGCTTCGGCTGGGCGGAGACTCCGCGGCTCGTGGACGGCCGCGTTCCTGTGCTCTTCCACCTGCTGTCCCCCGCAGGGCGGCCGCTCGCCGTGACCGACGACCTCGCCTCCTTCTGGTCCGGTCCCTACGCGCAGGTGCGCGCCGAGATGCGCGGCCGCTACCCCCGACACCCGTGGCCCGAGGATCCCTGGGCCACGGCGCCGACGAAGCACACCACGAACCGCGCCGCACGCTGAGCCGCGGTCCGGACTCCGGATCAGCGCGTGCGCCGCCGCAGGGTCAGGGCGGCGAGCACCAGCGCGCCCACGGCGAAGGCCCCGACGATGAGCAGTGGACCGAACACGTCCCAGCCCTCGTCCCCCGCCGCGACCGCGTTGATCGTGTCGATCGCGTAGCTCAGCGGCAGCCACTCGGAGATGGCGTACAGCACGTCGGGCATCTGGTCGCGCGGCATGAACAGACCGCCGAGGATGATCTGCGGGAACACCAGCAACGGCATGAACTGCACCGCCTGGAACTCGGTCTGGGCGAACGCGCTCGCCAGGAGCCCCAACGCCGTGCCGAGCAGGGCACCGACCACCGCGACGAGACCCAGCTGCCACAGCGGCCCGTCCACGTCGAGCCCGCACACCCCGACCGCGAACGAGACCGTGATCACCGCCTGCAGCACGGCCATCATCCCGAACGCGAGCGCATACCCGAGGATGAAGTCGGCCTTCTCGAGCGGCGTGGTCATCAGCCGTTCGAGCGTGCCGGAACGGCGCTCGCGCAGGGTGGTGATCGAGGTGAGGAGGAACATCACGATGAACGGGAACAGCGCCAGGATCGCACCGCCGAACTGATCGAACACACCGTCCTGCTCGCTGAACAGCCAGGCGAAGAGCCCGACGAGAAGGCTCGGAGCGATGAGCATCAGGGCGATCGACCGCGGGTCGTGCCGGAGCTGCGTGAGCACGCGGCCGGCGGTCGCGAACAGTCGGCGGCCGTTCATGCCCCGTCCTCCTCCTGGCGTTCCTGCGCTCCTCGGCGTGCGCGCCTGGTGGTCGCGATGCCGGCCGCTCTGTCGCGTTCGATCAGTGCCAGGAACGCGGCCTCGGCGTCGGTCGTGCCGGTGCCGGCGAGCAGTGCGGACGGCGTCGTATCGGCGATGATCCTCCCCTCCCGCATCAGAAGCAGCCGGTCGCACCGCACCGCCTCGTCCATCACGTGGCTCGAGACGATGAGCGTGACGCCCCGGTCGGCCAGGCGGCGGAACAGGGTCCAGAGTTCCGCCCGCAACACGGGGTCGAGACCGACCGTCGGCTCGTCCAGCACGATCAGTTTCGGGGAGCCGATCAGCGCCATCGCGAGCGACACCCGAGTCGCCTGGCCGCCGCTCAACGCCTCCACGAGCTGGGTCGCCTGCGCGTCGAGACCGACCTCCTGGATGACCCGGTCGACATCACCCTTCGGCGCTTTCAGGAGCGCGGCGAAGTAGGTGAGATTCTGCCGCACACTGAGATCGCCGTAGACCGAGGCGCCCTGGGTGCCGTACGCGACACGGTGCCGGAGCCGGCGGGACCCGCCCGGCTCGCCCAGAACGGCCACGTCGCCGGACGCGATCCGCTGCACACCGACGATCGACCGCATGAGCGTGGTCTTGCCGCACCCCGAGGGGCCGAGCAAACCCGTGATCTGCCCGCGGGGTACGGCGAGGGCGATGCCGTCGAACACGGATACGGCCCCACGCCGCACCCGCAGCTGCGTGATCTCGACGGCCGCATTATTCATCATGCGATGAATTATCCGCCTCGCCTCATCGGGCGTCAACGGCCATCACCCGGGCCGTCAGTCGAAGAGGTAGCGCTGGACGGTGGGGCCGACGCGGCGAACGAGCTCGTCGACGGAGGCTCCGGCGAGCGCGGGAAGCTGCAGGACGTAGCGGCCGATGAGCATGCCGGCGATCTGCGAGGCGACGAGGGCGGCACGGAGGTCGGCGTCCTCCGCATCGAGGCGTCGCGCCACGCGCGTGAGCAGTTCGCGGGAGAGGAAGCCGGCGAGCAAGGGGGTCGTCAGCCTGCTGCCGATCGCCGTGCGCAGGAGGAGCACGCCGCGGCGGCGCACGTCGGGCTTCTCGAACGCGTCGAGCACATAGCGGACGAGCCGGGCCCCCGCTTCGTCCTTCGGCCCGGCGAGGATCTCGGGGACGTCGAGGTCCGGGCGCAAGGGGATTCCAGCGGCCTCCGCGAACAGGTCGGCCTTGGTACCGAAATAGTGATGGACGAGCGCGGAGTCGACTCCGGCGCGGGCGGCGATCGACCGCACGGTGGCGCCGTCGTACCCCTGCGCCCCGAACTCGTCCACGGCCGCGGAGACGATGCGCTCGCGGGAGTCGGTGCCGCCGCGCGGGCGCCCGCGTCGTCTCGGCGCCTTCTGCTCGGTCATGCCCGTCAGCCTACGGCTCCGCGGATCCGCGCTCACCGAGCAGATGCCGAAGATACCGCTGCGGCTGCCCGAGGAACGAGCGCCAGTGATTCACGATCTCGAGATCCTCCCAGGCGGCCGGGCGGAGCCCCCACTCCCCGACCTCCAGGATGTCGGCACCCGGAAGCGCCGCGAGCACCGGGGAATGCGTGGCGCACAGCACTTGGCCGCCCTCGTCGGCGATGCGCTGCAGCACGACGATCAGCGTGAGCGTCGAATGGAACGACAGCGCGGCCTCCGGCTCGTCCAAGCAGTAGAACCCCGGATCGTCGAAACGGCTGTCGAGCAGAGCGAGGAACGACTCCCCATGGCTCATCTCGTGGAAGGGCACGTCGCCACGTAGGGAGGGATTCTCCTCGAGATACGTGTAGAACGAGTGCATCGTCTCCGCCCGCAGGAAGAAACCCCAGCGGTGCGCGCCGACACCGCGCTGGAGGCGCAGCCAATCCGACAGCGGCGACTCGGTCGCCCGCGTGGTGTGCCGAGCCTGCCGGGAACCGCCTTCCGGGGAGAGACCGTACGCGATCGCGATGCCCTCGACGAGGGTGGACTTCCCGCTGCCGTTCTCGCCGACGAGGAAGGTCACCCCCGGCCGCAGATCCAGTCCCTCGCGCAGCACCTGGGCGACGGCAGGGATGTTCGTCGGCCACGTCCCATCCGGCGTCGGCGCCTCCTCGTTCGGCCGCACCGCGACGACCGGCTGCTGCCGCATATTCCTCTTCCTCCTCCGTCGACCCACCCCTCTGCGTGCCAGCCACCCCTCTCCGTGCGCACGCAACGGGCCGGGGCGCGCGAAAAGGGGCGGGTCGGCGACGTCAGCACTCGATGACGTTCACCGCCAGGCCGCCCTCGCTGGTCTCCTTGTACTTCGTCGACATATCGGCACCCGTCTGCCGCATCGTCTCGACGACGGCATCCAGCGACACGTAGTGGCTGCCGTCGCCGCGGAGCGCGAGTCGCGCCGCCGTCACCGCGGTCGAGGCGGCGATCGCGTTGCGCTCGATGCACGGGATCTGCACGAGTCCGCCGATGGGGTCGCACGTCAGGCCGAGGTGATGCTCCATCGCGATCTCCGCGGCGTTCTCGATCTGCCGGTTCGTGCCGCCCATCACCGCGGTGAGCCCGCCGGCGGCCATGGCGCAGGCGGAGCCGACTTCGGCCTGACAGCCGCCTTCGGCGCCGGAGATCGACGCGTTGGCCTTGAACAGTGACCCGAGGGCCGTGGCCGTCAGCAGGAACCTGCGGATACCTCGGCGGCGGTTGGCCTCCGCGATCTCCGCATCCTCCCCGGCAAGCGCGGGGGCGGACGGCGGAGCTCCGTCGAACCCGAGCAGCGCACTCCCGACGAGCTCTCCGTACGGCGTCACCGCGTTTCCGGCGCCGAGGCCCGAGTCCGCGAGGAAACGCCACCAGTACATCGCCACCGCGGGGAGGATACCCGCCGCGCCGTTGGTGGGAGCCGTCACGACGCGGCCACCCGCTGCGTTCTCCTCGTTCACGGCGAGCGCGAAGGCGCCGAGCCACTCGCCGGGCAGCTCGCGGTGCCCGTCGGCTTCGACCGCCTCCAGCTGCCCGCGGATCGTGCCCGCGCGGCGCTTCACCTGCAGCATCCCGGGCAGGACGCCGTCGGCGTGGAGCCCGGCGTCCACGCAGCCCGACATCGCGTCCCAGATGGCGTCGAGGCCGGCGGCGACTTCCTCCTCGCTTCGTAACGCGGTCTCGTTGCGGCGGGCGACCTCGGCGATGGACAGCCCGAGCTCATCGCACAGCGCGAGCAGCGAGGCGACATCGGCATAGGGATGCGGGAAGGCGCCGGTGGAGAGCTGCGCTTCCTCCCCCTCACGCCGGATGAATCCGCCGCCGATCGAATAGTAGGTCTGCTCGAAGAGCGTGCGGCCATCGCTGTCGCGGGCGATGAGGGTCATGGCGTTCGGGTGCCCGGGAAGGCGGGTCCGCGGCGCGAACACGATGTCGTCCTTCTGGAACGGCACCGCGTGGGCACCGTCGATCTGCAGCGGCTCCCCCTCCGGGTACGCGGACCAGGCCGCGCGGACGGCTGCCGGGTCGCACGTCTCCGGAGCGAGCCCCCGAAGCCCGGCGACCACCGCATCCGGGGTGCCGTGGCCGATGCCGGTGGCGCCCAGCGAGCCGTACAGCGTGCATTCCACGCGGCCGACGCGGTCGAGCTCGTCTGAAGCGGAGAGCCGCCGCGCGAAGTCGAGTGCTGCCCGCATGGGTCCGACGGTGTGCGAGCTGGACGGGCCGACACCGATGGAGAAGAGGTCGAAGGCCGAGACGTACGCTGTCACCCCTCCAGGCTACGCCGACTTCCCGAAACCGGTTCACCAGGATTAACCGCGCGACGGCGCCCCCGCGTCAAGGCCCTTCACCTCGCGCCGCGGGCGAGGCAGGCTGAGGGGACGAATCGCAGAAAGGGACGATCATGACCGACACCACTCCCGAACCGACCGCGAACGACGACCTCTCGCCCGAAGCGCAGACTCCCACCCCGACCCCGGCCTCCGACACTACGGAGGGCGAGGCGACGACGCCGGAGCAGGCGGACTCCCCGGAAGACGCCGACCCCGCTGAGGTGCCGAGCACCGAGGAGCTGGAGGAGCCGAGCACCGAGAAGGCTCCGGGCGAGGAGCCGAAGGCCCCGAAGCGCGACGACCCGGAACCGGATCACGAGGCCGTCGGCATCGGCGTCGACTGATCCCTCCGCGAAACCCCGCCCTACCGCCGAGACCCCGCCCTGCAGACGTCTGCAGGGCGGGGTCTCGACGCGGAGTCGGGGTCTCGGCGTGCCTACTCGACGAGCTTGCCGGTCGTGTCGACGTCGCGCATGAGCTCGGCGATCTCGTCGGGGATCGCGGGGATCTCCTCGCGGCTCACGCCGGCGGTCGGAGACCACACCAGGTTCACCTGCAGCGTGGGATCGGTGTCCGGGAAGTCGCTGCGGTTGTGGCATCCCCGCGTCTCCCGACGCTCCCGCGCCGCCTCCAGCGTGGCCCGGGCGGCGAGCGCGGACGCCTTGAGGTCGAACGCATGCGCGAGGTCCTGGAATCCGGCGATGTCCGGGTGGATGCCGACGTCCTCCATCCGCCCCTCGATCATGTCGAGGTCCGCGAGGCCGGCCTGCAGCCCCTCCTCCGACCGCACCACCCCCGCGTACTCCGTCATGAGGTTGCGGATCGCGCGCTGCAACGCCCGCACGTTCTCGCGCCCCTCCGCGGCCAGGAGGTCGTCGATCTCGGCACGGGCGGCAGCGACCGCTTCCGCCGACCGGCGCTGGGCGTCCAGCCCCGCGGCATGGGCCATAGCGGCCTGCCCGACGATCCGGCCATAGACGAGCAGCTCGATGAGCGAGTTCCCGCCGAGGCGGTTCGCGCCGTGCAGCCCGCTCGATGCCTCGCCGATGGCGTAGAGCCCCTCAACGTCGGTCTGGTGGTCGTCGGGCCGCACCCAGACGCCGCCCATCGAGTAGTGCGCGGTCGGTGCGATCTCGATCGGCTCCGCCGTGATGTCGAGCATCTGGAGTTCCATCATCGTCTGATAGACGCGCGGAAGCCGGGTCATGATGGTCTCGCGGGGCAGGTGGGACACGTCGAGCCAGACCCCGCCGTTCGCGGTGCCGCGTCCCTCCTGGATCTCGGTGTAGGCGGCGAGCGCGACGCGGTCGCGGGTCGACAGCTCCATGCGCTCGGGGTCGTACTTCGCCATGAACCGCTCCCCCTGGGCGTTGCGGAGGATGCCGCCCTCTCCGCGCGCGGCCTCCGAGATGAGCGTGCCGGCGGCGTTCTCGGGTTCGATGATGCCGGACGGATGGAACTGCACCAGTTCGGGATCGCGAAGCCGAGCTCCCGCTTCGACCGCGAGTCGGAAGGAGTCCCCGGTGTTCTCGTCACGCCGCGACGACGTCCGCCGCCAGATGCGGTTGTGCCCACCGGCGGCGAGGATCACGGCATCCGCGTGGATGAGGTAGCGCGTGCCATCCGCCTGGTCGAAGCCGTAGGCGCCGAAGACGACGTTGTCGCGCACGAGCAGCCGCGTGATGTAGACGTTGTCGAGGATGGGGACGTCGAGCTGCTCGGCGCGGGCGACCAGCGTCCGCTGGATCTCGAGGCCGGTGTAGTCGCCGGCGAACGCCGTGCGCCGGTACGTGTGCGCCCCGAAGAAACGTTGCGAGATGCGGCCGTCGCCCTCGCGGGCGAAGTCCATGCCCCAGCGCTCCAGGTCGCGGATGCCGCGCTCGGCGCCCTGGGTGACGATCTGGACCGTGTGGGGGTTGGCGAGGAGGTAGCTCTCCTTGATCGTGTCCGCGGCGTGCTGTTGCCAGCTGTCCTCGGCGTCCATCGTGCCGAGAGCGGCGTTGATGCCACCGGCCGCGAGCGACGTGTGGGCGTCCTGTCGCGGACGTTTGCCGACGGCGAGCACGTCGACACCGTGCTCGGCGACCTCGATCGCGGCGCGGAGCCCGGAGCCTCCGGTGCCGATCACGAGGACCGTGGTGGAGATCTGTCGTTCGGGTGCATTCATGCTCTCGACGCTAGTTAGGCGGTCCTAATAACTCCAATGCATAGTTGGTCTGGAAACCATGCGGGTACGCTATGGATATGAACCTCGAGCAGCTCCGCGGGTTCGTCGAAGTCGCCCGCCTCGGCCACTTCACCCGCGCCTCCGAGCACCTCCACCTCGCCCAGCCGTCCCTGAGCCGTCAGATCTCGACTCTCGAGCGCGAACTCGGCGCCGAGCTGTTCCATCGCGCGCGGGGTCATATCGCCCTGACCGCCGCCGGAGAGACGGTCCTCCCCCGCGCGCAGCGCATGCTCGCCGAGGCCGACGCCATCCGCGATGAGGTCGCCGAGCTCGCCGGACTCCGCCGCGGCCGGGTGCGACTCGGCGCCCCGCCCACCCTCTGCATCAGCCTCGTCGCGGAAGCCCTCAGCTCGTTCCATGCCGCCCACCCCGGCATCGACCTCCACCTCACGGAGGGCGGCTCGCGACTGCTCGTGGAGCAGCTCGCCGTCGGCGCCGTCGACATCGCCCTCGTCACGCAGTCCGAGGGTCCGGTGCCGGCGGGGGTCAGCCTCACGCACGTGCCCCTGCTCGCCGAGGAACTCGTGGTGATCTCGTCGGCGGCGGCACCTCCGGTCACTCACGGCCCCTCCGTGAGCCTGGCACACCTCGCCACGCTGCCCCTGATCCAGTTCGATGAGAGCTATGAGCTGCGCGCCGCGATGGACGCCGCTTTCCGGGCCGCCGACCTCACCCCGACCCTCGCTCTCGAAGGTGCCGAGATGGACGCGGTCCTGCGCTTCGTCGAACGAGGCGTCGGCGTCGCCGTGGTCCCCGCCATGGTGCTCTACGAACGCCCCGCCCTGCGATCGGCGCGCCTCGCGCACCCGGCGATGTCCCGGACGATCAGCCTCGCGCACCGCTCCGACGTCACCCCGGCGGTCGCGGTCGCCGCGATGCGCTCGGCGATCATGGCCACAGCGGCCGACCTTGCGGAGCGCGATCCCGCGATCACCAGCCTGCTCTGACCGGAGCATCCCTCCCGGAGACAGCGAAAACCCCCGCCGCTTCCGCGACGGGGGTTTCGTACTGTCTCAACACAGTGTGCGCCTCGAGGGACTCGAACCCCCAACCTTCTGATCCGTAGTCAGATGCTCTATCCATTGAGCTAGAGGCGCAGGACCCGCGGTGCTTTACCGCTCAGCGGGCCGACGACCAGCCTACAACAGACCGGACAGGAAAGCGAAACGAGGCCTCACCCGCCCTTCGCGGTTGCTTTCTCCTGCTTCTTCCGCCGCTTCTCCTTGGCCCGCTGCTGCGAGGAGAGGGCCTGGAGGTCGACCAGCCGCAGCGCCTGCATGCGCGCCTCCCGCATGCGCGCGTAGTCCGGGTCTTGATCCGGCCGCATGCCCTCGACGCGCAGTCGGCGGTCGAGATTGTGCCGCACATCGGCCCAGGCTGCCGCGCGCGCCTCCTCGACGATGCTCTCGAGGTGCGGCCGATCGTCCATCATCTCGCGCAGGCGCTGTGCGACGCCGAGCGACTGCTTCGCCCGCCGCCGCAGATTGCGCACGTCGCGATCCCGGTAGTCGTGGGTGCCGACCGGATCGGAATGCCGACCGCGGGCCCGCTTCCGCAGGGCGGTGACCGTCGCGGCGGCCTCCTCGGATTCCTCCGCCATCGCCCCGAGCGCAGCCCTCGCATCCTCGACGTACTTGTCGAGGTCGAAGACGCCGTCCTCCGCGATGGTGCCGATGAGGATGTGATTCTTCACGGCGAGGCGCGCAGCGGCCGTCGCGATCGCGACGCCTTCGGCGATGGCATCCGCAGTCCGTCCCACCGGCACCTCCTTCTTTCGAGCGTACCGGTATCGATGCCGCGCAGTCTCGGCCGGATGTGCTCCGGATCAGCATGCCGCAGACGTCCGACATCGGCATTCTGCGGGGCGGGGGTTCAGCTCACGACGCCCACCCAGATGCCCGACGCCCAGGTCTGCTGCTCGGCGGAGCACCCGACCGAACCCGGGAAACCCCGCACGACGGCCATGCAGTTGGCGAGGAACTCCGGATCGCCGCCGAACATCGCCGCGTAGGCGCTGGACGAGGTGAGCGTGCCCCAGACCCGGAACTGGTAGATGTGGGCGAGCTCATGCGCCATCGCCCAGTTCAGTCGTCCGTCGCTCCACCGGGCGATATCCGCGCGGTACTTGATGTAACCGTTGCTGTTGGCGCAGGCCGGAGCGGTGCCGCCCGCACACGACGACGACTCGTACAATCCGACGCCCCCGCCGCCCACCCTGTCGAGAGCCGCGCGCACCCGCGCGTAGCCGTCCGGCCCGCTCGACGACCATGCCGGGCCTGCGGGACCGGCATGCTGGGCTGCCTGCCACCCGGCGACCTCGGTACCGACCTTCTGCGTGAGCGCCTCGACCGTCGCGGTCGCCGCGATCACGGTGTCGGGGTCGTGACGCTCGGCGCGCACCGCCTCCTGGACGGATCGCACCGCAGCGAGGTGCGCCGCGGTGTCGACCTTGCCATCGGCACCACGGAGGACCGCGGACAGGGTCGAGAGCTCATCGAGGAACGCAGGACGCACCGCCAGCACCGCGGCCCGATCCTCCGCGTCCTGCTCGGCCTGCGTGACCGCCCCGGACAGGTGATCGGTGCGCTGAGCGGCGTCATACGAAAGGTCCGCCAGGACGGAGAGCTCCGCGAGAGCCTCCGCGCGCTCGTCATCCAGCGCGTCCGCCCGCGCGACGACCGCAGCCCCGAACAGCACGGCCGCGAACAACGTCACCGACAGCACGCGACGCATCACGGCAGGAAGCCCGTCGTGTCCGACAGTTCGGTGTCCTGCTCCGCGATCCGGGACCGAAGTTCCGTGAGCCGCTCCGCGAGAGCGAGATTCGCCGCCTGCGACTCGTCGAGAACCTGCTCGATCCGGTCGATCTCGGCCCGCACGGCGGCGAGGTCCGCGGCACGCTGCTGGTCCGCCACCGCGACGAGCGCGGCACCACCGAGCAGGAGGATTCCCCCGATGACGACAGCAAGACTTCGCATCTCGCTCCCCAGGACAGCGCGAACAGACCGGACCGACTCCGACCGGACAAGGATACAACCGGGGTTCGGCTCAGCGGGGTGCGTCTTCGCGGAGGCGCCTCAGCCCGTCGCGGTCCGCGCCAGCCGGCGTTCGGCGGCGGAGTGTCCGCTGGCGAGGTGCGCAGGGACGATCCGTCGGAGAGCCTCCACATCGCGGTCGGCGACCGCGTCGAGGATGACACGGTGCTCCTCGGCCATCGCCACGAGATCATCGTGCTGCCCGAACAACCAGCGCAGCCGGGTGAGGAACACCGCGACGAGCTCCCCGAGCATCTCGTTGCCGGCCAGATCGACGGCGATCTCATGGAAGGCCGCGGCCGCCGTTCGAGCCGCTTCGGCGTCCCCTTCCCGGGCCGCTGCGAGTTCCTGCTCGTAGGCGCCGCGGAGCAGGGCGAGGCCAGCGCCGTCGTGCCGTTCGGCCGCGAAGACGAAGATGAGGGTCTCGATCGCCTCCCGCACCTCGGCGAAGTTGCGGATGTCGTCGTGCGTGAACTCCCGCACCACGGCCCAGGTGCGGGGCCGCGCGACCACCACGCCCTCCGCCACCAGCGTGCGAATGGCCTCGCGCACCGGGAGCCGCGAGACGTTCAGTTCCGCAGCGATGTCGCGCTCCACGAGCCGGGACCCCGGAGCACGCCGACCCAGCACGATGTCGTCTCGGAGGATCCTCGTGACCCTGACCGACTCGAGTTCCCCACGTTCCCCCACAGCCCCCGCCATCCGGGCATTGTCGCACCCCGGCCCGGGATTGGCCAAGTTTGGTATCCCAGACCGGGGCGCCGGCGACTCAGGGCAGGCGGTTGGCGCGCGCGAGGTTGGCGGTCAGTTCCTCCGCGTTCTGCCGGACGACGTACGCCGGGCGATCGCGCTCGACTCGCCAGGACTCACTGAGCGCGCCGACGTTGACGGTGTCGAAACCGGCCTCGTCGTAGAAGCGGGTCACGAAGGCCACGGCCTCGGCGTCGTCACCGGCGGTGGCCAGCGCGCGACGGTTCGGCGTACCGGCCGGCGCGCCATCCGTCGTGATGTCCGCGGCGTAGATGTGGTTGAAGGCCTTCGCGATCTTCGACTCCGGGAGCTGCGCCTGCACGAGCTCGGATGTCGTGGTCTCGCCCTTGTCGAGCGCCTCGATGTGCCCATCGCGCTCGAAGTAGTAGTTGTTCGTGTCGAGCACGATCTTCCCGGCGAGCGGTGCGGCGGGGAGCTGATCGATGGCGTGCAGGGGTACCGTCACCACGGCGACGTCCGCCGCCGCGGCCGCCTCGTCCGCCGTCGCCGCCTTCGCCTGCGGTCCGAGCTCCGCGACGAGGTCGGCGAGCGTTTCCGGCCCCCGCGAGTTCGCGATCACGACGTCATAGCCGTTGGCCACCGCCACACGGGCGATCTGGCTGCCGATGTTGCCTGCTCCGATGATTCCGAGAGTTGTCATGCTCGGGCCAACGTCAGCCGCCCGATGCTATTCCCGGTTCGGGCAGGAGCGGACGAGGTCAGAGGCGCGTGAGCGCGTCCTCGGCCGCCACCCAGGCGAGCATGGCGCACTTCACGCGCGCCACATACCGGGAGACCCCGCCGAGGGCCGCGGCGTCGCCGAGCAGCTCCTCGTCCGGCTCGATCGTGCCCCGAGAACGCATCGCCTCGCGGAAGGCCGCGATGCGCACCTCGAGTTCTTCCACGGTGAGGCCTTCGGCGAGCTCGGCGAGCAGGCTGGCGGACGCCTGGGAGATGGCGCACCCGTGTCCCTCCCACGCGATCGCCTCGACGGCCCCGTCCGGGCTGCGGTGCACCTGCAGGGTGATCTCGTCGCCGCAGGTCGGGTTGAGCTGGTGCGACTGCGCCGGGATCTCCTCGCGGAGTCCGAAGCCATGCGGCGTGCGCGAGTGGTCGAGGATCAGCTCCTGGTACAGGCTCTGCAGGTCGCTCATGCGCCCCTCCCGAAGAACGCGATCGCCCCGGCGACCGCCTCGATGACGGCGTCCACCTCGGACGCGGTCGTGTACAGGTAGGTGCTCGCCCTCGTCGAGGAAGTCACACCCAGCCGGCGGTGCAGCGGCTGCGCGCAGTGGTGCCCGACGCGCACGGCGATGCCCTGGTCGTCGAGGAACTGCCCGACGTCGTGCGAGTGGATCCCGGCCACATCGAAGCTCGCGAGCCCGACCCGCGGCAGCTCGATACCTGCCCCCAGGACGCGCACGCCCTCGATCGCCGCGAGCCCGTCGACGAGACGCTGCCCGAACCCGGCTTCGTGAGCGGCGATGCGCTCCATGCCGACCGCGGACAGGTAGTCGACCGCGGCGGCGAGGGCGACCGCCTGAGACACCCGCTGCGTCCCCGCTTCAAACCGCTGCGGCGGCGGTAGGTACTCGGCCTCGGTCGTGGTCACCGTCGTGATCATGGAGCCGCCGGTGAGGAACGGGGGCATCGCGGCAAGGACCTCGCGCCGGCCGTACAGGGCGCCGATGCCGGTGGGACCGAGCATCTTGTGGCCGGAGAGGACCGCGAGGTCGACACCCAGCGCATGCAGGTCCAACGGCAGGTGCGGAGCCGACTGACAGGCGTCGAGCAGCGTCAAGGCGCCGACCTCCTTCGCCAGCGCGACGAGGGTCTCGACCGGGTTGATCACGCCGAGCACGTTCGACACATGCGTGAACGCCACGAGCTTCGTGCGCTCCGAGATGAGCTCCGCGGCCGCATCCAGGCGGAGGGCCCCGTCGTCGTCGAGCGGGATGACCCGGAGCGTGGCCCCGGTGCGCGCGGCGAGCTCCTGCCACGGGATGAGGTTGGCATGGTGCTCCATCTCCGTGGTGACGATCTCGTCCCCTTCGCGGAGCCGGAGGCCCGCGGCGGCGGCACCGCCCCGGCCGAGCGAGGCGTTGGAGAGGGAGTAGGCGACGAGGTTGACCGCCTCGGTGGCGTTCGAGGTCCAGACGATCTCGTCGTCGTCGGCCCCCACGAAGCGGGCCAGTGTGCTGCGGGCGTCCTCGAAGAGTTCGGTCGCCTCGGCGGCCAGCGTGTGGGCACCGCGGTGGACAGCCGCGTTCATGGTCGTGGCGAAGCGGCGTTCGGCGTCGAGCACGGACTCCGGACGCTGCGACGTCGCGCCCGAGTCGAGGTACGCGAGCGGGTGGCCGTGCACGCGGGTGTGCAGGATCGGGAAGTCCTCGCGGATCCGCTGCACCTCGGTCTCGGTCAGCGGGGTGATCACGTCGACTCCGGGAGAAGCGCTCATCGTTCCAGTCTCCCATCTTCCGGCTGGCCGGGGCCCGGCGGAAGCGCGGGAGGACTAGGACATGCGGGCGAGGCGGGCCCGCGCGATGCAGAAGACGCCGTACAGCGCGAAGCCGACGCCGACCGCGCCGAGGATGAGCCGGCCGAACGGCAGGGTAAGCAGGCTGTGCAGCGCGGCGTCGAGTCCCGCGGCGCGTTCCGGGTCCTGCGTCACGGCCGCCACCACGAAGAGCACGCCGGTCACCCCCACCGCGATGCCCTTGCCGATGTAGCCCACGACGCCGAGGGCCATGACGCCGGCGCGGGCGGCTCCGGTCGGCACGTCGATGAGCTTGCGGAAGGAGCGCATGATCCCGCCGATGATGAAGCCGATGCCGACGCCGATGACGCTGAGACCGATCACGACGAGCAGCGCCACCCCGCCGGGTGCGGAGAGCACCACCTGGCTCAGGGTCTGCGAGGCGTCGGAGGACTCGGCCCGGCCCCCCACGGCGTAGATGAGTGCGAGGCCGGCGATCACGAGGTACGTACCGGAGATCCCGAAGAGCTTGAGGCGCTTGCCCCACTTCTTCGTCTCCGCGGGGTCGGCGGCGAGGAATCCGCTCGCCACCTGCCACACGGCGAGCGCAAGGAGGCCGACGGCGATCGCGAGGAGCAGCAGCCCACCGATCGGGTTGTTGCGCACCTGCTCCATCGCGCCGTCCTGGTCGGCGTCACCCGACCCACCGGCGGCGATCGTGATGGCGATCGCGCCGATGATGATGTGGATGACGCCGAGGACGACGAATCCCGCGCGGGCGGTCCGCCGGAACGCGGTGGAGTCCTTCGCCACGCGCGCCGCATGCTTGACGGTGCTCATCCTCGAAGAGTATCCGCCGCCGGGTGCCGGGATCAGGGGGTTGCTTTCCGCACGCGCGGTGCGGAAGCGTTCAGATCCGCTCCACCGGCTGCCGCAGGATGGTGCGCAGTTTCTCCGGCGCTGTGCGACGACGGTCGCTGAGGTAGATCTCGTGGTGCCGCCCGCGCATGCGCAGCCCGTTCTCCGGGACGAAACGCTCGTGCAGCTCTTCCAGCACCGGGCCTTCGTCATCGAACGGCCCGACGTGCAGCGTCTGCACGCAGAGACCCTCGTCGAGCACCTCCCGCCGGACGGCGGCCAATGCCGGGAGCTCTTCCCCCTTCTTCGCGCTCTTCACCGCGACCGTCTCGACCGCGCGGTCGAACAGGGCGGGAGTGACGTGATCGCCCACCATGATCATGAGCGTCCAGAGCCAGGTCGTCTTGTCGCGCCGGGTGGTGAACGACGCCATGTCGGGCGCATGCCACAGGCCTTCCAGGGGCATCACGACCTGATCGATGCCGAGCTCGGCCCGACTGGCGAACTTGAGCGTGTACGCCAGCGGGTAGAGCGCCGCGACCGCGTCGAAGAAAGCCGGAGCGGTGTTCGGATCGCCGGCGCCGTCGACCATCAGATAGGTCAGCGGCGGCACGTCGAGGACACGAAAGGCGCCCCGCTTCGCCTGATACGCTTCCAGCGTCTTCTTCGGATCGGTCGCCGTCATGGCCTGCCTCCCGGTTCGTCGTGCGGTCAGTGTGTCACCGGGCACCGACATCGGGTCGAGCCCCTGGGGCCCGACCCGATGCACGGTCAGCTCTGCTCGACGGGGAGCCAGAGCTCACAGGAGGCCGTGTCGCCGGTGAACTCCCGGTAGCGGACGATCGAGGGCCCTGGTCGCAGCCGCCACGGGTTCGACGGGAACCACTCGGTCGCCGTCGCCGCCCACAGGTTCTGCAGAGTCTCCGGGAACGGGCCGCTCGCGCCGAAGACGGCCCAGGCACCCTCCGCCACGTGCAGGGCGTCGAGGTCGTCGGGGACCGCGGTGTCTTCGCGCACGGCCACCCCGTGCAGGTAGGTCAACGGCGTCCCCTCCGGGGCGTCCGGGTCGATGTCGGCGGTCACGGCGAGGATGCCCGCGGGCTCCTCGTTCCCGAGCGCCTTGAGGCGAGCGTGCTCCTCGGGCGGGATCGCGGCGATGTGCGCCTGGATGTGCGGATTGACGCCCACGTGGATGAGCGGGACCTCCGCGGCATGACCGACGAGGACGAATGCGGGACGGTGGGTGATGGTGACGTCCATCGGGGTACTCCCTTCGACGCTCAGGCGGAACCGGAGCGTGGGTTGTGTGCGGAGAGGACCCCCGTGCCGACGCGCGTCCGCCGGCCCGATGCCGTGCACGGCGCGGAACGCCCGGGCGAACGCCTCGGTCGAGCCGTAGCCGTGCCGAACGGCGACGTCGAGCAGACTCGGAGCGCCGGCGGCGAGCTCGGCGCCGGCGAGAGTCATCCGACGACGCCGCACGTATTCGGTCAACGGCATCCCGGCGAGCGCCGAGAACATCCGACGCAGGTGGTACTCGGTGGTGCCATGCGCCCGGGCGAACGCGGCGACGTCGATCTCCTGGCCGTGGTCCCCGTCGACGAGGTCGACCAGAGCATTGAGCGTGCCGATCACAGAGGTCCTCCTTCCCCACCATCGTGTCGCCGGCGCCGGTCGAGGTACCCGATCGTTCCGGACCGATGCGATCGGCCCGGAGGCTCAGAGCTCGGTCGGGACCGCGGGCTCCGTGTCCTCCACCTCGGGGTGACGGGCGAGGTTCACCACGGCGGCGATGAGACCGCCCCACACCGTGACCATGGCGATGATCATCATGACGATCGCGGTGGTGGTCATGCGCCCGCTCCCTTCGTCTGTGCGGCCGGGACGGCGATGCTCGTCGTCTCCGGGTCGGCGGCGTACTCCTCCTGGTCCAGGAAGTCGTCGTAGCCGACGTCGTCCTTCGCGCGCGAGCGCCTGCTCCACGGCACCAGCGACAGCAGCACTCCCCCGATCACCAGCGCGATGACCATGCCCCAGCCGAACACCCCGAGGAACCAGCCGGGGTAGCCGCTGTACGGCTCGGCGATCTTCGTCAGGAGTTCGGTGATCAGCAGGTACCCGAGCACGAGCGGTGCGAGGACACCCACGAGCAGGCGCCAGAGCAGGCCGACGCGGAAGCTCGATCGGCGGTTGAGGTGCTCCTGCAGCTGCGGCAGCTTGTGCAGCACCCAGGCCACGACGATCACCGCGACGAGAGCGACCGCCATGATGCCGAAGGCGTTGACGAAGGCGTCGGTCGTGTCGAGGACCGACAGCGCGGTGGTGGTGGAGAACAGGGCGGCGGAGATGATGGCCAGCGGGATCGAGACGACGAGGGTGGTGCGCACCCGCGCCCAGCCGAGCTTGTCCTGCAGCGCCGCGACGATCACCTCCAGGATCGAGATCATCGAGGTGATCCCGGCGAAGACGAGCGCGCCGAAGAACAGCACGCCGATGATCGAGCCGCCGGTCGCCTGCGACACGATTGTGGGGAACGCGACGAACGCGAGACCGATGCCCGAGGTCGCGACGCCGGAGACATCCGTGCTCTGTGCCTGAGCCATGAACCCGAGGGCGGCGAACACGCCGATGCCGGCGAGGATCTCGAAGCCGGAGTTGGCGAACGCGACCACGAGACCCGAGCCGGTGAGGTCGGTCTTGCGCTTCAGGTAGGAGGCGTAGGTCACCATGATGCCGAACGCGACGGACAGCGAGAAGAAGATGTGCCCGTAGGCGGAGGCCCACACGGCCGGGTCGGCGAGCGCCTCCCAGTTCGGCGTGAAGAACGCGTTGAGACCGTCCAGGGCGCCGGGGAGGAAGAGAGCCTGCACGACGAGCACCGCGAACATGAGGGTGAGCAGAGGCATCAGGATCATGTTGGCGCGACCGATGCCGCGCTTGACGCCGAGCGCCATGATGACGATGACGATCAGCCACACCGCGATCAGCGGCAGGCCCACCTGCGGCACGAACTCGCCCGACAGGCCGACCTCCGCGACATCGGCCGACTGCAGGAAGTCGACGAAGAAGAAGTCGTTCTCGTTGCCCGCACCCCAGGTCAGCTGCGCCGAGAACCAGGTGTACATGCCGGCCCAGGCGACGATCACGGCGTAGTACACGGCGATGACGACGCAGATCAGCACCTGCCACCAGCCCAGCGGTTCGGCGGCCCGGTGCAGACGCCGGAACGCGAGCGGGGCGGAACCGCGGAACCGGTGGCCGATCGCGTAGTCGAGGAACAGCAGCGGGATACCGGCGGTCAGCAGCGCGCACAGGTACGGAATGAGGAACGCACCGCCGCCGCCTTCGTAGGCGACGTAGGGGAAGCGCCAGATGTTCCCGAGACCCACGGCCGAGCCGATCGCCGAGAGGATGAACACGTTCCGCGAGCCGAAGGCCTCGCGCTGCGGCGTCTGGGTGGGTCTAGGCATGCCCGCGAGGATACCGGAACCCGTAGGCCCCGGCGAGTGACGCGCTCGGGTCAGAGCATCGCGGTCAGCACGCCGCCGTCCGCCCGCAGCGCGGCGCCGTTCGTCGCGGAGGCCCGGGCGCTGGAGAGGTAGACGACGAGGTCCGCGACCTCGGCCGGATCGAGGAAGCGCTCCAGCAGTGTGGTCGCGTTCCGTCCGATGATCGCCTCCTTCATCACGTCCTCAAAGACGGACTGGGCCTCGGCGATCGCGGCGACGCTCGCCGCGACGCCCTCGGAGTAGGTGGGCCCACCCAGGACGGTGTTCACCGTCACGCCGGTGCCGCGGGTGAGTTTGGCCAGCCCGTTCCCGAGCGCGATCATCGCGGCCTTCGTCACGCCGTAGTGCACCATGTCGGCCGGGACGTTGACGCCGGACTCGCTGCTGACGAAGACGATGCGCCCCCAGCCCCGCTCCCGCATCCCCGGCAGGAGAGAGCGGGAGAGACGCACGCCGCTCATCACGTTCACCTCGAAGTAGCGCGCCCAGTCCTCGTCGGCGATGTCCGCGAAGTCGGCGAGTCCGAAGAGACCGACGTTGTTGACGAGGACGTCGACGTGACCGAGCTTCCCCGTCAGCCGCGCCACCTGCGACGGGTCGGTGAAGTCGGCGACGATCCCGGAGACGGTCGCCTCCGGATGCGCGAGGGCCAAGGCGCGGACCGCCGCGTCGACGCGACCCTCGTCACGACCGTTGATCACGACATCGGCCCCCTCGGCGGCGAGAGCGGACGCGACCGCATATCCGATCCCCTGGCTCGATCCGCTGATGAACGCCCTCTTGCCGCGCAGCCCCAGTTCCATCCGTCGCCCTCTCGCTTCCGCGGACCTCGCCGCGTTACTTGCCTGAGCAAGTCATCCTAGCCTCCGCTCACTTTCCCAAGCAAGCGAAGAGCACGGATCGACCACTACGGTGGAGGAATGTCGTCGCCGCCCTCGCCTGCCCCCTTGAACGCCGAAGAACTGGACGTCTGGTCAGCACTCGCCACCCTCCTCGAACGGCTACCCGCGGCCCTCGACGCACAGCTGCAGCGGGACAGCGGGCTGACCCACTTCGAGCACGGCATCCTCTTCGCCCTCGACGCAGCGCCGGAGCGCACGCTCCGTCTCAGCGTCCTCGCCGGCTACGCGAACAGCACACTGTCCCGACTCTCCCGCGCGGTCACCCGCCTGGAGGCGAAAGGCTGGGTCCGACGCGAGGTCGATGCGGAGGACGGGCGCTTCACCCTCGGCATCCTCACCGACGCCGGCCACCGGAAGGTCGAGGAGTCGACTCCCGCTCACCAGGCCCTCATCCGCCACGTCATCTTCGACACGCTGACTCCCACCCAGGCCCGGCAGCTCGGCGCAGCCAGCCGGAAGATCTCCGCCGCACTCTCCCCCGACCCGACCTGGACGCCGGAGGCGGACGCCTGAGAAGAGGCAGCCCTTCCTCCTGATGGAGCGCCGACACATGTCGAGCGGACCCGTTCAGCCGCCGAGGCGGTGACGCCAGTAGCCAGGCCGCCGCCGCTCGTGTGCGTAGGCCAAGACGAAGACCTCATCGTCGATCACGGCATAGAGGATGTCGAACGGGAAGCCGGCTACGCTCCGCGAGTAGACCCGCGGCGTGCGGTGACGGTAGACACCCCAGCGGATCGTCGGATCGAGGATGCTCTCGATCGCTGCGTCGACCGCATCCATGAAGACGTCGCCCCAGCCGGGACGGCTCGCCTCATACCATTTCGCCGCGGCACGGTACTCGTCGAGAGCCTCAGCGTGCTCCCGCCAGGTGGACGTCAACGGCGAAGAGCGGAGATCTCGCCACGGACACGAGCGTGAGCCTGGCGCCCGTCAACGAGCCTCGCCGTGCCCTTGGTGATCTCACTCAGGCGACGATCGACGGCCTCTTCCCATGCTGCGTCGATCTCGTCCTGATTTGCTTCCGTGTCCCTGTCGACGCTGAGCAAGAGCTGGTGAGCCGCCTCCAGGCGCTCACCAGCATCGAGGGACTTCCCCGCCTCGATGTAATCCGCCAGTTTCGAGGTCATACAACGAGTGTACGACCGAGCCCTGACATCAGCGAGAGCGCGGGCTCACACGAAAGCCCCGGCGAGCGGACTCGTCGGGGCTTCTCAGTGCGGAGACGAGGGGATTTGAAACCCCGCGGTAGAAGCCCGACTCGGCGAGAAAGGCGAGATTCCGCCATTTTTTGTTGTGGAAACGGCCTCTTCGCGATGCGGGACGGCAATCGTTTGATGGCAGAAACGTGGCACGACTCAGGAGCCGCGACTAGCTCGCCTTCACCGCGCAGTCACAGCGCGAGGCGGCTGAGCCCACGAGTCACGAACGAACACTCGGTCTATTTCGGCTTGGCTCGGCTCCGTGCTGTGGAATCTCTGTCCCATGCCTGCTGACTCGATGATGTTGTACGGGGTGATTCCGAGAAGATCGGCGATCTTCTCGAGCTCGGCCTGCTTGAACTCGTAGGCCCCACTGAGCCGGCCAGCGATCGTCGGGCGGCTTACTCCAAGCGCTTCAGCGAGCTCGGAGTGATTCTTGCCAGCACGAGCAGCTTCGGCTCGAACCGCCGCACCGATGCTCTTCGCCGAAAGCGAGTGCGCGGCGGGCACCCCCTGAGCAGCCGCCAATTCCTCACGGATGATCTCGCGAAAGACCCTCTCTAGGTCACTCATGCTCCGCCCCTCCGTAGTCAATAGAGACGATACTTAGAAGTCGTATCGCCATGTACTGACCTGGGCGCCATCCGAGGTGTCAACCGGCGACCATGGCTAGTCTCGGTCCATGCCGATGGGTGGAGAGCTCGGAATCCAAACCGGGGAATATTGGGCGTTCAGAGCAGGCACGGCATTGCCGCTCCAACGCGCACTGATCCTGAATCCGGGGCTCTACTACGAAGCCAGCATCCGGATACGCCTGGTCGATGATCCCGCCGTCGTGGAGCTGTGGACGACACGGGCCAAGCTCCCCTGCAAGTGGAAAGACCTCGACGAGTACCTAGAGACGCATCCGGATGTCCCGCGCGGCTATCCGCAAACCCCCGCGCCTCTCGAGCAACCGGATCCCGGCGCTGTGCGCATGGCCTTCACCGCGAACGAGCTGCGCTCCATCATTCACGATGAGGTGGTCAACGCGCTCGGCTCGCAGAAGATCGCGTACACCCTCAGGGAAGCCGCCATCGCCACCGGCGTTAGCGTCACGACGATCGCGGCCGCCGTCAAGATGAATCGACTCGTTGCGCACTACGTCGGCACCAAGCCGTTGTTCACTCCGGAGGCGCTCAAGGCGTGGGTCGATTCATTGCCTGACGAGCCATGGAAGGTCACCTACCGCTAGACAATGCCCTGAGTGCGCACGCATGAATCCCCTCCCCGTCCCCCGGGGAGGGGATTCAGTGCACGGAGCGGCCACCCCGCCAGGAGTGTTTCTCGGTCTTTCAGTACGAGCAGAGTGCAGCCAGTGGAACGTGGAGGCGCACGCAGCGTGGGTGATGGTTCGGATCCGAGTCGAATCGCTCCTAGGAGTGATTCCGGTGAAAGCGCGCGAGGTCTGCAGGTGTAACGCTGACGGGCGGACGCGGCGAGGCGGGAAGCCCATCGTCCAGAAACGTCTCCGGCCTCCATTTGAGCGGCTGGACATGCTTCTGACCGTTTGGGCCATGAACCACCTCAGGAAGTTGCGCGTCTCGCAGGCGAGTGCGGCCGATCACCTCAGAAGCAGGCATGAGGGCTGTGAGTTCCTCAGACTTCCTGCTCGGCGGGAAGTAGGCCTTGTAGAAGCCGGTCGGGTTGATCCTCTGGGCTTCGCGGATCGCTGGCGCGGCATCGCTATCGCCGGATATCAGGTAGTAGTCCGTCGCTTCCTGAGTAGCTGCGTCGCGCGCTATGGTCAGGGCCAGGTTGACGTCGGTTTCCTTCTCCTCGTACTTCGGTCGCTCCGAGCCACAGTCCTTGCATGTGTACGTCGACCGCTGATAGCGCCCAGTGATAATCGGAACAAGATTGCCGTGCATCGCAGTCAGAGCGTTCCAGTAGGTGGCCTGTCTGCTCTGGGCGTCGGGGTCATCGAGAAGCGGCGCGGTGAAGTAGTTGACGCGAAGGATCTTGTGACTCGGCCGCAACATCTGCAGCACCTTCACGAGATCAAGCCACAAGTAGCGGTGGCTGAACGTTTCGTGGATGCCGTTGTAGAGGTTGAACCCGTCCACGTAGGCGATGAGCGTCTTCTTCGACATTGTCTGATACTAGTGAGCGAACACCCACCCGGAGCGTGGTAGTGTCACTACACACCCCGCATCGGTTGACCCACGCCAACTGGTGTTTGACGGCCCCGAAAGGGGCCGTCGTCGTTTGTGCGACGCCAGCGTCACGGTCAGAAGCGGTCGAAGACGTGACGCTAAGCTCCAGGCGCGTCGACAACTTGGACCATCGTCGCCATCAGCACCTCGTTGACGGTCGCCGACGTGGCCGAAGCACACCCCCGCGAAGACCCGCGCCATCCGCCCCATGGGAAGGTGGGTGTTGGGCTCCGAAGGCGAGGAGTTCGGTAACAGTGACCTTCGAGTACGGGCACAACGCGGAGCGAAGTCGCGAAGCATGCTCCACGGCTTCCTTTCCAGTCGTCTAGATGACGCTGATGAATAGGGGCGGCATGTACGAACCAGCCGAGCGCATGTACAACGCGAGGGGCCTCCCGCCCACCGTGCCGGTGAATGTGGCCCCTCGCGAGACCAGTGTGACGCCTTCTGGGCGTGATGGGAAGCCTGTGGGTGGGGTCCGAGGGTTTTAGACTTGACCCGTCGCGGCCGGAGGAAGGACATCTGGCCGTGCCATCTCGAGGGCTGTCCCCCACAGTGAAGCTCAGTATCGCGTTGGATGCGATCTGTTCACGCAACAGGTACACGACCGACCCGGCACCCGTTCTGGACGAGCTCAGGGCGACCGCGGGTGATCGAACCGATGTGCTCGCTGAGGCCGTGGGGACGTGGGTTGGGTACTTCGAGGGCGAGTACACGGCCGCCCTCTGCACGGCCCTGAGAACACTCCCCGGGCTTGAGCCGTGGATTGCGTTGGGTCAGCATCGCCGGTCACTCCCAGACCCGAATACGCCGGCCGTTCTGGGGCATGGTCAGGCTGAGGCTCTGCCGCTCTACATCAGCGTCGAGTGAGAAGAGATGATCCCCTCCCTGCGGCGGGCGGGAAGGGGATCAACCGAGCGAGATGCGCCGCAAGATGGGCGCGCGCTCCCCTCCCCGGTGCCGCCTATTCTGCCCCGAGGTCGGCCAGGGCGGAAGCATCGATTTCCGCGGGGGTGTCAACGACCTCGTCCACGAGGGTGATGCCGCCGGAGGAGCTGGCTTCCATCATGAGCGTCTGAACCCACTTCGCGTTGAGTTGCGGGTTCTCGGGTGTCTCGAACGTGAAGCGCAGGGGGATGGACGGGTGAAGCCAGATCGTGGAGCGACCGGGGGCATCGCCTTCTGGGTGCTTCCAAGAGAGGGTGAAGCTCTCGTTGCGGCGCAGCTTGGTCGCGATCGCAACCTTCAGGTGCGCGAGAGCTCGGTCTTCGATGTGGATCTCGCTGCTGTCGCCGTACTGGATCGTTCCCATGGGTTCACTCTAGGGGTGACGGTCTAGGCGCGTTGGCCTGCACAGGTTCGACGGTTATGCAAGCCCCGGAAGTGCAGGGTCAGTGAGGGCGTAGTGTTGCGTGAACAGAACGTCGCATGAACCATTTTCCGCGAACGATGCACAGATTGCCATGAATCCCACCACACGAATCAGCATCGACGGAGACAGTTTCATTTTGGCCGCGGACTGTGACGTCGGCGATCTGATGGAGCGGATCGAGTCCGCGTCCCATGGGGAAGCGGGCTTTGTGACTTTCGCTTCTCGGTTCGAAACGCTCAGCGTCCTCGTCACCCAGTACACGAGAGCGGTTGTCAGCGTCGAGTACCCCGCTGGAGCCGCGCCAAGTTCGCAGGGCAACTCCTTCAGGGACTGGAGTGACGACTTCTGGGGTGAGGGCTTGAGCTGAGCTTCACCCTCGACGTTTGTCTCCACGGGTGGACAAACGTAGGGGGTGGCTATTTCTCCAGTGACGTGGGACCGTGAAGCTACACCACAAAGCGATCAGCTCGGTTGCGCCTCTTGGCACAGGTTCCTGTGGCAGAACAGAGGAGTCCACGATGGGCAAGTTCATCTATGACGGCGGACCCAAGGTTGAGCTCGAGGACAGGGCTCTCACGCACCTCCAGCTCGTCATCACCGCAAAGCTCCGCCGGGGCGAGCCGTTCCCTTTCACTTGGAAGGAAGACTCGAGCGTCGGCGGAGGGCGCACCACGGTGTGGGTGCACGCTGGATCGTCGCTGGCATTCAAGTACGCCGGCAGCCGCCAGCCCGCGATCAACAGAGCGTGGGTAGACGCACTCGCCTACACCGCCAACGCACCCACCGGTTTGTACCTCGTCCCAGAGCCCGCGAACACGGGGACGAAGGAAGGCATCCCGAGCTCGGTGTAGCGGGGTCTTCTGGTTTCGGACCCGCGTCACGAAAGGTCTACGGTAAGACAGCGTGGAACTCGACGACCCCAATCTTCCCGACTCCGCAAACCGCTGGTTGCGTGCGACCTCTGATCAGGTGCAGGCCCTTGCTATCCAGTGGCATGCCGATCCGGAGAACGCGAACATGTCCGACATCGTTGACACGCTGCTGGCGCTTGCTGAGGCGCAGGCCCGAATCATCGCGGCCATGGACCTGCGTATATAAGCCCTCGAGCGGCGTCATCGCTAGCCGTTGGAGCGAGCTTCCTCATTGCGTTCCTTGTGCGCGTCGTATGCCACGGCGGCGAGGACTATCGCGGCCATGCCTATCACCGTCAGCACGACGAACAGAACGATCCCACTAATGGATGGACCGACTGCGTCTCCGGCTGGGCCGACCGCATCAACCATGGTGTCGATGATCGATACGATCGCGGCGACGAGTGAGAGGACCGCTAGGGTCCATTGCGCAGCTTCGAGCATTGACCCTGCGGGCAGGATCTCCTTGTTGAGGAGGAGGTGGGTCACCATCGCACCGATCGCAAGGAATGAAGCGAGGGCGCCCATATAGGTCATGAAGAAGCTGACGTCCATGAGCGCAACCCTAATGGTGAGAATCAGCGCTGCGGCCACCAGGGTGAGGCCAAGAAGCCCCCACTCAATCCGTGCGAGTGGGGGCCCCTGGCTAGATCGCAGCGATCCGGAGGTTCTTGAACTTCGAAACTCCGGCGGATGATGATGAGAACAACCCGTGGAGTGTCGACGTACCGAACTTGGTCTCATCGCCACCAGTGAGAGTGTGCGTCAGCGTCGGGACGTCGTTGATGGTGACGCTCACCACGGCGCCGAACACGTCGACCCGAAGTCGATACCAACGGTCCTGCTGGTATGCGCCAGCCTGAGTTGCCAAGGTCGTCAGCGTCCCGTCGCGTTTCGCGATCGTCACCGCCGTCGTGCTGAGGTACACGGCGATGTACTCGGTGGCAGAGACTCGACGCGCGACTACGCCAGGAAGCCCACGGAGCTTCACGTCAACGTCGATTGTCACGTTCGCAGCTCCCGCGTCGCGATACACATTCGATTGCGACGTTCCTGCGGTCTCGCCAGCTTCACCCGCGGCATAGTCCACCGTCCAGGTTCCCGCCTGGACAGTCCAACCCGGCCCGAACCCAGCTAGCGTTTCGGGCGCAACTGTGAAGTCATCGACTACACGAAGCCTAGACGCCGCAGGCGGAGTACCGGGCAGCACAAGGGAAGGTGCCGAGCCGGGTGCGACCATGATCTTCGCGAGGCCTTCCGTCGCGTGCAGCGCGACAGTGGTCGGATTGAAACCAATGATCGCATCGGTCGCCGTACCCCTGACGTCCACGCCGACGCGCATCCCCTCAAGGGTGATGTTGCGAACCCGGTGTCCCGCCCCTGCCCACAGGCCGAGGCCGCGCCATGCCTTCGTGCCCACGTTGCGGACACGCACCGAGTCGATCGTGTTGCGTGTGCCGGCGAGGCTGACGTCATGGAGGGTGCCGTTCGTGGTGTGGTTCACCTCGAAGTCGAGCTCCGCGAACCGACTGTCAGAGCCCGACACGAGCCGGAACGGGATGCCGTCAGAGGTCATGCGAACGACTGCACGGCCGACCCGGACGTTACTGAGCGTTGTCGTCTGGGAAAGCGCGATCGAGCCGTACTGATCCACGCACGTGTCGCCGAGAGACGAAACGAAGTCGATCGTGAAGTCGGTGGAGTCCATCACGTTCAGCACTCCCGGACATCCCTCGGCGAGTAGCGAAGCGACGTGTCCGCCAGACATGCCCTTGAACTGGAAGGCCTGCCCCGGCACGACGCCGCCTTCGAAACTGGCCGCGACTGCTCGACCGCAAGACGCGTCGATGTTCTCGTTACTCGTGCCGGAGAAGTACACCAGGTGCGGGGGACGGGGACCGCTGACCGGGCACTTGTAGCTCCCCTTGATCTCCGCGTAGGAGAAGCGCTCCGTACCCTGCACAACCAGACCGAATTCCACGTTCTCGCAGAGCAACGTCCCAACGGAGACATCCTTGACACGTGTGCCGTTCGCGCCCGCCGAACGGTTCCAACTCGTGACCCGGACCACGGAGTCGAATCCCCGCCCGCGAATCCACGGGATGGAGAGACGGTGCGCGCCCGTGTACGCATTGACAACCGTCCACCGGGAGGCAGTGATCGACATCTCCCATGCGGCGTTCATACCGGTGATGTCGAGGGGGCCGAGCGACCCGATAGCGTCAACCCCCGTGATGGTCACGTCAGGCACGGTCACGTTGAACAAGGACTGCCCGTTCAGGGACTGTCGAATGGGTGCGCCCCATGCAGACAATGACGTTCCGGGCAAGTGAACCTCGAGCGCCCCGTGCACCCGGTATCGACCGGTTGTCGCAGGGACGACCCAGCTTCCGCCCCGGTCCAAGTAGGACTGGATGCGCTCACGGTTGTCCGTGGTGTCGTCGTCGACGAGACCGTCGATGATGCCTGCTGCCGTTGAAATCGCAGCCCCCAGAGGTGTCTCCGGGTTCGAGGCATCAGTGGCGAGGGCGCCAACGACGGGTTCGGGGAGGCGGTAGTTCGAGTCATCTACTGCGACAAGTCGATTGACCATAAGTAGGTACTCCAATCATGAGTCTGTCGGAAGAAATGAGAAGGGCCCGTGTCACCGACATCTGACACGGGCCCCGCACAGCTAGAGCTACGGGCGAACCCCACCCCGTATCCACCTCACCCGCTCGTCGTCGTAGGCACCGATGCGACCGTCAATGATCCGAGCGAGGCCGTCACCGCCGATCTCCAACCTTCCCGAGATCGACATGCCCTCAAGCGACAACGGCGGGGAGGAGGGCGCTTGAACCACCACAGGCGTTTGCGCAGGAACCCACGTGGCCGGCTGCTCATATAGGCCTTGCCCAGCGGAAATCGCCGCTCGCCATTCCTCGATAGCGGAGTGTCCTCCTGCTGCGTCGACTTCGTCAGCGGGGGTGACGTGCTCGCCAGGGGCAAGCAACCGCAGCTCAGAGTCTTTCCCCTTCGGGCCTGGCCCGAGAACCGGGCCACCCGTCGACATCCCCGGCGCGACGGTCTTGCTCCCGACGCGGAATGACTGACCGCCCTCCGCGTCCACGAACACCTTCACCCGGCGACCGTTGTTCAACGTCACGAAACGGTCAATCTGGTTCTGAGCCTGCGCGGTTTCGACCAGCATGTCGACAGTCTTCGACGGCGGCATCTGGAAGATCCGGTCAGCCAACGCCTTCACCTCCTCAGCGTTGTAACCGGCGGCGATTGCCGAGTCGATGAACGCCTGACGCTGCTGCCCCAGTGTGGCGTTCCACTTCTTCGCGGCCTCATCAGCAGTCATCGTTGCCAAGTCCTGCTCGAACTGAGCCTGAGCGGCATCGCGAGCCTTCTCCGCGATCTCACCCATAGCCGCAGCGTTCGCAGAGCCCGCAACCGTCGACTCATCCAACGACGTACCCAACTTCTCCGCCTGAGCCTTGAGCCCGTCCATAGCCGACAAATAATTGGCGTTCGCGGTGATCGCATCAACGGCCACCCCGTTCGCAGCGTTGATCTTGTCGATCAGGGTCGACAGCTCCGAACTGAGATCCTGCACCGCGTCCGCTTCGACGACGTACGCCTCTGCCGCGTCCTCTGACCGGGTGGTTGCGGTAGAACTGGCATCCGCCTCCTGTTCCTTCAACCGAATCGCGTCGTCGATGGCGGTGTTCTGCTCCTGGATGCCACCGACCAGAGCCTCAAGCGCGAACCGGGTCTCGTACGCGTTCATCCCGGTCTCCTCCTGGATGCGGTTGAACGCCTCCTGGTCGCCGTTCAGGGCGTCGTAGTAGGTGCTGAGCTCGTCGATCGCGTCGGCGTTCTTCAACGCCGCATCCGTGACCACATCAGCACCCACACCCAGCTTCTCCGCCGCGTCGAACGCCGACTGCCAGTTGAACGTCAGCAGCTCGCCGCCCTTCTGCAGCTCGTCGATCGCGGTGGAGCGTGCAGCGTCGGACAGCTTGTTCGTGCCGTCTTCGATCGAGTCCGCGTAGGCCTGCGCTCGCGCCTGCGCCTTCTGGTGCTGGGAGGCGAGCTCACCCACGATGAGGAACAAGCCACCGAGGGCGAGACCCGCGGCACCGGCAGTCAGACCGATGCCCTTCATCGTCCAGGTCGAAGCCTCCACCGTCGCTTTGAACTCCAGCCACTTCGGAACAGCGAGGAAAGCCGCGCCGCCCGTAAGAGCCACAGCGGCCGCAGCCCCACCGAGGGCCATCACCGAGGCTTGGACCGGTGCAGGCAGATCGTTGTACATGCTGATCAGGCCCGTGAGCGCCTGCACCATCGTCCGCAGAGTGTCATTTGCCGTCGAGCCTGTGTCGATCAGAGCGGTCTCAAAAGCGCCCCCGAGGGCTTCCACGTCACCCTTGAGGTTATCGAGCCGCATAGCCGCCGTGGAGGCCGCGTAGCCCTGGTCGTTGACCTCATCAGTCCACTTCTCGATGCCCTCCGCGCCCTGCTGATAGAGGACCGTCGCGGCACGCACAGCATCAGCACCGAAGATCGTCTTGAGAGTCGCATTCTGCTGCTCCGTCGACAACCCCGACAGGCCCTCCTTGAGCCGGCCCGCATACTCCGACAGGCCGACGAAGTTCCCTTGAGCGTCGTACGCCTGGAGGTTGTAGCGCTCCATCAACGCTGCGGCCTCAGCGGAGGTCGGATTCAGGGCTTGGAGCATCGTTTTGAACGACGTACCCGCATCGGAGCCCAGAAGACCGGCCGAAGCGAACGCTGCCAGACCAGCCGTCGTCTCCTCAATCGACAGACCCGTCTGCTTCGCGACCAGCGCCGACTGATTCAACGCCTGCGACAGGTCCGTGACGTCCCCCATGGCTTTGCCCGCACCCGCAGCAAGCAGGTCGGCAACATGCGACATGTCCGAGCCCTCGAGGTTGAACTGCTTCAGCGAAGTAGCCGCGATACCCGCCGCGGTTGCAACATCCAGGCCACCAGCAGCCGCCAGATCCAGAGCACCCGCCAGGCCGCCACCGAGAATGTCCTTCGTCGCTACACCCGCCTTCGAAAGCTCCTCAATCGCCTGAGCAGATTCCGTAGCTGAGAACACCGTGGACTCGCCGGCATCCAATGCCGCCTGCCGCAACAGATCCATGTTCGCCGCAGTCTCATGCGTCGCAGCCTGAACGTTCGACATCTGAGCGTCGAAATCCATCGATGCCTTCGCTGCGACCGCCAAGCCGGCAGATAGCAACGCGCCCATAGCCACGCCAGCCGTCCCTACGGCATTGAACGCTTCCTTGTACGCGGCCACACGATCCGAAGCTTTCGCAAGCTTCTCGGTCTCCTGCGACGCCTCCTGCATGGCCCGCTTGTACCCGGCAATCTGCGCCGTCAGGGTGACGGAGACAACCCTATTCGGCATCCGACTTCACCTCCTCCTCGTTCTCGCGCATCGCCCGCTTGGCGATGGCGGTCGCCAAGCGCTTCCGCCGTTCCTCGATGTGGAGACCCCAGAGCACCGCGCGCAAGCTCTCCTTGTCGGACCGATCGAGTGCGTCATACATGTCCGGCCACCGGTAGTACGCCCTCTGGTTGCGTAGGACAAACAGGTCGTCCTCTTCGTCGCCATCGATCACTCGGATGTCGGGGTGCTCTCTCATCACTTGATCGAGGTCGAACCAAGTGCCGAGCGGATTGCGTCCGACCGGGTACTTCTCAGCCAGAGCATCGAAAGCCTCGCCATACAGGTACGGCACCCGCACAGTCAGCACGGTATCGCCAAGCATCACGTCGACATCCACCGGCTTAATCGACTCGTGGTATGCCCTCTCAGCCTCGATCAGGGCTTTGAGATCAAACATCGCCATATCAGTTCCTTTCCAAAAGCAGTCCAAAAAACGGGATAGCCGCGCACTCCCTGCAATCCCCAAAAAAACGGGGCAGCTGCGCACGTATGACGTGGACGGCTATGCCCGGCGACCGGCAGAGAGGGGGCAGGAGTCACCCCCACCCCCTCTGTTCCGGCTCAAGGTCAGTTCTGGAACGCGCGTGCCACTGCCGCCTCGACGAGAGCGCCGTCGTTCGCGTTCCTCGGGGTGATGTGCTCTGGTGCTGCTTGTGCACGGGAGTCCACTCCGAACCGCTTGAGTACGTGCGGGGACGGCGCGGGGATGTCACCTTCGATGAGTTCCGCGTTGTCGTTGTGCACCATCTGCGCGAGGACACCGAGTGCGTGTGTGCGGGTGGTGAGCACGGTCCCTGCCTTGTGTCCGCCGAGGTCCCGCAGCAGACGGACGGCTGTGGTGCTGCCGAGTGCACGACCACGGGTGTCGAAGCTCGGCAGGTTGGCTGGGTCGATGGCCATGTGAGCGCTGTCGCTGTGCTTCTGCGTTGTGTGGCGGATGTGGCCAGCAACGGATCCGATCGTGGAGACGCGGCCCCCGCCGATCGTGATGGTTGTTCCGGTCGGGCCGGCCGACTGGATGTGAACCTCGTCGCCGTTGACGGTGAGCCCGGTGTCCGGGATGCCGAGTTCCCGAAGTCGGGTGACCCAGGTAGCGATCGCGCTGTTGCGGGTTTCGTTGGCGGTGGTGATGTCGGCGAGTGCCTGTCGGAGTCTGCTGATGGCCTCTTCGATGGGAGTGGTTGTGAGGGCCGGGTCGTCGAGGAGTTCAGCGATCGCGTCGGCGATGGTGTTCCGGTCGGGGAGGTTGTTGAGTTCGGCTTCGGCGGCGTGACGGGCTGCGTCTACTCGCATGGTGGCGAGGTTGAGGCGGTCGGTGTGTGCTGCGAGTGTTTCGGCGCCGAGGTTGCCGGCGAGGGCGGAGGCCTTGAGCGTGTCGGTCTGCGCGGTGAGGTTTTCGAGTTCGGCTTCGGCGGCTTCGAGTGCTTCCGTGCGAGGGGATCGCAGGTCGATGGTGTGCTTCTGAATCTTCGTCATCTTGTGTGTCCTGTTCATTCGTTGTGGTCCGGGCACTCGTTCGTCCAGTGCCCGGACTTGTTCGTGGATACCCAACCGTCTGCGTGGGCTTCTCTGATGAGTTCGTGGTGTGCGAGCCTTTCGGCGGTTGCGAATACGGTGTCGCACCCCGATACGTCGCAGAGGACCGCTGCCCGGATGGTCACTGGGTTTCCTTCGGGGCGTAGAGGCCTGGTGCGACCTTCTGCATGTCCTCGGGTGCGTACAGTCCGGGTTCGGTTCTGGTGAGGCCGGCAGGGTCTCTGAGCCCGGTTGTGGGGGTGTCCTCGCCGGTGTTCATTGGTTTCTCCTTTCGAAGTGCGGTGGTCCAGTCGCGCGTGGGCTGCCTGTGGCCCGAGGCTTCGAGCTGCAAGTAGTAGCGGCTCAGTTCGCGGGCGAATGCGATGGGGTCGTCCCATGCGTTGCTTAGTGCTCGGAAGTTGAGTGGCTTTGGGGCGGCTGCGCCCATCGGGTTCTCCCTTCTTTGAGTGCCGGTCCGGACGCCTCGGGTCGGTTCATGCGGCTTCTCCGGTCAGGACGTTGTCGGGGATCATCCCGCCATCTGCCCACTTTTTGCCGCGCTCAGTTAGTTCCGCGTAGGCGGGAGTCCCGTACTCCGGACCGGTGTAGTCGTCGTTCCTGCCAACGTTCGAGTAGAAGCGGCCGATGAGCTCGCGAGCGTCGTCTGAGCTGAGTACGCGCCATTCGGCTTGAGTGCGGTCACTTGGCGTTTTGCCTGTGAGGTGAATGTAGAGGTCGGACAGAAGCCACCATTGCGCCTCTGTTATCCCCAGGTCGCTGAACTCGAATGCGTCGTTTTCGACGCTAAGAGTCTTCTTCAATGGATCTTCTTGTAGTGGTTCTTCTTCCCCAGTCACCGTGACACCACCCCACCGGTCACCCTGAAAGGGGGGTACTGTCACCGTGGAACCACCCCAGTCACTGTGACTGCCATTCGAAACGTCATCGTGCGGTTCGGGCGGCAAGTTATCCACAGGGTCGTCCTCGACGAACTTGACCGGTGGGCGCTTCGGCAACGCGACCTGATAGAGGTTCGAGTCGTTCCGTGAATCGCCGATCATCCGCCGCGTCACAGTCACGAGACCTTTATCGACCAAGCGCTTGCGGGTACGGCGAACCGTGCTCTCCGACATCCGCGCTTCCTTGGCCAGCAGGCTCACGCTCGGGAAGCAGATCCCCTTCGAGTTCGCGCGGCTCAGCATCGCGATGTACAGCAGCAATTCGTTGCCGTCGAGGTCACTCTCCCTGATCAGCCAGTGCGGGAGCTTCGTGAACAGATCGGTCATCGTCACCTCCCTTTGCCCGCTGCCGGCTGGCTGCGTTCCGCTCGCGTGCTTCGTGAAACTCCTTCATGCGTCTCTCGAACGCGCTCTCCTTCTTCTGAGTGGTCATGTGGTCCCCTTCCCCAGGGTCTGTGTTCAGTTGAAACGGACGGTGCCCCTCATCGCTGGGGACAAGGGGCACCGGATTAGGGCACGAGGCGGTCCGTCAGGCAGCAGCGTTCCGCATCCAGCCCTGCACAAGGAGCGCTTCGGCTGCCTCACGGACGGAGGGAGAACCGCCGACATGCTGTGCGATCGTGTCAGCAAGCTCGTCGCGAAGCCTGAGCCACTCAGCCAAAGACCGCGGCTCTTCACGCCGCTGTTCGTCCGCTGGCGGCTCGAAGCTCAAGCGACCGGTTCTCACCATCTCTGCTTCGACCATGTCGTCAGCGAGGGCGAACAGATCAGGACGGGAAGTGCGTGCTTGCAGCTCGGTGTCCGGTTCTGCGACGTACTGCGGGTGCGCTTCGGCGTAGCATTCCCGAACGTGCAGTGCGATCTTGCCGGTCTTGCTGACGGGGATGCCGTTCGCGCGCGCCCAGGCGCGCACTGCTCCCGGATTCAGTTTGGTTTCGAGCGCGCTCATTTGTTCGTCTCCCTGGCATCCTTTGCCTTCATGGCAATGACCTCGTCGGCGAACACCGGGTCATTGATGAGCTCCTCCCGGAACTCCCGGTAGTGCTTCGGGAGATCGCAGAGCATGGTCGCGACGGCGCCATATTCGGTGTCGATCTCCTCGGGCTTGTTGATCCACCACTCCTGCCAGTCGGGCATCCAGTTCGTGATCGGTATGCCGTTCGTGTCAACCGTGAGCAGCATCCCGTGACCGAGATCGCGGGTGTGGTGGCTGACGTCGTCGGCATGGATGATGGCGGGCGTATCGCACCAGCCGAACCGGCAGGCCATCAGATGTCCAGCCTCTGCAACTCGGCGTCGACCCGAGCGGGCCGCCGCAACAACTTCGGCTCTGCTCGCAACAACAACGCGGCGGCGACGAGGTCTTCTGCCACATCCATCGCCCACCGCGCGACGTCCGGGTCTTGGTCGGCGCGAAGTTCCGCACGGATATAGATGTTGGGCATGCCGTTGTCGTAGAGCTCGACGCGGCCCTCCGGGTGGAGGCGTCCTCCGCCGTAGAGCTCGACATCCCGGATGGTCCGAGAGAAGGAGAAGACAGTCCCCTCCACCTCGTCTTCGATGTCCAGGAACTCGAGCTCCTCAGTCCACGAGGGCGCCGCTGCTGACACCTCGGGGTGAGCCCGCAGGTAGGTTGCCGAGTACTCGTCCCAGGCGGGATCGCGGCGGGTTGGGGGCGGAGTTGCCGCTGTACTCTCCACCCCCGCTGCCAACAAGGTGCGGTTGGCGCGCGCATCTGCGATACTGGTGCTACCAGTCATTTCGAATCTCCTTCATTTGACTATCGCCGTCTCTCTGTTGCAGCAGAGGGGCGGCTTTCTTTTCTCCCCAGATGTGACCCTTTCGGGATACCCGGAAGTCGAACTGGGCCAACAATGGCCGAAGGTCTTCCACGCTGAGGTGGATAGTCGCTCCGTTCTCCCATGAGATCTGCACGGAACGGCCCATTAGGTTCCGCACGGCCGTTTCCCCAGTGGGGTCCCGGTATGTCAGGGAGTAGTAGTCGCGCGACCTGTCAGCGCCACCAGAGATTGAAGTCATCCAGCCTCCGCGAACTGGCTGGTGCCAACACGCTCCGTGGACCGCAGCCACCCAAGGACGACATCCCGGTCATAGACGACCGTCTTGGCAGTGGGCTTGAAGTACGACGGCCCGGTGCCACTGAATCGCATCTGAGCGAGCTTCGCCCTAGTCATGCCGGGGATCAGCTCGCACACCTCGTCGGGGGTGAGCAGATCTCCGAATCCGCTACGCGTCATGTAACCCTCCTTTGGTTTGCTTCTCTGCATTTTCTAACGCTACTTCAGTGTACACGCCATTTCGTTTTGAGCGCAACCCGGATTCCACACCCGATGAGCGTTACGGTGGAGTCATGCCAGATCCGCGCAAGACGATGCGAAACGTCGATAAAACCTTCGGACCGACGCTCAGAGAAGCGCGCGAGCGCCGCGGTCTGTCGCAGGCAGCACTCGCCGAGGCGATGCAGGCGCTGGGCTTCGACTTCCAGCAACAGACGATCTACAAGATCGAGTCGGGCAACCGCAGGGCCACGATCGGCGAAGCCGCTGGCTTCGCGCGCGCACTCCAACTCGATGACGTAAGTTCGCTGGTCAACGGCAAGAACTCGCTCGCAGTATCGCTCGTACTTCGCCCCGTGCAATCCGCATACGACGATGTGTTCTTCGCGAGCCAGCGGCTCTTACACGCCCAACTAGAAGTAGCTCGTCTCGTAAGCAAGATCGACGACGATAGCCAGCTCCCGGAACGCCAGATCGACAACCTGCACGATGCCTTGAGGTTTGATCCGGTGTCCATCGCGATGGAAGCCCTCGCTTTGGCCCGGGGGTCGCTCGAGCACGACGAGAACATCAGCGAGCCCATCAAGGCGATCATGCGAGAGGCTTGGCACACCACGGATGGCTAAGCGGGTCGTCCAGAACGTCTACTCCTACCCGTCGAAGAAGGCTGAGTCGGGCGTTCTCTGGCGGGCGCGATATCGGTCGCCGTCCCACAAGATCATCGAAAAGCGCGGATTCGCTGACCGCGACCAGGCTGAAGCGTGGCTCACAGCGGAGAAGACCAAGATCAACACCGGAGATTGGGCTGACCCGCGCAAGGCGCGCGTGACGGTAGGTGCATTGGCGCCGGCATGGTTAGCGCTGAAGAAGGCCAAGCTCAAGCCGTCGTCGTACGCGCCGCTGGAGGCATCCTGGAGGAACTACGTCGGTCCTCGCTGGTCTGATGTCGAGCTGCGTCGCATCGTCAACAGCGAGGTAGCAGAGTGGGTGGCCTCAATGGGCAAGTCGCCAACGATGACCCTGCGCGCGTACGGGGTTCTGAACGGAATCCTGAAGCAGGCGGTTCGTGATGGCCGTATCCCGAGGAACCCCGCGGACGGGATCGACTCGTTGCCACGGAAGACATCGCGACAGGAACACCGCTACCTCACTCCTGCCGAACTGCACGCTGTAGCGGACGCCTCAGGGCCGCACAGAGCGCTGGTACTGGTGCTTGGGTACTGCGGCCTTCGGTGGGGCGAGGCAATCGCTCTACGAGCCCAGGACGTTGACCTGGAGCGTCGCCGACTGTCTGTTCGACGCAACGCGGTCGAGACCCTGGGGACGATTCACGAGGGCACCCCAAAGACGCGAGCGGGCGCGCGCCAGGTGCCGGTGCCTCGAGTGGTTGCAGAAGCTCTGGCTCCGATCGTTGCCGGGGCGCTGCCGGAAGCGCTAGTGTTTCCCGGCCCCACCGGGAGCTACATGAAGCGAGTTCGAGCGTCGGCTGGTTCGAAGTCGTGGTGGAAGAGTGCCCTGCGTTCCGCCAACCTCGAGCCGATGGTTCTTCATGAGCTGAGGCACACGGCCGCGTCGATCGCCGTGAGCGCCGGTGGCAACGTCAAAGCCATTCAGCGGATGCTCGGCCACGAGTCTGCCGCGATGACGCTCGACATCTACGCTGATCTGTTCGACGACGACATTGAGACGCTTTTGGCACGGATCGACGCCCTCACAGGAGTCGTGGTTGATGGCAATTCGGTGGCAGATTAGACAGAGAAAGACCCGAACCCCAGTGTTTCCGCCGGGATTCGGGCCTCGATCAGTGCGGAGACGAGGGGATTTGAACCCCTGGTCCCCGTAAGGGGACTCCACCTTAGCAGGGTGGTGCACTAGGCCGGACTATGCGACGTCTCCAGGCATCCGGCTCGAGAGCACGGATGCACCCCACCATCATAACGGGTCCGGCGGCTGGTCACGAACCGCCGGTCTCGGACGCTCCCCGAAGCAGGCTGGTCGCCCTGCGATACTGGCCGCACGCTGCGAGGGTCCGACCCGCGCTACGCGAAAGGAGATGCCATGTCCGAGTCATCGGGAGCGCACGTCCGCGCGGGGTTCACCGCCCCGGCCGACCCGAGGCGCGGCGCCCTCGGCTATGCC
The DNA here is from genome assembly GCF_002848265.1 of Zhihengliuella sp. ISTPL4. GTDB lineage: Bacteria > Actinomycetota > Actinomycetes > Actinomycetales > Microbacteriaceae > Microbacterium. The sequence continues at coordinate 1,994,936 of NZ_CP025422.1, forward strand.
GCCGTGCTCGCACTCCTTTTCGTGTCGTACGGACTGTGCGCAGCCCAGCCGGGCACGATCCCCAGCCCCTGGGCGTTCCTGGCGATGCTGGTCACGGTCGCTATCGTGTTCCGCGTGACCAGGGCGCACGCCCTCGTGCAGCGGGTGTCGTGGGTCGTGCTCTCGGCTGCCGGGCTGGCCGCTCTCCTCGCGGCATTCTTCGCCACAGACAGCCCGGCCCTCGCCGTCGCCCTGTCCGCCGCCTCCATGATCGCCCTGCTCGTCGCGCCGTGGGCGATCATCGCGCACCAGGTCACCCGCCGCGGACTCGACGTCGAGGCCCTCCTGGCCGCTGTGACCGCGTACATCCTCGTCGGCATGTTCTTCGCCTTCGTCTACAACCTGCTGTCGCTGCTGCTGCCGACCCCGCTGTTCGGCGATGCGGCGAGCGACTCCCTCGGCAATCAACTCTTCTTCTCGTTCACTGCCCTGACGACGACGGGCTACGGCAACCTCGTCCCCGTCGGATCGGGCGTGCAGGCGCTGGCCGTCGCCGAGGGGATCACCGGGCAGCTCTTCCTCATCACCGCCGTCGCCCGCATCATGCGGGGCGCGAGCGCTCAGCGCCCCACACCGACACCGGCCTGACGGTCACTCTCCGGTCGTCGAGCGGCGGGCGACGAGCTCCGGCCGGAACAGCACGTGCTCCGGAGCAGGCGCCACGTCGTCCTGGCCCCGTAGCAGCAGGTCGACCGCGGTGGAGCCGATCAGCGCGGCCGGCTGCCGCACCGAGCTGAGCGGGATCACGGCGGCCGCGGCGAAGTCGATGTCGTCGTAGCCGACGAGCGCGATGTCCTCGGGAACCCGGGCGTCCCCGGTCATCACGAGACTCTGCAGGAGGCCGAGGGCCAGGAGATCGTTGGCCGCGAAGACGGCGTCCGGCCGATCCTCGGGGGCCCGGTCGAGGATCTGCGCACCGGCCCGGCGTCCCTCCTCGACGGTGAGTGCGGAGGTCGGGATGAACTCCAATCCGATCCCCGCCGCGGCCGCCGCGGCCTGCGCGCCGCCCAGGCGGTCGGAGACCTGGCGCAGCGCGACCGGCCCGCCGACGAAGGCGATCCGGCGACGGCCGACCGCGAGCAGGTGCTCGGTCGCGATGCGGCCACCCTCGACGTCGTCGACGGCGACCGAGGCGAACCGCTCATCCTGCGATTCCCGGTCGACGAGGACGGCGTGCGTCCCGCGCTCATGCATCCGCACCAGCCGCGGCAGGGACTCCGCCACCGGGGTGACGAGCACACCCGTCACCCGCTGCTCCTCGAAGAGGTCCAGGTGCATCGCCTCGCGCTCCTGCTTCTCGTCGCTGTTCGCGACGAGGACGGAGAGTCCGTGCTGGTCGGCGCGCTCCTCAGCCCCGCGGATCACCTCGGCGAAGAACGGGTTCCGGATGTCGAGCACGACGAGCCCGATCGTGCGGCTGCGCCCGGCACGGAGCTGCCGCGCCGCGTCGTTGCGCACGAATCCGAGGCGGTCGATGGATGCCTGCACCCGGGCGACCGTCTCCGTCGCCACTTTCTCCGGCCGGTTGAGCACGTTCGACACGGTCCCGACGGAGACACCCGCGTCCTCGGCGACCTCCCGCACGCTGACGGCCATGGCGCCCTCCCTCCGGTTCCCGCTGCTGAAACGACTCATCGGCGGGGATCGACTCAGACTCTCACGCCGTATTGACACGCGTCAATACAGCCCTTAGTCTCATCTCCATCAGGGTTTGAAACGATTCATTCCCTCAATGGAGAGAGAAATGATGTCCTCACCCACGACGGCGCCCGTGCTCGAGCTCGCCGACGTCCAGAAGGCCTTCGGGTCGGTGATCGCCCTGCGCTCCGGCACCATCGCCGTCCACCCCGGCTCCATCCACGCGCTCGTCGGCGAGAACGGTGCCGGCAAGTCGACCCTCGTGAAGATCGTCGCCGGCCTCTATCAGCGCGATGGCGGAGTCTTCCGGCTTCGCGGCGAGGACGTGGACTTCACTTCGACCGCGCAGTCGAAGGCGGCCGGCGTCGCGGTCATCTACCAGGAGCCGACGCTCTTCCCCGATCTCTCCGTCACCGAGAACATCTTCATGGGCCGCCAGCCGGTCGGGCGGTTCGGGCGGATCGATCGCAAGGCCATGCGCCACGAGGTCGAGCGCCTCTTCACCCGCCTCGGCGTCACGATCGACCCCGACCGCCCCGCCGAGGGCCTGTCGATCGCCGACCAGCAGGTCATCGAGATCGCCAAGGCCGTCTCCCTCGACGCCACGCTGCTCATCATGGATGAGCCCACCGCGGCGCTCTCCGGCGTCGAGGTGGAGCGGCTGTTCGCGATCGCCCGGAGCCTGCGCGACGAGGGCCGTGGCCTCATCTTCATCTCGCACCGGTTCGACGAGGTGTTCGCACTGTGCGACACCGTCACGGTCATGCGGGACGGCGCGTACATCGCGACCTCCGCGATCGCCGAGACCACCGTCGACGAACTCGTCCATCAGATGGTGGGCCGCGAGGTGTCCGAGCTGTTCCCGAAGCAGGAGACGACGATCGGCGAGCCGCTGCTCGAGGTCGAAGGACTGACCAGCCCTGGCCTCTTCCACGACATCTCCTTCTCCGTCCGGGCCGGGGAGATCGTCGGGCTCGCCGGCCTCGTCGGTGCCGGACGCAGCGAGGTGGCCCGCGCCGTCTTCGGCGTGGACGGCTACCGCGAGGGCAGCGTGCACATGCAGGGGCATCGCATCCGCGCCCGCCGCCCGGTGGACGCCATGCGCGCCGGGCTCGCCCTCGTCCCCGAGGATCGCCGCAAGCAGGGCCTCGTCATCGAAGCCGGCGTCGGCGGCAACATCACCCTCGCGATCCGTCGCCGCCTCGCCCGCCTCGGCCTGCTCACCTCCGCGATGGAGAACCGTGCCGCCCGGGAATGGGCCTCGCGGCTGGAGGTGAAGACACATGCGCTCGACACCGTCGCCGCCACGCTCTCCGGCGGCAACCAGCAGAAGGTCGTGCTCGCGAAGTGGCTCGCGACGCAGCCGCAGGTGCTCCTCATCGACGAGCCCACCCGCGGCATCGACGTCGGCACCAAGTCCGAGGTGCACCGTCTGCTGTCCCAGCTCGCCGGTCAGGGCATGGGGATCCTGATGATCTCATCCGAGCTGCCCGAGGTCCTCGGCATGGCCGACCGCGTGCTCGTGATGCGCGAGGGTCGCATCACGGCCGAGATCCCCCGCTCGGAGGCCACCTCCGAGAACGTCATGTTCGCCGCGACGCACGCATCGGAGCTCAGCTCGTGACCACCGCCATCCCCGTCTCCGCGCTCACCAAGCGCATTTCCGGTCTCGGCAGGGCCCGTGAGTTCGGCATCCTCCTCGCGCTCGTGCTCGTGGTCACCGCCGCGACCCTCAACAACCCGAAGTTCCTGTTCAGCGCCGACGGCTGGCGCGACCTGCTGCTGACGCCGTCGATCCTCGTGCTCGTCGCGGTGGGACAGGCCATCGTCCTCATCACGCGCAACGTCGACCTGTCCGTGGGGTCCGTGATGGGCCTGACCGCCTACCTGACCGGACGACTCTTCATCGACATCCCCGGTATCCCGATCGTGCTGGTCGTGATCGCCGCCGTGGTGCTCGGCGCCCTCCTCGGTCTCATCAACGGCGCGCTCGTCGCCTACGCCAAGGTGCCGGCGATGGTCATCACCCTCGGCACCCTCTACGCCTATCGCGGCATCAACGTGCTGTGGACCGGCAGCGACCGCGTGAACGCGTCCGACATGCCGCGCGACTTCCTCGCCCTCGGCACAGGGCAGCTTCTCGGCATCCCGATCCTCGCAATCGTCGCGGTCGTCGTGCTCGCCGTCGCCGCCTGGTACATGAAGAACACCCGCGGCGGCCGCGAGTTCTACGCGATCGGCTCCGACCCGGCGGCGGCCGAGCTGTACGGCCTGCAGGTCACCCGTCGCGTGCTCACCGCATTCGTCCTCTCCGGAGCTCTCGCCGGACTCGCCGGCGTCTTCTACGCGGCCCGCTACGGCACCATCAACTCCCAGGCGGGAGCGGGATGGGAGCTCGACGCGGTGGGCGCGGCCGTCATCGGCGGCGTCGCGATCACCGGCGGCATCGGCTCGGTGTGGGGCGCGGCGATCGGCGCCGTCCTGCTGCTGACCATCAACCGCGCTCTGCCGATCCTCGGCATCCCCGACTTCTGGCAGCGTGCCGTCGTCGGCCTGCTCATCATCGGCGCCATCGTGCTCGACCGCGTGCTCGCGGTGCGGCAGAGACGGCGGCTCATCGAGGCGAGGGACGAATCATGACCACCGCGACCGTCACCGCGACCACCCGCGTCATCCGCGACTACGACAAGCCCCTGTGGCGCCGACTGCTGCTCACGCGCGAGGCCGCGATCGTCGGCCTGCTCCTCCTCGTCGCGATCGTCTCGGCCTCCAGCATCCGCGGGTTCGGACAGCCCATCACGCTGACCTACCTGTTGCTCGACATCGCGCCGATCCTGCTGATCGCCCTGCCGATGACCCTCATCATGATCACCGGCGAGATCGACCTCTCGGTGGGCAGCATGGTGGGCCTGTCCAGCGTCGTCACCGGCGCACTGGTGCAGGCGGGGATCCCGTTCGAGCTCGCGGCCCTGGCCGCCCTCGTCGTGGGCGTGGTCGGCGGAGCGTTCAACGGCTTCCTCGTGACGGTGGTGGGGCTGCCCTCGCTCGCCGTCACCATCGGCACGCTCGCGCTCTTCCGCGGCCTCGCCGTCGGGCTGCTGGGCACCGCGGCCGTCACCGACTTCCCGGAGTTCTGGACGGATCTCGCCAAGGCGAAGATCGCGGGCACGCCCATCCCCGTCATCACGATCCCGTTCCTCGTGCTCGTCGCGATCTTCTCGGTCCTTCTGCACTTCACGCCGTTCGGTCGCGGGGTCTTCGCGATCGGCCTGTCGAAGGACGCGGCCCACTTCTCCGGTGTGCACGTCGAGCGTACGAAGCTGATCCTGTTCGTGCTGTCCGGAGCGGTCGCCGCCTTCGCCGGCATCTTCTACACGCTCCGCTACGGCAGCGCCCGGGGCGACAACGCCACCGGCCTCGAGCTCCAGGTCATCGCGGCCGTCGTGCTCGGAGGGGTGTCGGTGTTCGGGGGTCGGGGCAAGATCTACGGCGTCATCGCCGCCGCCTTCCTCATCGGAGCGCTCGCGAGTGCGCTCCGCCTGGTGAACGTCACCTCCGACGTCATCAACATCATCACCGGCACGCTCCTCGTGATCTCGGTGGTGGCCGCAAGCTTCCTGGCCTGGCTGCAGAAGGCACGCCGCCGACCGGGCAGACCCCCCGCCGGTGCCGCCACAGCGACGAAGGCACCGATGGACGCCGCATCCGCGGCATCTCCCGACGAAAGGAACGAACAATGACGTTTGCACGCAAGCGTGTCACCGCCTTCGCCGCCCTCGCGGTGGCGGCGGCGGTCGCACTGACCGGCTGCGCCGGCTCCACCGACGGCGGAGGAGACGGCGGCGGCGACGGGGCGGACGCCTCGATCACCTTCCTGCCCAAGAACCTCGGCAACCCGTACTTCGACACGTCCAGCGAAGGCGGCAAGAAGGCCGTCGAGGAGTTCGGCGGCACGTTCTCCGAGGTCGGCCCTGCCGAGGCCACGCCCGACGCCCAGGTCAGCTACATCAACACGGCCACGCAGCAGGGGGTCGGCGCCCTCGTCGTCTCGGCCAACGACCCGCAGGCCATCTGCGACGCGCTGAACGAGGCCAGGGACGCCGGGGTCAAGGTCGTCACCTTCGACTCCGACACCAACACCGACTGCCGTGACCTGTTCATCAACCAGGCTGACTCCGAGGGCATCGCGAAGGTGCAGATCGACCTCATCGCCGAGCAGATCGGCGGCGCCGGGGAGATCGCCATCCTCTCCGCCTCGGCCAACGCCACGAACCAGAACGCCTGGATCGAGCTGATGGAGGAGTACGTCGCCAGCGAGTACCCCGACATCACGATCGTGGAGACGGTCTACGGCGACGATGACGACCAGACGTCGTTCGACAAGACGGCCGCGCTGCTGCAGACCCACCCCGACCTCAAGGGCATCGTCTCGCCCACCACGGTCGGCATCGCCGCCGCGGCGCGCTACCTGTCGACGTCCGACTTCCAGGGCCAGGTCGCGCTGACCGGGCTCGGCACGCCCAACCAGATGCGCGAGTACGTGGAGGACGGCACCGTCACCGCCTTCGCGCTATGGAACCCGGCCGACCTCGGCTACCTGGCCGCCTACGCCGCGCAGGCCCTGATCGCGAGTGACATCACCGGTGAGGAAGGCGACACCTTCGAGGCCGGCGACCTCGGCGAGTACACCGTCGGCGCCGACGGCGTCGTCCTGCTGGGCGACCCGTTCGTGTTCGACGCCGACAACATCGGCGACTTCGACTTCTGAGTCGCCCTCCGGCCGGCGCTCCCCGCGGGCGCCGGCCGGACCTCCGAGAGGAATCGCATGACCCGCGTCGCCTTCCAGCTTCAGGTGAAGCCCGAGCTGCTGTCCGAGTACCTCGCCCGCCACACGCCGGTGCGTCCCGAGATGCTCCGCGAGATCGCGGCCGCCGGCCGGCGCGACTACAGTCTCTTCCTCGGTGCCGGCGGCGTGCTCTTCGGCTACTACGAGACCGATGACGATGCGGCCGGGCAGGCCTACCTCGCCGCCTCCCCCGTCGCCGCACGCTGGGAAGCCGAGATGGCCCCCTTCTTCCTCGATCTCGACGGCCGTCCCGATCAGGCCGCCACCCCTCTCACCGAGGTGTTCCACCTCGAAGACCAGCTCGCCGCCGCCGGCGAGAGCGCCACACCCGCCACCGACAACGAAGGCCGTGCATCGTGAGCATCCTCACCCCCGACATCCTCGCCGCGCTCGAGAAGCAGAGCATCGAGCTGCCCAGCTGGGCGTTCGGCAACTCCGGGACCCGGTTCAAGGTGTTCAGCACTCCCGGCACGCCCCGCGACCCGTACGAGAAGATCGCGGACGCCGCGCAAGTCCACGCCCACACCGGGCTCGCCCCGACCGTGGCGCTGCACATCCCGTGGGACGTCGTCGACTCGTTCGACGACCTGCGCCGTCACGCCGAGGACCACGGCGTCTCCCTCGGCACGGTGAACTCCAACACCTTCCAGGACGACGACTACAAGTTCGGCGCCCTCACCCACGAGGATGCGGCCGTCCGCCGCAAGGCCATCGATCACCACCTGGCCTGCATCGAAGTCATGGACGCCACCGGCAGCCGCGACCTGAAGATCTGGCTCGCGGAGGGGTCGAACTACCCCGGGCAGGCCGACCTGCGCGGACGGCAGGATCGCCTGCACGACTCGTTGCAGCAGATCTACGCGCGCCTCGGCGACCACCAGCGCCTCGTGCTCGAATACAAGTTCTTCGAGCCCGCGTTCTACCACACCGATGTCCCGGACTGGGGGACGTCCTACGTGCAGGTGACCGCCCTCGGCGACAAGGCGATGGTCTGCCTCGACACCGGCCACCACGCGCCGGGGACCAACATCGAGTTCATCGTGATGCAGCTGTTGCGCCTCGGGAAGCTCGGCTCGTTCGACTTCAACTCCCGTTTCTACGCGGACGACGACCTCATCGTCGGTGCCGCCGACCCGTTCCAGCTGTTCCGGATCCTGTTCGAGGTGATCCGGGGCGGCGGGCTGAACAACCCCGACGTCGCCTTCATGCTGGACCAGTGCCACAACATCGAGGACAAGATCCCCGGACAGATCCGCTCCGTGCTGAACGTGCAGGAGATGACAGCGCGGGCGCTGCTCGTCGACCGCGAAGCCCTGACGACCGCGCAGCGCAGCGGGGACGTGCTGACGGCGCACGCCGTCTTCATGGACGCCTTCTCCACCGACGTCCGTTCGGCGCTGGCCGAATGGCGAGAGGGACGGGGTCTCCCCGCCGACCCGATGGCGGCCTACGCGGCCTCCGGGTACGGGCAGCGGATCGCGGAGGAGCGCGTGGGCGGCGTGCAGGCCGGGTGGGGGGCCTGACCGGATGAGCGCGTACGACATCCACGATCACGTTCTCGACGGGCCGCACGGGCCGCTGCGCGTGCGCGTCTACTCTCCGGAGTCGCCGAGCGGTCACGGCTTGGTGTGGGCTCACGGCGGCGGATTCGCGGGCGGTGACATCGACATGCCGGAGGCCGACGCCGTCGCACGGGCGTTCGCAGATCGGGGAATCGCGGTCGTGAGCGTGGACTACGCCCTCGCCCCGATGACAACCGAGTGGAGCACACGCCTGGGCGCAGACGAGCGCGGCGGCGTGCACTATCCCGTCCCGCACGACGAGATGGTTTCCGCGTTCCGCTGGGCCGCCACGTCAGACGTCGCCTCGCGAGGATGGGCGATCGGCGGAGCCAGCGCGGGCGGCAACCTTGCGACCGGGGCGGCGCTTCGCCTCGCCCACGAGGGCACTGACATTCCCGCACTCACCGTCCTCGCCTATCCGACGTTGCAGGCGGTGCAGGCCGCTCCCGACGCGGACCTGCGCGCCCTGCTCGATGAAGATCCCTCCGCCGACGTCTTCACCCCCGACTTCGTGCGCGGCATGTATGAGAACTACGTCGGGGGTGACCCTGACACGGCCGACGTCTATGCCATCCCCGGCATGGCAGCCCCCACCGCACTCGTGACGTTTCCCCCCACCATCATGATCAACGACGAGACGGACGAACTTCGCGTCTCCGGAGAGGCGTTCGCCCGGTCCCTCACCGCCGCCGGCGTCGATGTGACAGCCCTCGTCGAGCCGAACACCACCCACGGTCACCTCAATCGCCCTGAGGAATCCGCATTCGTCGCGACGATCGATCGGTTCGCGGATCGGATCCTGCAACTCCCCTGATTCCCCCCGCTGACCGGGCATCTCCACTCACGAACCGAGGACTCGCATGACGAACCCCACCGCCGCCGAACTGCTTGCGCGGAGCAACCGCCTGGGCGCCGACCCCAAGAACACGAACTACGCCGGCGGCAACACGTCCGCCAAGGGCAGCGAGATCGACCCCGTGACCGGGCAGCCGGTCGAGCTCCTCTGGGTCAAGGGGTCGGGCGGGGACCTCGGAACGCTGACCGAGAACGGCCTGGCCGTCCTCCGCCTCGATCGCATGCGCGCGCTCGTCGACGTCTATCCGGGCGTCGAGCGGGAGGACGAGATGGTCGCCGCCTTCGACTACTGCCTCCACGGCAAGGGCGGCGCCGCCCCCTCGATCGACACCGCGATGCACGGCCTGGTCGACGCCCCACACGTGGACCACCTCCACCCCGACTCGGGCATCGCGATCGCCACCGCCGCCGACGGCGAGGAGCTCACGAGAGCGATCTTCGGTGACCGGGTCGTGTGGGTGCCGTGGCGCCGCCCGGGCTTCCAGCTTGGGCTGGACATCGCGGAGATCAAGGCGGCGAACCCGCAGGCCATCGGCACGATCCTCGGCGGCCACGGCATCACCGCCTGGGGCGATTCCTCCGAGGAGGCGGAGGCGAACTCCGTCTGGATCATCGACACCGCCGCCGCCTACATCGCGGATCACGGCGCCCCCGAACCGTTCGGCGGCACGCGCTCGGGCTTCGAGGCCCTGCCGGAGCCGGAGCGCCGCGCGCGGGCGGCCGCCCTCGCCGGAACCATCCGCGGGCTCGCGTCGACGGACAAGCCGATGGTCGGTCACTTCACCGACAGCGACGTGGTCCTCGACTTCCTCGCCTCCGAGAAGGCCCCGGCCCTCGCCGCCCTCGGCACGAGCTGCCCCGATCACTTCCTGCGCACCAAGGTCAAGCCGCTCCTCCTCGACCTCCCTGTCACGGCGACCGTGGAGGAGCAGACAGCACGGCTGCGGGAGCTCCACGCCGCCTACCGCGCCGACTACCAGGCCTACTACGACGCCCACGCCACGGCCGAGTCGCCCGCGATCCGCGGCGCGGATCCGCTGATCGTCCTCGTGCCCGGCGTCGGCATGTTCTCCTACGGGGCGAACAAGCAGACCGCTCGGGTCGCCGGCGAGTTCTACGTGAACGCCATCAACGTCATGCGCGGTGCCGAGGCGCTGTCCACGTACTCCCCCATCTCCGACGCCGAGAAGTTCCGCATCGAGTACTGGGCACTGGAGGAGGCGAAGCTGCAGCGCATGCCGAAGCCGAAGTCCCACCAGGGCCGCATCGCCCTCGTCACCGGTGCCGCGAGCGGGATCGGCAAGGCCATCGCGACCCGCCTCGCCGCGGAGGGCGCCTGCGTCGTCGTCGCCGACCTGGACCTGGACAAGGCCAGGGCCGCGGCCGCCGAGCTCGGGAACGACGACGTGGCGATCGGCGTGGCCGCGAACGTCGCCGACGCCGATGCGGTGCAGGCCGCGATCGACCAGGCGGTGCTCGCGTTCGGCGGCCTCGACCTCGTCGTGAACAACGCCGGCCTCTCGCTGTCGAAGCCGCTGCTGGAGACGACCGAGAAGGACTGGGATCTCCAGCACGACGTGATGGCGAAAGGCTCGTTCCTCGTCTCGCAGGCGGCGGCTCGGGTGCTCATCGATCAGGGGCTCGGCGGCGACATCATCTACATCTCCTCCAAGAACTCGGTCTTCGCCGGCCCGAACAACATCGCGTACTCGGCGACGAAGGCCGACCAGGCGCACCAGGTGCGACTGCTCGCTGTGGAACTCGGCGAGCACGGCATCCGGGTGAACGGCATCAACCCCGACGGCGTGGTCCGCGGTTCCGGCATCTTCGCTTCCGGCTGGGGGGCGAATCGGGCGGCCACGTACGGCGTCAAGGAAGAAGACCTCGGCCAGTTCTACGCCAACCGCACGATCCTCAAGCGCGAGGTCGTGCCGGAGAACGTCGCGGACGCCGTGTACGTGCTGACCGGTCCGGAGCTGAGTCGCACCACCGGCCTGCACATCCCCGTCGATTCCGGCGTCGCCGCGGCGTTCCTGCGATGACCGACGACCGCTCGCCCGCGACCGCACGGCATGTCCGTGCGGTCGCGGCGGTGGATCTCGGCGCCACGAGCGGACGCGTGATGATCGGCCGCGTGGGGCAGGGCGTCCTGGAGCTCGAGCCGGTGTCCCGTTTCCCGAACGGCCCGGTCGCCCGCGCCGACGGTCTGCACTGGGACTTCGACGCGCTCGTCGCTCATGTCCTCGACGGCCTGGCCGAAGCGGTCCACCGGGAACCGGGCATCGAGGCGATCGGGATCGATTCGTGGGCGGTCGACTACGGCCTCCTCCGCGCCGACGAGCTGCTCGCGGAGCCGTTCCACTACCGCGACGACCGCACCGCCCGCGGGGTGGACGAGGTGCACGCCCTCGTCCCTTTCGACGACCTCCACGCGCGGAACGGCCTGCAGTTCCTCCCGTTCAACACGCTCTACCAGCTCCGGGCGGACGAGCTCCGGCACGACGCCGACACCGCGCTCCTCATCCCGGACCTCCTCGCCTTCCTCCTCACCGGCGCCCGCGTCGCCGAACGGACCAACGCCTCGACGACGGGGCTGCTGAACGTGAAGACCGGCACCTGGGATGTGGCGCTCGCGACCCGTCTCGGGATCGACGCCTCCCTCCTGCCGAACCTCGTCGATCCCGGCACGGTCATCGGCCGGCTGCGCCCGGAGGTGGCGGAGCGCATCGGCGCCGATCTGCCGGTGATCGCGGTCGGCTCGCACGACACCGCGTCGGCGGTGGCCGCCGTTCCGATGACGTCGGCCCGCGCCGCGTACATCTCCTGCGGCACCTGGGGGCTGGTCGGTGTGGAGAAGGCGCAGCCGATCCTCACGGACGCGGCCAGGAAAGCGAACTTCACCAACGAACGCGGTGTGGACGGTCGGTTCCGCGTCCTGCACAACGTGACCGGTCTCTGGCTCCTCAGCGAGACCGTGCGCGCGTGGGAGAGCGAAGACGGCAAGGCCATCGACCTGTCCGGGCTTCTCGACCAGGCGGCCGCCGCGGCGCCGCCCTCCGCCGTGTTCGACGCGAACGACCCCTCGCTGTCGGCCCCCGGGGACATGCCGACGCGTATCGCGGGCCTCCTGCACGCACACGGTGCCGTCGCGCCCACCGATCGTCCAGCCTTCGTCCGGCTGGTCGTGGAGAGCATCGCTGCGGCCTTCGCCGACGCTGTCCGCACGGCGGGCCGCCTTTCCGGCCAGTCCCTCGAGGTCGTCCACCTCGTCGGCGGCGGATCTCTCAACCGGCTGCTGTGTCAGGCGACGGCGGACCGCACCGGGCTTCCCGTCCTGGCCGGGCCTGTCGAGGCGACCGCCCTCGGCAACGTCCTCGTCCAGGCGCGGGCTCTGGGGGCGGCGCCGGCCGGCCTCTCGGAGCTTCGTACTCTCGTGGCGGCAACGCATCCGCCGACGGTCTACCGCCCGCGGAGCGCCTGAGCCCGATCAGCGCACGTTGCCGTTCGAACAGGTCTGCTGCGCGGCGGAGTTGCCCTTGATCGAATCGGGCAGGGCCACCACATCCGGAGCGGTCGTCGGAGCCGGCGTGGCCTCCTGCGTCGGCGTGGTGGGCTCAGTCGGCTCGGTCGGAGTCGTCGGCTCCTCCACGACGACGCCGTCGTTGCTGGTGTTCTCGTGGGTGATCTGCAACTGGGCGTTGGCCTCGATCGCGTCCCAGAGAGCGGCGGCGGCCTCGTCGTTCGGCACGACCTTGTTCGGGTCGTCCCAGTCCGTCAGGGTCGGATACTGCACGAAGACGATGTCCTCGAAAGGCACCGACTTCACGGCGAGCGCGATCTGCACGATCATCATCGGGTCGGCGAGCGACGTGCTCGTCTCGAGGTTCTGAATGCCCGTGTTGGCGAGTCTCAGCATCACCGGCACGTTGCCCAGCACCTCGCCGCTGATGAGCTTGCGGGCCAGGCTTGACATGTACTGCTGCTGGTTGCCGATGCGGCCGAGGTCGCTGCCGTCACCGACGCCATGACGGGTGCGCAGGAACTGCAGAGCTTCGAGGCCCTGCACGGTGTGCGTACCGGCGGCCATGTCGAGTCCCGTGTAGCGGTCGCGGATCGGGTTCGCGAGGCAGACGTCGACGCCGCCGATCGCGTTGGTGATCTCGATGACGCCGCCGAACGTCACGGAGGCGGCGAACTGCACCTCCTGGTCCGTGAGGGCGGAGATCGTGCGGACGACGCAGTTCAGTCCGCCGTCGGTGTACGCCACGTTCAGGGGCTGCTTGCTCATCGCGGCGGTGGCGTTGCCGTCTTCGTCCTCACAGGACGGGATCGGGATCATGAGGTCACGCGGGAAGCTGACCACGGTGATCCGCCGCGGCTCCTCGGACACGTGCACGAGAAGGTTCACGTCGTTGAGCGTGCCCTCGGCGTCGCCGCCGGTGCACCGGTCGCCGAAGTACTGCTTGTAGTCGTCCTCACAGGTGTCGACACCGGTGAGGACGAGGTTGAATCCACCCTTGTACTCACCGATGTCCGGCGGCAGGTCTTCTTGCCCGTCGAGGTCGACGGCGTTCGCCGAGACGGTGTTGGAGAAGTCGAGGTAGAAGTAGGCCGCGACGCCGATTCCGCTGACGAGCACCACCGCCATGCCGATCGCGAGGAACTTCAGCAGCTGGCTGATCGGACCGGGCGAGCGCAGCTGACCATGGCGTGCCACGGTGCGGCGGCGGCGGGTGTTCTCGCTCACTCGGACCCTTTCGGAATTCAGCGCGGCGGGGTACCGCGTTCAGGAAGCGGAGGGTGTGGGATTCGAACCCACGAGACATCTCTGCCCACTGGTTTTCAAGACCAGCTCCATCGGCCGCTCGGACAACCCTCCCGACGGCAACATCTGCCGACCAGGCGCGAGTCTAGCCGAGTTCTATTCTCCCGCGTCGACCTGGGCAGGCGCTGGAAGCGTGTCCAGGGCGTCCGCGAGGCCTCCCTGCTCGACGTCCGCGGTGATCTCGCCCGCGGCGCCCTTCACCTCGGCGGGGGCTTGACCCATGGCCACGGCGCGACCGCCGCCGCGCTGCGCCCAGCCGAACATCCCGATGTCGTTGCGCCCGTCGCCCGCCACGAGGACCCGCGCGGCGTCAAGGCCGAGTTCGTCGCGAACCCGCTCCAGCGCCGTGCCCTTGTCCACACCCTGCGGGGCGATATCCAGCCAGGCTGTCCAGCCGATCGCGTAGGACACCTCGTTGAGGCCCGCGTCGGCGACAAGCCGGTGGAAGTCGTCCTCATCGTGACCGGGTGAGACGACGACGATGCGGGAGACGGGGAGGGCACCGAGCTCGTCGAAGTCGACCTGGCGCCCTCCGTCGAGCGTCCAGTCGTCGAGCTGCTCCGTGAACAGGCGCTGTCCGGAACCGAGCTCCACCATGTACCGCGCGTCCGGAAGCCGATCCCGGAGGAGAGCCAGCACGGGTGTCGGGTCGAACGTCTCGACGTGCCAGCGCTCCCAGGCGTCGCCGTCGCGACGCATGGTCACGGCGCCGTTGGAGCACACCACGTACTCGGCGGTCAGCCCGAGCTCCTCCACATAGCGGCGGGTCGCCATCCAGCTGCGGCCGGTCGCGATGGTGACCATGTGGCCCGCATCCCGGACCCGAGCGATGGCCTCCGGCACACGGGGGCTCATCGTCTCGTCCTGCAGGAGGATGGTCCCGTCGACGTCGAGGCCGACCAGCCAGGGCGCCGTCATCGGGCCGTCTGCTCGTCGGCGAGCGGGCGGATCACCTCGAGCCCGCCGAGGTAGGGCCGCAGGACCTCGGGGACCCGTACCGAGCCGTCTGCCTGCTGATGCGTCTCGAGCAGGGCGACGATCCAGCGCGTGGTCGCGAGCGTGCCGTTGAGCGTCGCGACGTGCTGTGTCTTCGGCGCGGTGCCGCCCTCCTCCGCCGCGGGGCGGTACCGGACGTCCAGCCGACGGGCCTGATAGGTCGTGCAGTTCGAGGTCGAGGTGAGCTCCCGGAACGCGCCCTGGGTGGGCACCCATGCCTCGATGTCGTACTTGCGGGCTGCGCTCGACCCCAGGTCTCCTGCGGCGACGTCGATCACCCGGTAGGCGAGTCCGAGCGAGGTCAGCATCTCCTCCTGCAGCGCGACGAGCCGCAGGTGCTCCGCCTCGGCGTCCTCGGCCGTGGTGTAGACGAACATCTCCAGCTTGTTGAACTGGTGCACGCGGATGATGCCCCGGGTGTCCTTGCCGTGCGAACCCGCCTCGCGGCGGTAGCAGGTGGACCAGCCGGCGTAGCGGAGGGCACCGCTCGCGAGGTCGACGATCTCGTCCTTGTGGTACCCGGCGAGGGCGACCTCGCTGGTGCCGACCAGGTACAGATCGTCATCCTTGTCGAGGTGGTAGACCTCGTCGGCGTGCTCGCCGAGGAAGCCGGTTCCCTGCATGATCTCGGGGCGCACGAGGGTCGGCGTGATCAGGGGCACGAAGCCGTTCTGGAGCGCCTTGTCGAGGGCGAGGTTCATGAGCGCGATCTCGAGGCGGGCGCCGATCCCGCGCAGGAAGTAGAAACGCGCTCCGGAGACCTTGGCCCCGCGCTCCATATCGATCGCGCCGAGCAGCTCTCCGAGCTCCAGGTGGTCGCGCGGCTCGAAGTCGAACGCCGGGACGTCGCCCACGCGGCGCAGCTCCACGAAGTCGGCCTCACCACCGGCAGGGACACCGTCGATGACGACGTTCTCGATCCGGGCGAGCGCGACGGCCGCGGCCTCGGCCGCCTCGTTCGCCGCCTGCTGGGCCTGCTTGACGCGGTCGGCGAGGTCCTTGGCCTGCGCGACCAGAGCCGCCTTCTCCTCCTTGGGCGCCTTCGCGACCTGCTTGCCGAACGCATTCTGCTCCGCACGCAGCTCCTCGAATGCGGCGAGCGCAGAGCGGCGCGATCGGTCGGCCTCGAGTGCGACGTCGACGGTGCTCTGGTCGTTGCCACGGGCAGCCTGCGAACGGCGGACGATCTCCGGGTTATCGCGGAGGAGTGCGAGGTCGATCATTCCGCAAGTCTACGAGGTGCACGGGAAGGGGCCGGGCGGGCGGTCTAGAGTAGCGCCATGACCACGAGTCCTCCCGTCCTGAAGCAGGCGGCGCTCGTGTACAACCCTGTGAAAGTCGACGGGAAGCGTCTGCGTGCACAGGTCCGCGACCTCTCCCGCGGGGCGGGGTGGGATCACCCCGCCTTCTACCCGACGACCGTGCAGGATGCCGGGCAGGGAGCGACGGCGGAGGCCCTCGCGCGCGGTGTGGACGTGGTGCTCGTGGCCGGCGGCGACGGGACGGTTCGGGCTGTCGCCGAGGCCATCGCCAACACGGGCGTTCCCCTGGCGATTCTGCCGAGCGGCACCGGGAACCTCCTCGCGCGGAACCTCGGCCTCCCCCTGGCCGACCCAGCGGAGATGATCCGCGCGGCCCTCGGCGAGTTCCGCCATCCGATCGACATCGGCTGGGCGCGCATGACGAGAGAGGACGGCAGCGAGGAGGAGCACGCCTTCGTCGTGCTCGCCGGCATCGGCCTCGATGCCGACATGATCGCCAACACCCGTGCCGACCTGAAGAGGTCCGTCGGCTGGATCGCGTACGTCGACGGCGCTGCCCGTTCCCTCCCCCGCGCCAAGCCCTTCCGCGCGGTCTACCAGATCGGCACGGGACGCCTGCACTCCACGAAGGTGCACAGCATCCTGTTCGCGAACTGCGGGACGCTCCCCGCAGGCATCTCCCTGATCCCGGATGCCTCGATCACCGACGCCACCCTCGATGTCGCCGTGATCCAGCCGACAGGAGTCCTGGGCTGGCTCGGCGTCTGGCGGAAGATCTGGTGGGACAACTCCGTGCTCCGCCGCTTCCGCGCCGGACGGTTCGTGCTCGAGCGCCGCAGCACGGACGCATCGGTCCACTACTTCCGCGGAGCCCGTGCCGAAGCGGCCGCCCCGGCGCCCACGCCCATCGAGCTCGACGGAGACGAGTTCGGTGAGGCCGTGCACGTCACGTGCCGCGCCGACCCGGCCGCACTGCTGCTCGCCCTGCCCACCGGGCACCCGGTGCACATCCTCTGAGACGGGGCTGACCGGTCAGCGCACCTCGACCGTACCGTCGAGACCTCCGCCGACGAGGGTCAGCTCGAAGGGCCCGTCGTCGTCGACGTCATCCTCGGGGACCTCCACCACCGTCGCGCGGGGCGCCATGTCCATCGTGCACACCTGGTTCTCATCGGTCACGAAGGTGACCGTGCCCGCGCTGCCATCCGCCTCGACGGATTCGACGACGGGCGCGCAGCTGGAGGAACCCCAGGTCAGGAGCACCAGCCCGCCATCGTCGAACCAGGCGGCCGACGGCTGATACTCGGTCGCCGAGCCCGGCGTGGCGGTGGCGCCCGGGTCGGCGTCGACGTCGATCTCGTCGAGCAGGTCGCCGTAGGTGACCACGAGCGTGATGTCCTTGGTCGGATCGACACCCTTGGGCAGGGCCCCGATGCTCGCCCGCGGAGCGAGGTCCGCCGTGCAGGCCCGTTCGGTCGCCCCGTCGCCTTCCGGCTCCACGAGCGTCACCGACACCCGCTGCCCCTCGGCGGAGACCGCATCGACCTGCGGCAGGCAGGTCGACGATCCCCAGCTCACCACGGCGAACATCCGTCCGTCGTCGAGAAGCGCTCCCTCCATGTCGTCCTGATCGTCGCCGCTCCCGGCGGTTCCCGGACCGCTCGACGGGTCCGACGTCGCGTGTGGGGCGGCATCGCCGGGGCCCACCGTGCAGCCGGCGAGGACGAGGGCCGCGGCAAGCGCGGAGGACACGGCGAGCACGAGCCTGCGGGGAGTCATGCCCTCAGGGTAACGGCGCGCACTTCGTCCCGAAACGGGGGTTGACGGATCGGGCGATCACTGCAGCGCGGAGGTGAGCCGCGCGAGGTTGTCGAGCACGGTGGACCGCAACGGCTGCTGCAGCCATTCCTCGAGCGTCAGCTCGCGGCTCAAGGACCGGTACTTGTCCTCGACCTCGCGCATCTCGGCCACGAACTCCTCGCCGCGGACGAGCATCGAGACCTCGAGGTTCAGGCCGAAGGAGCGCATGTCCATGTTGCTGGATCCGATGACGGCCACCTCGTCGTCGATCGTCAGGCTCTTCGTGTGCAGGATGTAGGGCTTCCGGTACATCCAGATGCGCACACCCGCCCGAAGCAGTGCCTCGTAGTAGCTGCGCTGGGCGTGGTAGACCATCGCCTGGTCGCCTTCTTCCGAGACGAACAGCTGCACCTCGACGCCGCGGTCGACTGCCGCGGTGACGGCCAGGAGCAGGGCTTCGTCCGGCACGAAATAGGGGCTGACGATCATGATCTGCTTCTTGGCCGCGTACAGGAGGGCGAGGAAGAGCCGCAGGTTGTTCTCGACCTCGAACCCCGGCCCGGACGGCACTACCTGGCAGTCGAGGTCACCGGAGCCGATGTTGGCGTGCGAGATGTCGATCTCCTCGAGCACCTCGTCCGTCTCGCTGTACCAGTCGCTGAGGAAGATCGCGTTGACGCTCAGGACCACGGGCCCGTCCAACCGCACCATCAGGTCGACCCAGTGCAGACCGCGGCGGATGTTCTTCCGCAGGTTGTAGGTGGAGTCGGTGATGTTCTGCGAGCCGAGGAAGGCGATGTTGCCGTCCACGACGAGGAGCTTGCGGTGGTTGCGGAGATCCGGGCGCTGCATCTTGCCCTTGAGCGGCTGGACGGGCAGCATCAGGTGCCACTCCGCACCCATCTTGTTGAGACGGGCGATGGTCTGTCGATAGCGCGGCTTGCCCCGGTTCGCCCAGTGGTCCAGCAGCACGCGCACCGAGACGCCGCGCGCCGCCACCTCTTCGAGGGCGCGGAAGAAGTTGTCCGTCGACTCGTCGGATTGCAGGATGTAGAACTCGACGTGGACGTAATCCTGCGCGGTGCGGATGGCTTCCGCCATCTCGTCGAGCGATTCCTGGTAATCCGAGATCAGGTGCGCGCCGTTGTCGCCCGAGAGGGGCAGGGCGCCCAGACGCTGGTTCATCTGCACGATCGGCCCGAACCAGGCGGGGGCGTTCGGTCGCAGCGTCCCGAAGTGCAGATGCTCGCTGGTCTCCGCGATGTACTCGTTGATCTGCTCCTGCTTGCGGCGTCGAGCGCGCGGCAACCGCGGATTGCCGATCAGGAGGAACAGGAAGACGCCGACGACCGGGATGAAGAACACGGCCAGGAGCCAGGCCATCGCCGCCGTGGGACGGCGGTTGCGCGGGATGACGATGATGGCGGTGATGCGGATGATGATGTCGAGCACCAGGATGAAGGCGGCGACCCACCATCCCCACGACTCCGCGGTCATCACGCCCCCTCACCCACACCAGGGATCGTCACCCTGGGGCGCGCCGGGCCCGGCGCGTTCGCTTCACAGTAGCGGATGGGTCGGACTCAGGCCCGCGGCGGCAGGCCGCGCGCGGCACGCTCTTCGGCCTCGATCTGCGCGTGGACCTTCCGCTCGGTGCGATCGAACCGGAGGATGCCGCGGAGAACCACGAAGAAGACGATGCTGACTCCGACGGTCGGCAGGAGCGACCATGCCGCGGCGAGCCAGAAGTTGTCCATATCTCCATCGTACGCGAGCGACTCTTCGTGCACAGGTGCCGGTTCTCAGGATTCTCGTCCACAAGGCGCCGCGAACGGTCCGCCGGCGCCCGGAGAGCGCCAACCTCTCCTCATGACAACCGTGCTCCGCGCCTCCGGCTCCGCCCAGTTCCTCAGCATCGTGCCCGCCCTCGCCGGCTTCACGCCGCGGGAGAGCATCGCTCTCCTCCCGTTCCACGGCATCCGCTGCGACGGGGCGATGCGTCTCGATCTCCCGGACGCCGCCATCCCCGTTCTGCACTACGCCGCCGCGGCCGTCGACCTTGTCGCCCGTGTCCCGGGCACCGACGCGGTGGCCGTGGTCGTCTACACCGACGAATCGCCGCAGCACACACCCGACGGCCTCGTGCTCCCCCAGGCTGTCGCGGTCGACACGCTCCTCGGCTGCGCCGAGGAGGCGGGCCTGCGGGTGATCGAAGCGTTGTGCGTGACGGCAGAGGGATGGAGCCACTATGGCGATGCGGAACCGGAGCTGCACCCGCTGTCGGACATCACCCCGCCGCCTGCTGCGTCGGCGCTCGGTGACGTCTCCGGCGACCAGTTCTCCGGCGCCGAGCTCCCCCCTGTCCCCGCGGGGGAGGCGCAGCAGGTCGAGCGCGTGCTGCGGGGCCTCGACGGCGTGCTCGGCCCGAAACGCCAGCGCTCTACGCGTTCCGACGAGCCGCAGGTCCTCGCCGCGTGCGTCCTCCTCGATGACATTCCCGCGTTCCTCGAATCGGTCCTCGCCGACCCCGATGCGCTGCCGCCCCTGGCCACGGCGGCGCTCGTGTGGTGTCTAGGGCGCCCCCCGGTTCGAGACACCGCCATCGCGCAGTGGGCCACCGACCATCGCCACGGCATCCGAACCATGGAGGCGCAGCTCGCCTTCGCCGCCGCGGGATCGCCGGTGCCTGACGACATCGGCCGGGTTTTCCTCGGCTGCGGGCCCGCCCCGGACGGGGATCGGCTCCGCGCAGCGCTCCGCGTCGTCCGCCACGCCACCGCACGGGCGCCGAGAAAGGCCCGACCAGGGCCGCTCACGGTCGCTGCCTGGCTCTCCTGGGCGCTCGGACGCGCCACCCACGCCGGTCGCTACCTCGACATGGCACGCGAGATCGACCCGGCGTACAGCCTCGCCCTCCTGCTCGACACCATGATCTCCGGCGCCGTCCTGCCGGAGTGGGCGTTCCGCGGGAGGAGAGAGTGAGCGCTCCGGATCTACTTCACCAGCGGGAAGAGGATGGTCTCGCGGATGCCGAGGCCCGTGATCGCCATCAGCAGGCGGTCGATCCCCATTCCCATTCCCCCGGACGGCGGCATGCCGTGCTCGAGGGCGCGCAGGAACTCCTCGTCGATCGGCATCGCCTCGACGTCGCCGCGCGCAGCAAGCTTCGCCTGCTCGACGAATCGCTCGCGCTGGATGACCGGATCGACGAGCTCGGAGTAGCCGGTCGCCAGCTCGAAGCCGCGGATGTAGAGGTCCCACTTCTCCACGACGCCCTCGACGGAGCGGTGCTCTCGCACGAGCGGGGAGGTGTCGACGGGGAAGTCCATGACGAACGTCGGACGGACGAGGTCACCCTTCACGAAGTGCTCCCAGAGCTCTTCGACGAGCTTCCCGTGCGTGGCCTGCGGCGGCACGTCGACGCCATTCGCCTCGGCGAAGGCGATCAGGTCCTCAACGGCGTCCGTCGGCGTCACGGTGCGACCGGAGGCGGCCGACAGCGACTCGTACATCGAGATGCGGTCCCACTCGCCGCCCAGGTCGTACTCGGTGCCGTCGGCCCACGTGACGGTGGTCGACCCTGCCACGGCGATGGCTGCCTGCTGCACGAGCTCCTGCGTCAGCGCCGCCATCTGGTTGTAGTCGCCGTAGGCCTGATAGGCCTCGAGCATCGCGAACTCGGGGCTGTGCGTCGAGTCGGCGCCCTCATTGCGGAAGTTCCGGTTGATCTCGAAGACGCGCTCGATGCCGCCGACGACGGCGCGCTTCAGGTACAGCTCCGGCGCGATGCGGAGGTAGAGCTCAGTGTCGAAGGCATTGGAGTGGGTGATGAAGGGACGGGCGGACGCGCCACCGTGCTGCACCTGCAGCATGGGCGTCTCCACCTCGAGGTACCCGTGCGCGGCGAACGTCGACCGCAGGCTGGCATTCACGGCTGCACGGGCACGCACGGTCGTGCGCGCCTGCTCCCGCACGATGAGGTCGAGGTAGCGGCTGCGCACGCGGCCCTCTTCGCTGAGCTCGGCGTACGCGTTGGGAAGCGGCAAAATCGCCTTCGACGCGATGGCCCAGTCGTCCGCCATGATCGACAGTTCGCCGCGACGGCTGGAGATGACCTCGCCGTGCACGAAGACGTGGTCGCCGAGGTCGACGTACTCCTTCCACTCGGCGAGCGACTCCTCACCGACGTTGGCCAGAGAGATCATCGCCTGGATGCGGGTTCCGTCGCCGGCCTGCAGTGTGGCGAAGCAGAGTTTCCCGGTGTTGCGGCTGAACACCACGCGCCCCGCGACGCCGACGATGACGCCGGTCTCGGCGCCGGGCTCGAGGTCGCCGTACTCGGCACGCAGCGACGGGATCGTGTGCGTGACCGGCACGCCGACCGGGAAGGCGCCGCCACCGGCGTCCGTCCGCTTCTCGATGAGACGCTCGCGCTTCGCGAGGCGCACGGCCTTCTGCTCGTGGATGTCCTCTTCGGGGGAAGGGGCGGCCGAGGCCGCTTCGGGCGCGGCGGACGCGTCAGTCATGTGCGGGGCTCCTTGGAAGTCGCACCCAGTTTACCGAGATGGGGCGACGGCCTCCGGCCGGAAGGCGACGGGAAGGCCTCTGCCGTTCTCGCCTCCCGGCAGGCCTGGGTAGCCTCGAAGCATGGCACCCACCCGGATCGTCCGCGCGAGCGCCGTTCTCGCCCTCGCCTTCGTCGCCGTTCTCGCGCCGGACGGTGCCATGGCCACGGACCATCCGGCAGCGAGGACCGCCGGGTCGACGAACGAGTCCGCCGCCGATGTCGACGACTTCTCGTATGCCGCCTGGGACGCCGTGTACGACGTCGGCCTCGACGACGACGGCCGGGCGCACATGCTCGTGACGGAGACTCTCGTCGCGCGGTTCCCCGACGCCGACCAGAACCGAGGCATCGTGCGGGGCCTGGCGACGACGTACAAGGGCGCCGGGGTCGACACGCGTGTGCTCGGCGTCACGGACGAGGACGGCGCAGCGGTCCCGTACGAAACCGACGAGGACGACGGAACGCTCTTCATCCTCACGGGAGACGACGACTTCGTCCACGGCCTCACCACCTACGTCATCGAGTACGAGATGCGCGACATCATCGTGGGCAGTGCTCCGGAGGCGTCAGGTTCGCGTTCCGCCGACGAGTTCTACTGGGATCTGCTGCCGCTCGACAGCACGCAACCGATCGATGCGTTCCGCGCCGACATCCGCTTCGATGCGGCCCTCAGCGCTCATCTCACCGGTGCGACGAAGTGCTACCTCGGCCCCTCCGGATCCACCGAACCCTGTGATCTCGAAGGACCGGTCGAGGAGGGAGACGGGACCGTCTTCCGCGTCGAGGCGGCAGCACTCCCCGCCGGCGACGGCGTGACGGTAGCCGTCGGCTTCGACGCGGGGACCGTCGCCCAGCCCGCCGCGCGAACGCCCGACCCCGTCGCCGACCTCGGCCCCGTCATCGCTGCCGTCGGCAGTGTCGGCTTGTCCGCGGCCGGGTGGGCCGCGGCGGTGGCCGCCGGCCGGCGTCGACGCCGCGCCACCGGCATCATCGTGGCGCAGTACGACGTCCCCGACGACCAGCCGCCGCTGCTCGCGGCCGCGCTCATCCCGGGAGCGAAGAACGTCGTCCCCGCGGAGATCGTCCACCTCGCCGTCCGTGGCGCGCTGCGGATCGAAGAAGGCCCCTCGGAGGAGGCGCCACGGCTGCGCCGGCGTCCGCACAGCACGGCGCCGAGCCCGCTCGACGAGGCGGCACTCGACGCGCTCTTCGCCCGGGCAGATGCGGACGGCGTCGTGGACCTGCCGACCGAGAGCGAGGCCTTCGCCGGGCGGATGACGGCGCTGACGACGAAGGGGCAGGAGGAAGCTGCGCGGCGCGGCTTCACGACGAAGGTCCGCAGCCGTGCGGCGATGATCCTGCAGGCAGTCGCGATCGGCGTCGCCCTGGTCGGTCTCGTCGTCGCCATCGTCGCTGTGGCATCCGGGCGGTTGTCCGCCGGCCCGGCGCTCCTGGCGATCTCCGTCGGGGCGCTGCTCGTCGCGGCCTCGAGCTTCTTCACGTTCTCGCGGCACACCGTGCTCACGCCGGCCGGCGCCCTGGCGTACGAACATCTGCAGGGGGTGCGGGAGTTCATCCGCGTCGCCGAGGAGGACCGTTTGAGGATGCTGCAGTCCTACACCGGCGCAGAACGACGCACCGACGACGGGGCGGACGTCATCCACGTCTACGAGCGTCTCCTCCCCTACGCGATGCTGTTCGGCATGGAGGACGAATGGGGTCGGGTCCTCGAGAACGCCTACAGCCGGGAGGCTCACGGACCGACCTGGATCGGCGACCCCACCTCCTTCGCCCTCCGCACCTCACTCGTCGCTTTCGTGAGCTCATCCACAGCGGCCGCAACATACTCCGCCCCCTCCACCGGCACGTCGTCCAGCACGGGCGGCTCGTTCGGCGGAGGGTTCTCCGGCGGCGGAGGCGGCGGCGGTTTCTCCGGCGGGCGGTGAACCGGATCAGGGCGTGAGGTGCGTGTTCAGACCAGCGGAGGCGGGTCCGAGGCGTCTCGCAACGCCCGCTCGACGGTCGACTGCACGAGCGCGGAGAGGAAGCCGCCCGGATTCTCGACGCCGATCTCGCGGAGCCGCGAGGTCGACTGCCCGATGATCGAGCGGGAGAATTCCGTGGCGGTGGCGATCGCATCGGCGTAGGCGGCGCGGTCGGCCTCGGCGATGACGACGGGTTCGCAGCCCATCTCCACGGCCAACGCCTGCGCGATCGGCAGCACGGCGGCGGGCGCGGTGACCGCGGCGAACCCCGCCTGGAGTTGCCGGAGGTCTATCGAGGTGCCGGTGAACGTGATGGCCGGGTGCACCGCCAAGGGGATGGCGCCGCGCTCGGCCGCCGGACGCAGGACTTCGATCCCCTGACCCGGGTCGGTGTGCAGGACGAGCTGCCCGATCTGCCACCCGCCCAGCTCGGCGATGCCGGAGACGAGGGACGGGAGCTCATCGGACGGGACGGCGAGGATCACCAGTTCGGCGCGCCGCACGACCTCCTGGGTGTCCAGCACCGGGACACCGGGGAGCACCGCGGAGGCGCGCTCGTCGTCTGATCCGCTCGTGATCCCGACGACCGCGTGCCCGGCCCCGGCCAGCGCTGCACCGATGACCGGGCCGACGCGCCCGGCCCCGACGACACCGACGCCGAGACGGCCGTCGCGCACCACGTTCACTCCTCGCGCGGCGCGTCCGGTCGCGCCGGTGGGGCGGGTGGCGGCGGCGTGACCGGAGGAACAGCAGGCGGGGCGACCGGGGGCGCGGTCAGCGGAGGAGCCGGCGGCGGTGCCACCGGTGGCGTCCGGACGGGCGGAACCGGCGGTCCGGGCGCAGCCGCAGGAGCCGGGGTCACCGGCGGAGCCGGTGGCGCAGGCGCAGCCGCCCCCGGGCCGCCGAAGACGGGAGGTGCCGGAGGAACGGGCGGTGTGGCCGCACCGTCGAAGGCGGGCGGAGCCGGCGCGATCGCAGCCGCGGCGTGCTCGCTCCAGCGGTGCGTGTGATCCCGGGACGCCGCCTCCGCCGCAGCGACGCTGACCTCATTGAGAAGCGCGAGCGCATCGGCCCGCTCGAGACCCGACAGGAGGCCGGTGATCGGTCCGGGCACGGTGTGCACCTGTGCGCCGGAGACCGCCTGCGCCCGGTCGATCGGGCCCTGGCTCAGAGAGACGCCCTGCAGCCGCGCGAGAGGGAAGACGGCGAGCTTGCGCCACACGATGCCTCGACGCAGCAGCAGCCCGTCCGTCGTCACCGTGTAGCCGTGACGCTTCCAGGAGAACGGCCGTCGCCACCAGGCCCGCCGCGCCATCGTGCGGTAGGGGTCGTTCTCGGTCGGTCCGACGACGCCCTGATCCCACAGCGCGGGGATGCTCTCGACGGGAATGTCGGGAAGCACGAGCGACAGCACGCGCTCCACGTCCGCACGCTTGCCGACCGGCAGCACGACGTTGAACTGCTGACCGCTGCTCGACGACTGCTGCGCGGCGCTCTTGCCGCTCATCCGGTTGATCTTGATGGTCCACCAACCGAACGGCCGCCACAGCAGGGACTGCGACACCTCGACGGCGAAGATGCGGCCCGGCGGAAGGGTCTCGGTGACCGTGGTGAGCAGCCCGTAGGTGATGCGCACGCCGTCAGGGGTGGGTGCGATGGAGTAGCGCAGCGATTTGGAGATCTGTGCCCAGGTGATGCCGACCACCGCGATGAGCATGGGGACGCCCATGCCCAGACCGATGCCCAGGAGGACGATCCCGCCGTCCGGTTCTCCGTCGATCAGGATCCCGATGAGCGTGCTGCCGATCGCGATGGCGAAGATCACCCCGAAGAACACCAGCCACAGCAGCCCGGAGATGAGCTGCGAGCCGATCAGTCGCCCGGCCGGGATCTTGACGACGCTCTCGGGCACGACGTCCTGGAGGTCCACGCCGGCGAGCAGGCCGTTGACGCCTTCATTCATCGAGCCGACGAGCTGCGCGCGCGCGGAAGCCGGAGCGTGCCCACCGGGCGTCGCGGCGCTCTGCGGATCCAACGCCGCGTGCCGAGCGGCACGCGCACCGGAGGCCAGGCGCAGGATCTCGGCGCGCACCCCTTCAGCGCGCGGCGTGGCCAGGTATTCGAGCGCGACGTTCGCATCCGTGCCCGCGCCGACGACCTCGAGCTTCGCGAGGCCGATGATGCGCGCCGGGAACGGGCGGGTGAGGTTCACGCCCTGCACCCGATCGAGAGGGGCGCGGCGATGCGAGCGGAAGATGATGCCCTTGCGGACCTCGACGTGGTCGCCGGTGATCCGGAACTGCTGGAAGCGCCAGACGAACCAGAAGATCGCCACGAGCACCACGACGAGCGCCAGGAGACCCAGCAGCGCGATCAGGGCGAAGTTGTTGGCGAGCACCCAGTCGACCGGGTCGCCACCGGTGTAGTCGTCGTAGTGCGCATCCTCCGGCGCGAACCGCCCGACGAGCCAGGCGATGACGCGATCACGCATGTTCGCGATCACGATGCCGCCCACGATGATGAGCGCCAGGCCGCCCTTGAAGAGCGGCGTCAGCGGGTGCATCCGGTGCCATTCACCGTCTGCGAGGTGCGTCGGGGGCGCGCCTGCGGGTGCCTGACCCGGCGCGGCGGGAAGCTGCGACTCGCTCACAGGCCGGTCCGACGGGTCTCAGCGACCTGGATGAGCGTGTCGCGCAGCGCCTCGGCCGCCGTCTGGGTGAGACCGGGAATCTGCACGCCGGTGGTCGCCGCGGCGGTGACCATCTTGAGCTGAGAGATGCCGAACGCCCGGTCGAGCGGACCCTGCGTGATGTCGACGAGCTGCATGCGACCGTACGGCACGGCGATCATCCGCTGCCAGAGGATGCCTTTACGGAAGACGATGTCGTCCGCGCGCAGCATGTAGCCGATGGCGCGGGCCTGCCGCGGAAGGATGATCAGCGTGAGGACCGTGATCAGCAGGATGATGCCGGCCGGAATCCACACCCAGTCCTGCTCCAGCACAACGTTGAGCACGATGGCCGCCGCCGCGACGATCGCCAGGAAGATCACGTTCTGCACGATCTGCGATACGACGTAGCGCGGCGAGATCTGGTGCCAGGTGCCGTCGAGCTCGAGGCGGGCCTCGTTGCGTGCCGTGCGCAGCCGCGTGTAGGTGCCCTGGTCAAGGGCGTCGAGGTCAGTGCCCTCCGCCGGGTTCAGGGGCGCGGTCTCTGGGTTCTGAGTCATCAGGATCCTTCGGCAGGGTGCAGAACTGTTCGGCGACGAGAGCGGCGACGACGAGCACGACCGCACTCGCGATCAGCGCCACCATGGCCACAGTCGACCCTATCGGGGGATCGATGGGGCGCGTGAGGAGGAAGGCCAGCAGCCCGGCGCCGAAGCCGGCCAGGATCGCGCCCAGCAGGCTGGACGCCCGGGCGAGCGTCGCGGCCCGCAGAGCACGAAAGGGGTCGATGCGCACCCCCGAGCGGACGCTGCGCCGCACCGGCCAGGCCACACCGAGCGATGCGCCGGCGATGAGGACGAGCAGCACCGGGAGGAACAGGGAAGGCGTGAACGTGGCTCGACCGGTCGCCGTGAGCATCTGGTCGAGGATGAACCCGGCACCGGCTCCGATCAGCGCGAGGACGGCGAGCAGCCCGGCAGAGGTGCGCTTCATCCCTCGCCTCGCGCGCGGAGGTCCGCCGTCAGATCGGCGACGCGGCGCCCTGCGAGCTCGGCGTCGGGGTCGATGTCGAGCCACGGCTCCAGGACGAACAGCCGCTCCGCTGCCCGCGGATGCGGGAGCTGGATCCGGGGGTCGTCCGAGACGACATCGCCGTACGCGATGAGGTCGAGGTCCAGGGTGCGGTCGCCCCATCGCTCGCCGCGTACCCGACCGTTCTCGTCCTCGATGGCGTGCAGCATCCCGAGGAGGATCTCCGGAGCGAGACGTGTGGTCACGAGAGCCACGGCGTTGACGTATCCGGGCGCGTCCGGGTCAGGACCGTCCACGCGGAGCGCCACCGTCTCGAACAGACGCGACAGGCGCACGTCGGAGACGAGCGGGAGTCGGCCGATGCGTGCGGCTGCCGCACGGATCGTCTCCTCGCGGTCTCCGAGGTTGGCCCCGAGCGCCACGACCGCCACCGTCTCCGGGCGTGCAGGACGGGGTCCCGGTACCTCCGGTGGGCGCGTGAGGTTGCGGCTCATGTGGTGATGTCCTCCAGCCCCTCCGGCGCGCGGGTCCGGTGCACGGTCACGGCCACGTCGCTGAAGGTCAGAGCGATGGGCGCCTGCGGCTTGTGCACCGTCACGGTCACGTGCTGGACGCGACGGTCGTCGAGGGCGACATCCGCAATCCGCTCGGCCAGGGTCTCGATGAGGTTCACCGGCTCGCCGGACACGACCGCAGCCACCCGCTCGGCGAGATCGCCGTAGTGCACGGTGTCGGCCACGTCGTCGGAGGCAGCGGCCTGTTCGAGGGAGAGCCGCAGCCGGAGGTCGACCGTGAACTCCTGCCCCTCTTCCCGCTCGTGCGGGTAGACGCCGTGGCGGCCGAACACGGTCAGCCCTGTCAACACGATCTCGTCGAGGAAGTCCATGCCTCTAGGGTACGGGGAGGCCCGGACCTCGCCCTCAGCCTTCCCAGGCGCGGGTGATCGCGAGGGCGTCGCGGGTCGCGGCGACGTCGTGCACGCGCACCGCCCAGACGCCGGCCCGCATCGCGAGCGCGCTCGTCACCGCGGTCGCCAGGTCCCGGCGCTCCTCGGAGACGCCGTCGCCGCCCGGCGCCGCCGACTGCAGTACGTCGGCGAGAAACCGCTTGCGCGACGTACCGATCAGCACCCGCAGCCCGAGGCCCACGATCTCGTCGAGACCCCGCAGCACATCCCAGTTCTGCGCGCCCGCCTTGGCGAACCCGATACCCGGATCGACGATCAGGCGGGAGGGCGCGATACCGGAGGCCGCCGCCTCACCGATCCGCTCGCGCAGCTCGCCGGCCACCTCTCGAGCGACGCGGCGATAGTCGGCGTTCGCGTACATGTCGGCAGAGAAGCCCCGCCAGTGCCCGATCGCGAAGTCGGCTCCCGATTCGGCGACCGCGGCACGCATGTCAGGGTCAGCCAGTCCGCCGGAGACGTCGTTGACGATGCGCGCCCCCGCGCGGACCGCCGCCGCCGCCGTCGACGCGTTGAGGGTGTCGATGCTGACGACGAGCCCTGCCGCCGCGAGCTGCTCCACGACGGGAAGGACCCGCCGCTGCTCCTCCTCCACCCCGACGCGCTCCGCACCCGGCCGGGTCGACTCTCCCCCGACATCGAGGACGGACGCCCCTTCGGCACGCAGGCGGAGGCCGTGGGCGACCGCCCGGTCCGCGTCGAGATAACGCCCGCCGTCGCTGAAGGAGTCGGGCGTGACGTTGACGATTCCCCAGATACCGGTCATGCGCGCGACGTCCCGGGCGCCGGCACGGTCATGCCGATCAGGGTCACCAGTTCCGCACGTGCCACGGGATCCGTGTAGACCCCGCGCGCCGCGATGGTCAGCGTCGACGCTTCCGTCTGCCGCCCACCCCGCATCGTCACGCAGCCGTGGCTGGCGTCGAGCACGACGAGCACGCCACGCGCGTCGAGGTTCTCGGCGATCGTGTCGGCGATCTGCTCCCCCAGGCGCTCCTGCACCTGCGGCCGCGCGGCCAGGATCTCCACGACCCGCACGAGCGCACCGAGGCCGACGACCTGCTCGCCCGGAAGGTACGCGATGTGCGCGTGCCCCGCGAAGGGCAGGAGGTGGTGTTCGCACACCGACCGGAAGCGGATGTCGCGCAGGAGCACGGCCCCGGAGGGAAGGGTGTCCGGCGCCGGCCCGCGGGTCACGCTGATCGTGTGCGCGAGTGGCTCGGCGGGATCCTCCCCCACCCCGGCGAAGAACTCCGCGTACAGCTCGGCCATCCGGGAGGGCGTCTGCTTGATCCCCGGACGATCGGGGTCCTCACCGATCGCCTCCAGGAGTTCCCTGGTGAGCCGTTCGACGCGTGCCTTGTCGACGGTCACGTCACGCCGTCGCGGGACGAGGGTTACCCGCTCCGGCGGAGCCCTGCTGCGGCCGCGGCGGGGTCGTCGGCGCCTCGACCGAGGCGGCGAGCGAGACGTCCTTCTTCGGGACCTCGATCGGCGGCCGCTCGGAGACGGGACGGTCCTCGCCCGACAGCCACAGCGGACGCTCGGGGAGCTTCTTCACCTCGGTGAAGATCTCCGCGATGCGGTTGTGGTCGAGGGTCTCCTCCTCCAGCAGCGCGAGGGCGAGACGGTCCAGGATGTCGCGGTTCTCGCTGAGCACCGCATACGCCTCGTTGTGCGCCTGCTCGATGAGCGCCCGCACCTCGGCGTCGACGCGCTCCGCGACCTTCTCGGAGTATTCGCGGCCACGGCCCATGTCCCGCGCGACGAACATGTCGCCGCCCTCGGACCCGAGCTTGACGGGGCCGACCTGGGTCGTCATGCCGTACTCGATGACCATCTTGCGGGCGATCGAGGTCGCCTTCTCGATGTCGTTCGACGCACCGGTGGTGGGGTCGTGGAAGACGAGCTCCTCGGCGACGCGGCCGCCCATCGCGTAGGTGAGCTGATCCTGCAGCTCGTTGCGGGTCACGGAGTACTTGTCGTCCAGCGGCAGCACCATCGTGTAGCCGAGCGCCTTGCCGCGGGGCAGGATCGTGATCTTGGTCACGGGGTCGGTGTAGTTCATCGCTGCCGCCGCGAGCGCGTGACCGCCCTCGTGGTACGCCGTGATGAGCTTCTCCTTGTCCTTCATCACGCGGGTGCGTCGCTGCGGACCGGCGATCACGCGGTCGATGGCCTCATCGAGCGCGCGGTTGTCGATGAGCTGTGCGTTCGAGCGGGCCGTGAGCAGCGCGGCCTCGTTGAGCACGTTCGCCAGGTCGGCACCGGTGAAGCCGGGGGTCTTGCGCGCGACGACCTCGAGGTCGACGTTCTTCGACAGCGGCTTGCCCTTGCTGTGCACCTCGAGGATCTTCTGCCGGCCCTTGAGGTCGGGGGCGTCGACACCGATCTGACGGTCGAAGCGGCCGGGGCGCAGCAGCGCGGGGTCGAGGATGTCGGGACGGTTGGTCGCCGCGATCACGATGACGTTCGCGTTCGGGTCGAAGCCGTCCATCTCGACGAGCATCTGGTTCAGCGTCTGCTCGCGCTCGTCGTTCCCGCCGCCCATGCCGGCGCCACGGTGCCGACCGACGGCGTCGATCTCATCGATGAAGATGATGGCCGGGGCGTTCTCCTTGGCCTGGCTGAAGAGGTCGCGCACGCGCGAGGCGCCGACGCCGACGAACATCTCGACGAAGTCGGAACCGGAGATCGAGTAGAAGGGGGCACCGGCCTCACCGGCGACGGCGCGGGCGAGGAGGGTCTTTCCGGTTCCGGGAGGACCGTACAGCAGCACGCCCTTCGGGATGCGGGCGCCGATGGCCTGGAACTTCGCCGGGTCCTGCAGGAACTCCTTGATCTCGTGGAGCTCTTCGATCGCCTCGTCGGCACCCGCGACATCGGCGAAGGTGACCGTCGGGGTCTCCTTGTTGACGAGCTTGGCCTTGGACTTGCCGAACTGCATGACCTTGCCGCCGCCGCCCTGCATGGACGACAGGAGCCACCAGAACAGCAGGCCGAGCAGCACCAGCGGAAGAAGCAGCGACAGGAAACCGTCGAACCAGGTCGCGCGCGGCACGGCGTCGTTGAAGCCGTCCTTCGGAGCGGCGGCGTCGATCGCGGAGACGACCTCATCGGCGCGGGCCTCGACGTAGTAGAACTGGACGTTCTCGGAGCCCTCGAACGGCTTCGACAGCGTCATGTCCACGCGCTGATCGCCGTCGGTGGTGACGACCTCGGTCA
The DNA here is from genome assembly GCF_002848265.1 of Zhihengliuella sp. ISTPL4. Lineage (GTDB taxonomy): Bacteria > Actinomycetota > Actinomycetes > Actinomycetales > Microbacteriaceae > Microbacterium. Next base: position 2,027,200 of record NZ_CP025422.1, read on the forward strand.
CGGTCTTGCCGGAGAGCAGCTCGAGCCCCTCCTGCGTCGTGATCTGCTTCGGCGCGCCGAGGTTCGAGATCAGCAGGAATCCGCCGAAGAGCAGCACGCCGATCAGAGCGACGTAGATCAGCGGATTGCGGGTGAGCTTCTTCACATCCATGGTCGGATCAGCGTATCGCCTCCGTGCTAGGGGGCCGCTGTGCGTTCACCCACGGCGCAACGCTCGCGCGCCTGTCGAAGCGTGGGTCGCTGAGCCTGTCGAAGCGAGGGTCGCTGAGCCTGTCGAAGCGTCAGCTGTACACGTGGGGCGCCAGCACCGCGACGTCGCGGAGGTTGCGGTAGCGCTCGGCGTAGTCGAGTCCGTAGCCGACGACGAATTCGACGGGGATGTCGAAGCCGACGTACTTGCAGTCGATCTCGACCTTCGCGGCCTCCGGCTTGCGCAGCAGCGCGAGCACTTCGATCGACTCCGCACCGCGGGACCCGAAGTTCTCCAGCAGCCAGCTCAGCGTGAGGCCGGAGTCGATGATGTCCTCGACGATGAGCACGTGCTTGCCGTGCAGGTCGGTGTCGAGGTCCTTCCGGATCTGCACGACACCGCTCGACTTCGTGCTGGCGCCGTAGCTCGACACCGCCATCCAGTCCATCGGCGCGTGGAAGGGCAGCGCGCGTGCGAAGTCGGCCATGACCATGACCGCGCCCTTCAAGACACCGACGAGGATGAGGTCCTTGCCCTCGTAGTCCTTCGCGACCTGCGCCGCGAGCTCGTCGAGCTTGGCGTGGATCTCCTCCTCGGTGACGAGGATCTGTGCAAGGTCGTCCTGGATCTCCGCGGCGCGCATGGATCGATTTTAGGCGACGCGGCGGTGTGCTCTCGTCGCAGGCGCGTACCCTCCCCTGCGCGCCGACACCGCACTACTCTGACGGTGACGCGGGCGGACGCCCCGACGGAAGGAGATCCCCATGGCGACTCACGACATCCTCAGCCAGGTCCCCCTCGACGACATCGCGCAGAAGCTCGGCGTGTCGCGTGACGAGGCCAAGGTCGCGGTCGAGCAGGGCGGCGCCGTGCTCCTCGGCGGACTCGCGAAGAACGCGGAGAGCTCGGAAGGATCGGCGGCCATCGAGAAGGCCCTCGGCAAGCACCGCGGCGCGTCGAGCCCGGCGACGGTCGACGACATCGACCAGGAGGACGGCGAGAAGATCGTCTCCCACATCCTCGGCGGGAAGGAGAAGGAGGTCACCAAGGAGCTGACGGAGTCGACCGCGACCCCGGGCATCGACTTCGGGAAGCTCCTCCCCATCCTCGCGCCCATCGTGATGGGCCTCATCGCCAACGCGACCAAGGACAAGACGGCGAAGGCGGACGCGGGCACGCAGGGTTCAGGCGGGATCGGCGATGTCATCGGCGGCATCCTCGGCGGCGGCGACTCCGGCTCCGGCGGCGGCTTGGGTGACGTCCTGGGGGGCCTTCTCGGCGGCGGCAAGAGCGGCTCCGGCGGCGGCATCGACCTCGGCGGCATCCTCGGCGGCCTCTTCGGCGGCAAGAAGTAGGACGTGACGCCGCCGCGGCCCGCGATTCAGCGGGTCGCGGCGGTGAACACGATCCGACCGCTGTGGCGCACGGCGGCGCACCCCGGCAGGTCGATCGGCCCTTGACCCGACCAGTCGGTCACGAGGCGGGCGACCTCGATCGTCTGCGCGCGGCTCAGGCTCGCCCCGAACTCGCTGTCGACCACGAGCCGGATGATGCGGTTGCGCAGCGCGGCCGGGTTGGCGGCGAGCGCGGCGACGCTCACGGAGATCCCCGCCTCGGCGTGCTCGACGATGTCCTCGATCGTCTCGTGGATCATCTCGTCGAAGGCCTCCGCGTCCTCCCGGAGCTGCTCGGCGGTGCGGGCCAGCGCCTCGGCGATACCGGGACCGAGTTGCGTCTCCAGCACCGGCAGCACGTGGCGGCGCACCCGTACTCGGGTGTAGCGGTCGTCGGTGTTGTGCGGGTCATCCCAGGGCTGCAGCTCCGCCGCGGCGCAGAACGCACGGGTGGTCTCACGGCGCACGCCGAGCAGCGGGCGCAGCCAGCGGAGGCCGTCCTCGTCCTCCCGATCCGGCGCCATGCCCTGCAGGCTCGTCGCCCCCGAGCCGCGGGCGAGTCCGAGCAGGACCGTCTCGGCCTGATCGTCGAGGGTATGACCGAGCAGGACCGCTCGGGCACCGACGTCGCTCGCCGCGTCCCGGAGCACGCGGTAGCGCGCGTCCCGCGCGGCCGCCTCCGGGCCGCCGTCGCCGTCGACCTCGACGCGGACGACGAGCGCCTCGAGCCCGAGCCGTCCGGCGACGCGTGCCGTCTCGGCGGCGACCTCGGCGGACCCCTGCTGCAGACCGTGGTCGACCGTCACCGCGGTCGCACGCACCCCGCGTTTCGCGGCCTCGAACGCGGTGGCCGCCGCGAGCGCGAGCGAGTCGGCGCCGCCGGAGACCCCGACGACGACGGTCGAGCCCTCGGGCAGGTCGGCGAGCGCGGTGCGCACGGCGAGGCGAATCTCGGCGACGGCAGGGGCGAGGGAAGGCATCCCTCCACGCTAGGGCACGTCCCGCGCACACGAGGAGGAACGGACGACCCCCGAGTAGGCTGGTCGGCGGCATCCAACCGATCTTCCTGAGGAGCACACGCATGGGCGCACACGACGCCGTCATCGAGATCCCGCGCGGCAGCCGGGTGAAGTACGAGGTCGACCACGAGACCGGGCGAGTGCACCTCGACCGCGTGCTCTACACGACCTTCGGCTACCCGGCCGACTACGGCTACTTCGACAACACGCTCGGCGAGGACGGCGACCCGCTCGACGTGCTGGTGCTCCTCGACCACCAGATCTACCCCGGCGTCGTCGTCGAGGTCCGTCCCGTCGCCGTGCTCAAGATGAGCGATGAGGCCGGCGGCGACGACAAGCTCGTCGCCGTGCTCTCCAAGGACCCGCGCTGGGCCCACGTCCAGGACATCGACGACGTGCCGGAGTACACGAAGAAGGAGATCGCACACTTCTTCGAGCACTACAAGGACCTCGAGCCCAACAAGTGGGTCAAGGTCGACGAGTGGGGCAACGCCGCGGAGGCGCAGCGCATCCTCGACGAGGCCATCGTCCGCTTCGGCGAGCAGGGTCACTGACCAGACCTATCCGGGTCGCTGCCCTATCTGGGTCGCTGACCTTCTCTGGGTCGCTGAGCCTGTCGAAGCGAAGACCCCCGGACGCCATGCGTCCGGGGGTCTTCTGCGTCCGTGCCGACGATCAGACGGAGATGCCCCTGCCAGCCATGAAGTCGATCGGGTTGGTGTAGCGGCCATTGATATAGACCTCGAAGTGCAGGTGGCAGCCGAAGGATCCGCCGGTGTTGCCCGCGTAGGCGATGACCTGTCCGGCCTCGACCCACTGACCGCTGCGCACGGCGAAGCCGCCCGGCTTGATGTGCGCGTAGCCGGTGGCGATGCCGCCGCCGTGCTGAATCCGGACGTAGTTGCCGTAGCCGCCGTTGTAGAAGGCCGCGTCGACGGTGCCGGAATGCGCGGCGTAGATCGCCGCGCCGCAGCCGTTCGCGAGGTCGACGCCGTAGTGCCAGCTCGAGGAGCAACCGTTGGCGTTGCACTGCTGCGAACGGGGGCCGTAGCCGGAGCTGCGGTAGCCGCCGTGGGGCCGCACCCAGCCGCCGCTTCCCGGGGTCCCGCCTCCGCCGCTGTTCCCGCCGGCATTCGCCGCGGCCTCGGCGGCTTCGCGGCGCTTGCGCTCCTTCTCGCGCTCCTCCACGCCCTTCTGGTAGCCGGCGACGGTGGTGGCGGTGGTGTCCTTCAGCGCGGCGAGCTGCGCCTGCATGGTGGCGAGGTTCGCGGACTGCTCGTCGAGGGCGGCCTGGGCGGCGTCGGCGGCCTGCTGCGCCGCGACCATCTTCTCCTCGGCGATCTTCTGGAGCCGGTCGCGCTCGTCCCGGGCGACGACGGCCTGGTCGCTGAGGGACTGGGCGGAGTTCCGCGCGGCGACCGCGTCGTTGTAGACGGTCTGGTTGTACTCGAGGAGCTTGTCCATGGAGCCGAGGCGGGCGAGGAGCTCGTCGGCGTTGGCCGCGGAACCCGCGAAGAACAGCTCCAGCGACGTGTCGTCACCGCCGTTGCGGTAGAGCTGCGCGGCGACCTGACCGGCTTTGCGGGCGGACTCGTCGGCGACGGCGGCCTGCGCGTCCGCCTTCTCCTGCAGCGCGTCGGCCTCGGCGATCGCGGCGAAGTACGCCTGCTGCGCGTTGTAGAACTCGGTGGAGGCGACCTCGGCAGCGGCCTGCGTCTCGGACACCTTCTGCGTGAGCGACTGGATCAGCCCCTCGATGCGCTTCACCTCAGCGGCCTTGGACGCCTCGTTCTGCTTGGCCTTCTGCACGTCGTCCCAGCTCGGGTACGACGCGGCGTGAGCGGCTGTGACGCCGGACGTGATGCCGAACGCGCTGAGGGCGACGACGCTGAGGGCGCCGAGGCCGAGCGCGCCGCGGCGGCTGATCCCGTCGCCGAAGAGGGTACGGCGCTCCGCCGGGGTGGGCGCACACCCGCAGTCCGCGGATGCCGCGAGTGCCGCATCCTGCGTGGTCTTCTCGTTCACACGGCCCCTTCCGCCGGTTTCACAGATGCCACAGTAACAACAACTTTCACACCAGCACCAGAGCCCTGGAGGGGTGCGAACGACATCCCCGGCCGCTCCATCGTCCCGCTCGAACACGCCCGGGGGAAGCCGGTTCGGGACTCGATTCGCGATTTGCCCGAATGATCCCTTATGCTTGAGCGTCGGCAAGGAAGTCCCCCGGGACTGACTCGGCCCCATCGTTTAGCGGCCTAGGACGCCGCCCTTTCACGGCGGTAGCACGGGTTCGAATCCCGTTGGGGTCACTCCATCCGATACAATTGAAAACACCAGTATGGCCCTGTAGCGCAGTTGGTTAGCGTGCCGCCCTGTCACGGCGGAGGTCGCGGGTTCAAGTCCCGTCAGGGTCGCTCCGTGCGACGAGCTCTTTCTTCGGAGAGGGCTCTTCGTCTAGGACGCGGCAGCATCATCCGCCGCGCGGCTCTGTAGCTCAGTTGGTAGAGCGTTCGACTGAAAATCGAAAGGTCACCGGATCGATGCCGGTCGGAGCCACGTAGCGGAGATTACACCGCTGCCGAACCCTCGCGAGGCTTCTACTCGCGGGGGTTCTTTTTTGCGCGCTGACCAGGGAGATCCGGCGGTACTGGCCGAGCGCACTCAGCGATCGGTCAATGGAATCGTGAAGGTCTCCCGCGCATCTCCGAGGGCCTTCAGTCAGGCGCCCCGCATTAACCCCGCACTTTGGAAATCGTACTTTCGCTCAGTCGGGCATGCATCACCGCTCAGCCGACTGCGGTCTGAGCGACCTCGCGGGGCACGCGATCGGGCTCATGCTCGCCCGCTGCGATCGAACTTACACGGCGACATCCCTCGCGCACCCGAGTCAGACCACCACGCGACAGGCTGGCCCTAAGTGGAACCATCGGGTGCGGGACTAGGAGTCCGCGCTCGCTCTGGCGCTCACCGCCGCACTTCAATCGAGAGCGATGAACTGCGAGCTCAGCTGGTCACGCTGGAGAAGATTCTCCAACGTCGCTGCCGGAACGCCGATCTTCAAACCGATCCAGAACCTCAGAACGAGGAGATTCTCGCGCAGCGTGTTCAGGAGGTCGAGGGAATCGGGCATCGCCCGGTCCACATGCTTGGACCCCATATAGGCGGCGTAGCTTCTCTCGATCCAGCCTTCGGCATCATCGAGCGGCACCAACTCCATGTCCGCAAGGATCACGCGGAGGCCGGGCTTGAAGTTCATCTGCTTCCGGCCGTTGAGATGCGCCCCATCATTCTTCCGAAGATCGATCATGTAGCCGAGAGCTTCGAAGGCGATGCCGCTGTGGACGACACTGCTGATGCCCCACGGCTCGTCCGAGTACAGGACGCGCGCCATCGCGTCGATCACTTGCTTGTAGTCTCGCCTGATTCGCAACCACCGCTTGATCCCGCGCGGTCCGACATCGGCGAACGGGAAGAGGAACCGAGGCCCCTCTTTCCAGGCCTCGTGCTTGACGAGGCGGTGAGTGGCAACCTTGCGCCACTGGGGATCGCTGTAAGTATCCTCACCGGTACGCACTCGGTCGTTATCGATCTGCACTTCGATGCTGTTGAAGCCGAATGGCTCCCAGGCGGAGATCGCTGCGAGGTCAAGCACTGCTCCGTGCAAGTCGAGGTGGTCATCCCAGGTGCGTCGGTCTCGAACGAGTGTCTGCAATTGCACGACTTCTTCCGCGCTGAACCGCCCTCGAGGGTTGTCGGTACGCCAGTGCAAGTGCATTCCGAGGTTCATCGCACCGGCCAGTCGGATGTCTGCGGGTGACTCCAAGTCCATCCGCACCGATCTTGCCCGACGTCGATCGTCTCGTTGCACGTCAACACGGATCCCGCTCAGTCTGGTCCAGGCGGCGACTCCAGGTGCGTCAGTGCGGAGTCCATTGATCTGCTCGTAGTCGAGCCATTGGCCGTCGACGACCGCGAAATTCGCAACAAGCTTGCCGTGCCCACTGCCTCCGCCGGTCGTGCGAGAGTCGGTTGATCGACAGCCGACGAGTACGAGAGTGCCGTAGCTGTCTCGGAATCCTAGCGAGCGAGGAGGCTCGTAGCTGCGTCGAGTGCGGTCCGGGTCGTCCATGTGCATGACGCTGCGTCCCCACCAGCGTTCGTAGCGTTCGCTCAGCCGGACTGCGGGATCGACGACGAGCGTGAGCTCCAATGACGAGCCGTTATCCAAGAACATCGCGACCGGTGCCTCGTCAGAGCCACTGCCGTCGACCATCACGCCGAGACGAGGTGTGCCCGCCGATACCTCGCCCACATCCGCCCCTTCCCGTACGCCAGCTCCGGCGACGAGTCCTGGAGAACCCTAGCCCTGCTACAGCCCAGGCTCGACAGCAGTCTCCTACGCATCTGACGGATAGTCACTCTAGGCGTGGCGACTTCTTGCATACAGACGTTCTAGATGAGCCCTTTCAGCGACGCGTCCAAGACTCCCGCTGCCTTACTCGAGCCCCTGAGTGTGTTCATGTACACGTCCTGAGTCATGCTCGGGTTCTCATGGCCGAGATAGTCGGCGATCTCTGTGGCGGATAGCCCAGCTTTGTCGAGGATCGTGGCTACCGTCTTCCGAAAAGCATGGGTGGACAAGCCCGGGTATCCCAGGCTCTCGCGTCGGTCTCGAAGCTCCCGCTGCGTGTTCGAGGGGTCCCGAGGTCGCATCAGCGGGGTCGGGAAGATGAGGCTAGTGGCGTCGCGCAGCACCGCGTGGCGTTTGCGCAGCAGGCTCATCGTCGCCTCCGGCAGGTGTGTCGTACGCGCAGCTTTATCGGTCTTCCCAAACTCCTGCCGGACGATACCCTTCCCCTTCACACGCACGTTCTGCGCGACAACGGAGGCGGTGCCGGCGGCGAAATCGACGGCGTCTGCTTCGAGCGCGCATACCTCGGCGACGCGCCACCCGGATGCGAGCATGAACGTGATCAGGTCAACCGTGTCCCACTCGACGAGCTTCTCGTCAGCACGAACGCGCTCGAGGAATGTAGGCAGCTCGTCCAGCGGAATCGCCGTGCTCCCCTTCTTCTTCCTCTGGGTGACGCGTTCGAGCTCACGCACAGGGTTGTGCGACAGAGCGCCGTTACGCACCGCCAGGCCGAGCATGCCGCTCAGGGCCGATCGGCAGTTCTTCGCCGCCCCAGGACCAGCCTCCTTCTCCACGGCGTTGAGGAACTTCTGCAGCCGCTCAGGCGTGGCTTCCGCGACCGAGAGATCGCCGATCCGTGGCGTGATGTGCGCGGTCACTGCATAGCCGTACGTCTCCAGCGTCCCTTCCGAGCGGCCCAACTCGCGCCTGGACTCCAAAAACCTGTGGCCGAGGGCGCGTAGGTGCGTCGTCGGCTTTAGCTCGCCACCACGGGCGGCCTCGATCGTGGTCAGCGCGTGCTTCAGCGCGGCTGTCGCCTTAGCTCTACTGGGCGCGTGCTTCTCGATCTGCCGAGACTTTCCGTCGGCGAACCGGTAGCGAGCCCGGGCACGCCATTTTCCCGGCTGCACTTCAGCCACATTGATGGTGCCGTACGTTCCGATTGGCAACCGTGGCCTTCCCATCAGTCGTCGCCTTCGATGGATGCGCGGATCTCGTCGACCAGGATGCGGGTCACGCGCCCGCGTCCCTGCGGCGTGCTGTCTTCACCAGCACGATGCAGGGCCTCCACCTCGAGCGAATGACCCCAGAGTTTCGCTGCGTGCTGCTGAAGTAGCAGCGGCTGCACGCCGAGCTTCTTCGCCGCTCGTGACTCGGCGAGGCTGTACCGCTTTGGGACCGAGCTCGGGACGGGATCAGCGTCAGGAGGCTGGTTCATGGCATCCCACAATGCATCGACCTGCTCACGCCGCTGTCGAGAGTTGAGTGCGCCCTTGGGCGCCATCGCCGCGACCTCTATCTCATCGCTCTCGTTCCCCTCACCCTGGTCCGCTACGTGCACAAAGTCGACGCCATGCAGTTCGACTGGCACGCCGGACAGAACCCTTTCGAGCCAGGTGCGCCGCACGGGTTGGTCAGGGCGTCCTACAAATGGTCGATCGACGAGGTCTGCCTCGCTCACCAGATCCGCCAGCCGAACAGGCTCGCCAGAAAGACGTCCCAGGACCAGCGCCAAGGTCAGCAGGGTCGGGAGCGTGGGTGCTGCCTTACCCGCTTCGATGGCCTGCACGCTTGACAGACTCCATGTCGCGCCGAACTCACGCCCGGCGGTGGCGACGGAGTCCATGGTGAGACCGTGCGTTCGACGGTAACTGCGGAGGAATCTTCCTACAGCTTCCGCGATCGATATTGCTTCCATACCGAGAGGTTACCAGACTCTTATAGCGTGTGCTACGGTCATTCACACGCAACAAGACTCTGGTAACTCGAAGAATGGATCAGCATGACTCACCCCAAGAACACCCTTCTCGACGCAAAGGACCTTTCCGCTCAGATCGGCATGTCGGTTTCGACGATCTACCGCAAGCGTTCGCTTGGTGAGCCCTTGCCACGCGCCCTGAAGATCGGCAGCGCGGTGAGGTGGAGACAGACCGAGGTCGACCTCTGGCTTGAGGGCCAGCTTGAGCAAGCGGTGTGACCGCGGCACCACATCCAACGAAAAGCGCCCCGGCGATGCCGAGGCGCTTTCTCAGAGAACAAACTCCAGCCGACGAGTTGCAGCTCGTCCGATAGCCGAAGGAACTACCTATGACAGTAGCGTTTGATGACGCCCAGCCCGATGCTGATGATTCGCCCCTCACGAGCGACGACTCGATCACGACCATCGATTACGACCGGTCGTACAGCTCTGATGACGCACCGCGGACCGCAGTTGGCTCCATTCCGCAGACGTGGGGCCGGGCTCAGCGGATCCGGCATGTCACCGAGGAGTATCTCGACGAGCTCAGCGGTTACGCCCTCGGCGAGTTGCCGCCGGCACTCGATGCGAACTCCGCACTTCTCGCAAGAACTACCGAAGCGTGTGTTGTGTCGGTGACGAAGGACGATAAGGCTCGCCCGATCTATGTCGCCGGTGGCCGGCCTACCAGCCTCACCGCTTGGCAGATCGCGATGCTCACCGCACGGTGGAATCGAATCCGACGAATCGCCCATGCGGGCCTGGCCGACAAGTCGCGGGATGAGCTTCGCGTGTATCAGGTCTCGGGCGCAGACAAGGGCCTCTTCGTCGCCGACGAGTCGCAGCTCCGATTGCTCGTGCGGGCATTCGATCAGGACATCAATGACACAAAGATGAGGGAGGTCATCGGCCACATCTACGACAGCGCACTTCGCGTGGAGAAGAACTCCGATCCAGACGCCATCCCGTGCAAGTCTCGCGTGTTTGATTTCCGCACCAAGACGCAGCGTGAGTACGACCCCGAGCGGGACGTCTTCACCTCCAAGCTCGCGGTCGACTGCCCCTTGAGCGAACCACAGGAGCCCACTCGCACGATTGCCGGCTCCGGCGAGTGGACATTCTCTAGCTGGCTGCTGGGTCTGTTTGAAGGGCTCCCCGACGCCGAGGAAGTGGCGCACACCGTCTGGGAGATCATCAGCGCGGCCGCGCGGCCGGGAGTTCGCTGGGGCAAAGCAGCGTTCTTCCACAGCGTCCGTGGGAACTCCGGCAAAGGAACGCTGCTGGAGATGATCGAGAACCTCTTTGGAGTTGGCTCCCCTGCATGCTGCTCAATTCCGCTGGACCAATGGGGCGGGCCCGGCAACGAGTTCAAGCTCGAGCCCCTACTGAACGCCATCGTTGTCTTGGTCGACGAAAACAACGTCGGCGAGCATCTTCCCTTCTTGGCAGCGCTCAAAGCCGCAGTGACCGGCGACCGCCTGTCGATCAACCGCAAGAACCAGAAGGTGATCATGATTCGTTTCCGCGGACTCATCATCCAGTGCGTCAACGCGCTACCCAACACGAAGGACAAGTCAGGGTCGTTCTCACGTAGACAGCTGTTCGTCCCCTTCCAGAAGAGCTTCACGGGCGCCGAGGTCCCGGAGATCAAGAACGAGTTTCTTCGCGACCCCGAAGTCCTCGAGTTCGTGCTCTGGCGCGCGCTTCACATGTCGCACTACACCCTCTCGGAACCCACGTCTTGCCGGGCACTGCTCGAAGACGCGAAAACCCGAAACGACTTGGTTCACGAATTCTGGCAAGAGGTTCGCAAGCTGTTCGTGTGGGATCTCCTCCCGTTCGCCTTCTTGTATCAGCTCTTCGAGGCATGGCGAGAGCGGGAAAACGCTGGCAGCCGTCCCCTCAACAAGCAGACGTTCATCGACCGCCTCCTCGAGGCAGTCCACGATGATGACCTTTGGATCTGCGAGGACAGGACGAAGGTGATCAACGCAGCCAGGAAGATGGACGGAAACGAGCCCCTACTGAGGGAGTACGACGTGCCTAGCGACGCCTGGAATATGACCGCATCCACGTACAAGGGCATCCGGCTCCGCGACCAGAAACTACCGAACGACCCCACCGAACTGGCGGCACTCCGGGACGCGGACATCAACGATTGGCATCGCAGCGCGTTCGACGATGACGGCGTCGAGGATAAGAGCCACGTCGCAGATCATGCGAGTCACCGGCGAGCTGGCCAACCCTGTCCCTGCCAGCAGCAACAGTGGTACAAGCCCGAACCTCGGTTGACTGCGGCCGTGAGGCGCTCCCAGCGGATCGATGCCGCCCTGGCACATGCTGTGCCCCCGCTCGTCGCCTGAGCGCCCGGGTGCAGGACGCCTACGCGTCCTGCACCCTGCCCCTCCTCGAACGCAATGCTCGGCAGCAAAGGGCAGAGCAGGTCCAGCAAGTTACGTCTGCTTGCGTCGAGTTACCAGATAGGTCGCTCGCGGTAACCGCGGAACCGTTCAAGAATCAGGCGACTCGAGCCACAAGTTACATGATTACATAGTTACAGGAAGAGCAGCAGAATATTGGAGTTGCGCTGTCGCACCGCTAGGGAGCGAAGCTCGGGCCAAATGAGCCATCCAGCCGTAACGGCTAATCCGAAGCGCGTTTTCTCGATCTGACCTCGCATAATTCCGGTTACTCGGCGAAGGACAGATTCGTAACTCACCGCGCTTGCCACATAAGAGCCGCAGAGCATCCAACGCGATCGACGTTCGTGCACCAACATCCGCGCAGGGCGTGTGCCCGGCCTACTCGAGCCGACAACGGACCATTGGCGAATTGGGGCACCGCGTGCTCGGTGGCGCGCGTCGGTGGGCAACCACCCATCGGCGTGCTGGACGGTCGCGGTCGGCGTAAGTCCGTCGGATGCGACCACCGTCCGACCTCCATGCAACATCCGGCGCTACAGCAGTGCGACACCCGTACAACGTCCGGCGCCACCGCAGTGCGACACCCGTACAACGCCCGCCGCGACCCAATGCAGCACTTGAAGCGACCAGCCCTTACAGGGGTTGCACAAAGCGCAGGTACAGCAGGTACAGGGAAGGAAAGCTGAGGTCAAACTCGAATTCACTCTTTCGCTGACCATGGCCTTCCGTTCAACCTTTTCTCCATGCTGATCAGCCATCACGGTGACGCAGAGGCGTACCTGGAGGGGTGCCGGTACGTGCAGGTACACCCTCTACCAAGCGCACGGCAGTGCAAGGGCGAGGCCGCATCCCGCTGGCCGAGCGCTAGACCTATCCGCTTCGCCCCTCACTCCCGTCTTCCGCACGCTCGCGACGTGCGGAGAGGCGGTACCCCGTATCTCGATCGCTCCGAGGCGTCATGACGATGCATACGCGTGCCCCGACGGGTGCATCAACAGCAAGCGTGCCGAGCACCTTCGCGTCGGACTGTTTCCGGAATTGTTTCTGGAATCATTCCTGGAATGATTCCAGAAACGATTCCCTCGCTGATTGTGACCGCGATGCGCAGCTAGCACCAGTGCCTTCAGCGGCGTCCTCAGGCGGACCACATGGGCTGGCACACGTGGGCCTAAAAGAGCACCGATCGCAGCCGTGAGGACGGCGATCGGCGAGGAGCGAAGCTCCGAAGTAGGAGCCCGAGGAGCAACGCGACGAGCGGTGAGCCGAGACAGATGATTAGCGCAGCGTATAGCAACAGCGCCGAGCGAAAGGCCGTCGGCTTCGCCGACCAGCGGGCAAGATTCACCGCAGCGAAGCGGAGGGAAACGCAGCCCGGTGCCAGCCTCTCTTATGCTCTTTTACTCTTTCTCCCCCGCTGAGGAGCTTCAGCGACGAAACGGGTTCACTTCTGCTTCTGCATCGCAGGAAACGGACGAGCTCAGCACCATCGGCAGCACCCTCTCTCATCTCGGCCTCAGCCGGGCAGGTGTTGTCGTACGTCCGTTTCCTGCGGGTAGTCGGGGTCGAGCTGTCAACACGGGTCTGGCTCCTATTGGCCCGTGATGACAGCGATCGAGCGAAGCGACGAAGCGCCTGTTCACAGCTTTCACACGCTGCTTGTTCTTCCCCGACGCGGGGGCGGGCACGCACCCGCCTTGGCTTCTGCTGGAGCGCAGGTCGGAGCGAAGGCGGAGACCTCTCGTTGCCCGACAATCATGGGGACATCGTCCGTGTCCCCATGGCGAAATCGCGTGTCCCTATGGCGTTCCATGGGGACATCGGGGCGGTTCTCGCGCGTAATTACGCGGAATGCTTGTCCCCCTAGTTTTCGAGGTAGTGGCACCGGGGGGACAACGGTCTCCGGGAGCGAGGCGGCGCCTCTCCTGGTCGCGCTTTCGTGTATCCGTGCTGCTACAGACCGTCGAGCCGACCTCGTTCGCCGAGCGACGACTCATTCGCCTCATCGTGAGCAGGGTGCGCTGCAACCGACGCCGCGGAACGAGCCGAGCGGGCGGCTGCAGCGAGGTCGGTACTTCAAATTCCCAAACGGCGCGCGTGGAGGGTGAGGGGCTCCCCGGCGCCCTCTGACCCAGCACAACATCCCCGTCAATGCTGCAGACTCCGAACGGAGCGGGTTCGCACGAATCCACTCCGCGAAGGGGCGTGCCGTGGCCATCCGCTGGCCGCCAGCGGGCCGCGGTCTGGCCGTGCGCAGGGCCTCCGCTGGCCACTTGTCGACGCGAGCCGCGCGATGGTCACCGGAGGGTCGCTCTCTGACCAATGGCTGGCCACGGACCGTCCAACGACCGGCCAACGCACCCGAACTGGACCAAGGCCCCGGGGCGGCCAGCTCGTGGCCACTCATCGGCTCATCGCTGGCCGGTGCTGTCCGTTTCATGGCCCGCAGCGGACCTTGAGTGGGCGCGGAGTGACCGCCGGGTGGCCCGGCATCTCAGACCCTCACTCTTCGCCAGCCACAGCCCAGGTCATCGCGCGGATGCGTACCGGCGCTCGATGCGCGACTCGCACGAGCGAGCGTGCAAACGCAGGGATTCGAGCGTTCTTCCTCGTCTTCCGCGTGTCGCGCAGTTTCTGGTCATCTATGAGCACTCTTGTTCAGTGCTTGCGCGGACTGGTTCTCCGCTCCCGTGATATCGCCGGCCGCGCGCGTACTTTGGGGGCGTGATCCCGTCTCGTCTCGTCGGCACCAAGCTACGTGCACGGTTGAGAAGCACGGCCCGCCTCGAGCCGTACGAGTCGCCCTTCGCGCACGACGAACCACTTTTCCTATGGCCCCGACCGCTACTGCGCTTGTCCGGCTCGTTACCTTGCCGAGCACGCGCCGAGTGTCTGGCCTTACGACGGGGGCAACCTCAACGAGCTCAAGCACGCAATCGACTCCGCGAGTTGGCGCGGAAAGTCCCCACGGGACGGAGAGGGCTCTCGAATGACTAGCAACGCATGGCGGCAAGAATGGCCCGTGCATAGGGTGAGACTCATCGACATCACCGCGCGACATCTCGTCGATGGGCAAGCTCGCGCCAGTCACGGTGAGCTCCCTAGCTGGAACGACATAACGCCGGAGCATCGGAGCAACTTCAGCGACACGGTCGCCGCGGTCTTCGTCGCTCAGGCTCGAGCGTTCGAAGAGATCGCGTCAGACAGCGGGAACGATGAAGATTGGCGTGCATATGGGTGAGGGAACGGCCCGGAGCGCGAAGGCTGTCAGCCTCGTGGCAGGATCATCGACTCGGCCAGGGCGGCCGAGCAAAGGCCCTCGGGATGCCATCTTGATTCGACCCAGCCGCGAGCTCGGCGCCCTCCTTCGACGTGAGGGCCGTCGCAATCGCATGACAGCGGGCGAGCGGGTCGTCACGCTCCTCGCAGAGCATTTCGAACTGCCGCATTTCAGGCCAGAGCCATCGCTGCGGAATCCTGATCGGTACTGCACTCGACCCAATGTCACCAATGGCCGAGATTCAATCCTCGTGCGGCTACCGGTCGAGTTCGGCCATCTCATTAAAGAGCGCGCACGGAACGCTGAGCTGAACTACGGCGCCTACGTCCTCGTGATACTTGAACTCGCACTTGCCGCTCAGCACAAGCAACGACGATGCGATGCCTGCGGAGCACCGACTCAAGGAGGGGGCGATCTTGAAAAGTGAAGCTCAGTCGTTCGACCTCGCCGACGAGCGTGTGTGGCTCGTCGGAGACCTGCACGGCAACGCACGATGGATTCAGACGCTCTTCCCCGCCATGCGCCGACTTGATCCGACGATCCGCACCATCCTCCAACTAGGCGACTACGGCTTCGATCACGACGGTCGCGGCACACACGCCGTGGACTTCTGGGCAAGGAAAACCGGCATCGAGCGAGTGCTGGTCACGCTCGGCAACCACGAAGCCTGGGACCGCATCGCGCCCGCGCAAGCGAGGGCTCCTGGTCGTGCAATCCGGGTTAGCGAGGTCGTGTGGCTTCTTCCCAGACCGTTCAGAATGACAATCGCAGACCGCAAGGTCCTCTCCCTCGGCGGCGCATCCAGTGTGGACAAAGCCATCCGCACCCCTGGTAAAGACTGGTTCGAAGAGGAACTCATCACTCAAGCGATGGAGACACGAGCGATCCTCGGCGGACGTGCCGATCTCCTGCTCACACACGAGGCACCGGTCAATGCAGCCCCCGAAGTGCGTGCAATCATCGCCAGCAACCCTGACGGATATCCTCCTGATGCCCTGGCGATCTCGGCCGCCCAGCGCCAGCGTGTGCAGCGGGTGAGCAACGCGGTCAAACCCGTCCTCCATTTCCATGGCCACATGCACACGTACGGCACCGCTGAGCTCGGGGACGGGCGACGCGTGGTCAGCCTCGATCGCGACACGCGTGTACGCAACGCCGGCGTTCTCGATCTGGTGACGTTGACCTTCGAGCCGCTTCGAGGAGACCATCGCGGTCAATGAGGACCGCGGCGCTTGGTCGGGCATGACGGGCGGGAAGGTGAGCAGGTTCACTCGTCGAGTTGCACGGCGTTGCCCCACACCCAGCATCGGTACGTCTGCCCGGCGGCTTTGAACTCGATGCCGGCGGCGAGAGCGGTGGAGCGGATGATCCGCGCGTCGACGCGGACCGACTGGGGGCCGAATCTCACCCATGCCCGCACGCGGCGTTGCGCGTCCCACGGGTAGATCGTTATCGGCTGGGCATTCGCCTCGCGTTCGCGTTCTGTGAGCGTCTGCAGCGGCCCGTGCTTCGCGGCGTCGACGATCGCCTGATCGTGCATTCGCTTCTCGGTCGCCGCCTCACGAAACGCTGATGGTCGCCCCATGGCCGGTCTGTCCTTCCTCCGGCCGAGAGCTTAGATCCTACGTCCGACGCCGCGTGGCTACTAGGGAGTAGCCACCCAGTCGAGGAATTCGCGCATGTCGTCGGGGGTGACATCGATTCCGTGCTCGGCTGCACGACTTAGAGCTTCGTCAACCATCTCGTCGGTGATTTCATCGGGGATCGTCGTGAGACCGACCTCGGCCAGCACGTCCGCTCGCTCCTGCTCCGATGCGCCGGTCCATAGTTGCTTCATCGTCTCGACATCGACATACGACTGCGAAGTCGTCGGCTTAGTCATCGGGCTCGCGATAGGCGTCGGCAGTGTCTGTGACGGAGTCGCAGCAGGCGTCGTCGGTGCAGGCGCGGGTGCAGAGCATCCGGTCAGCACGCACACGGAGAGCAGAAGCAGGATCGTCCGACGCATGCCGCGAGTATAGGCACCGCAATCAAGCTGTAGGACGCGCGTTCTAACCACCGTGGACACTGGGTCCCCCGAAGTCGGGCGGCATCTCGACGTCATCGAGCAACTGCAGGTGGCCGCAGTGAGGACACACGAACGCGTGCGGCTCCGTACGCATCACAATGTCGCACTCCGGACAGTGCGGCTGCACGGCGAAATCGTCCACCCGACAAGCGTATGCCCGTCACCAGACGCCGATTTGCTCTCATCCGCGGAAAAACGGGGCTGCGCGCCGATAGTCCGGACAATGTGCGATTATCGGCAACTATGTACCACCCCTTGAAGTGAGAGGGGGCTGAGTTGAGATTACATCGAACCATGCGTGTGTCGTGGTCCGCGAATGGCGGTCCCAATCAGAACTGGGAGAGCATCGCCTCGCGAGCCTTCGCGACATCCATGTTTTCCCGGATTGGCCAGAGTGACGCTCCGCTCACCATCGGGAGCAGGTTCTGACTCAGTGGGTGCTGTTGCTCCCTGGCCAGTGATTCGCCGACGACGCGAGCGATACCGGCGATGAGATCAGCGACCTGAACACGTGGA
Source organism: Zhihengliuella sp. ISTPL4 (assembly GCF_002848265.1). Lineage (GTDB taxonomy): Bacteria > Actinomycetota > Actinomycetes > Actinomycetales > Microbacteriaceae > Microbacterium. The sequence goes on from NZ_CP025422.1 coordinate 2,044,458, forward strand.
TCGGACTTGGAGTCGACGAGTTGAACGTCGACCAGCTCGCTGGCCAGACCCAAACGCGAGGGGGCGACGTCCTCGGGGTGAGCGAGAGCGCGCTTCGCCCATGCGATCTTCGCCGGCGTCAGCTCTTTGGCGTCGTCGTGCAGCAGCTCGATGGGCCTTCCTGGGATCGATGCCAGAAGTGCACAGCGGCACCCACCGCGGAGATCAGCGGATCCATCGTTCGGAGCCGCTCCTCGAGTCCTTCGCCGAGCTCCAGCCTCGACAGCGATCCCAAATGGTTGATCCCGGCGAACACCGTGCCCAGCACATCACGGACGATCGCGTCCTCGTCCGAGAGTAGCTGCAGCATGTTACCGATCAGGCTCGCCAGATGCGTCCATGTATGAGGTGACTTCCCACCCGCTCCAGATACATGTCATGTGCTCCATGGGGACATTGAGATCGGCGTCACGGTGGAGAACCGCGCTGCGCTCTGGCGCCGTGCCGCCTCTGTTCACTGCGACGTGACTGTTCTGGATCGCTACGCGGCAGCGCGCGAAGGCACCTCAGAGTGTACCGATGGCAACCAGCGTCGGACTGTGCCGCAATGAGAACCGAAGGCGCCTCACCTGCGGATGAGACGCCTTCGGTCGCGAACTAGTAGCCGAGCACCTTGACCTCGGCGAGGGATAGATAGTTCGTCGCGTTGAGTTGCACTCGAACCGCTTTACCTTCGATGTTCGGAGGGAGAGTGAGCGCTAGACGCGGGTTCGGAGTTCCGGCCTGAGTCGTGGACCACACCGTCGCGCCCGACGCATCGATGACGGTGACCGTGAAGTTGCTCAGCCGCTCGCCGCAGCAATCAGTTCGATTCCACAGCTCCACAGACTCAACTCGACGCGCGGAGCCAAGATCCACCTGCCACCATGCTCCTGCTTGGGTATCCGTGTGGGTCACTGACCCTGCGGAGTAGTTCCCGTTCGTGTTCCCGTCGATGGCCCGAGCGGCCTGGGCCCCGTAGAGCGTTGAACTCTGTGTGGCATTCCCTCCTTGAGCGAGATTCGTCCGGAATGGACGGACCTTCACCTCTGCCAGGCTGAGGAAGTTCGTTCCGTTCAGTTGCACCTGCACGTAGCGGCCGACTGCACCGCCCGCGTTCAGAAGCGTGCTCGGCCAGGGACGCTCGCCCTGGGAGGATGACCACACCGCGTTACCTGCCGCGTCGCGGACGCTGACGGTGTAGTTGGTGAGCCGATCTGAGTCCGAGCCGGTCGTGTCCGTGCGGTTCCATACTTCGATGTCGCCAACGGCGACGTTCGCTCCCAGATCCACACGCCACCACGCGTTGGGGTCGGAGAGAGTGTGGGTAACGCTGCCTTGCGTGAAGTCGCCACTGGTGTTTCCGTCAACGGCCTTCGAGGCCGGGCCGGTTCCGTCGCCCCCGGTGTACGTGGAGCTCTGCGTTGCAGTCTTTCCTGCGGCGATGTTCAACGGAGCCGGTGCAGCGCCGTCCGTATCGACAGTGAAGTTGACCTGCCCGTTGTGCGTGATGGCAATCGTCAGCCGCTGGTTGACGGCATCCCAACTCTGCGTCTGCGTGTACGGCCGGCCGGTCTGGGAATCCATGGCTTCGAAGGTCACGCGGGGCGCGCCGCCTTGCCATGTGCCATCTACGGTCACAGTAGTCGTGCGGATGTCGCGCGAGCTCCGGTCGTCCACGACTCGTCCAGTACCGGTGAGGACGTTCCCCGCAGCGTTCTTGACGACGTTCCCTGCCGCGTCCCGCTTCACCGTCAGGTACTCATGGATGTACTGCAGCGTCTGCGCACGATTGAAGTCTTGCGATGCGGGAACACCCAGCACGGTTTCATTCCAGAGGTGGCTGCGGTTGCTGCGATAGTTGTTCATCCGGAACGACACGCGGTTAGCGCTCTCCACCATCGTTGCGTAGGTGTGAGGACCCGCCGCGATTCCGATTGCTCGAGCCCGCGATTGAACAGGCTTGAAGCTGCTCGTCAGCACCTGGTTGACGTTCTCCTTGTAGTTGTTCCAGTACCAGGCGTTCCCGGCATGCATGAGGAACGTGTTGCTCGTGAGGAACTCCTGCGGATAGCGCGAGTTGAAGTATGGGTAGCGGGCGCCTGCCGGCACCACCTCAGGAAAGACTGACATCTCAGTGGGCGTCAGGTTGTTCGGAACCAGCGGGATGATGCCGAACTGTCCCGTGTTCGGGTGCACGTTCGAGGCAGTCAGATCGTAGGTGGGCGGGTTGAAGTTTGATGCCCCTTTGTATACGACCTTCGTTTTCGCGAGCACGTCCTGGCGCGAAGGCACGGGCACAGCCCCACTGTCGAGGTCGCGGAAGAGGGGGATAAGGCCGTGCTGGAAGGGAGCGGTGCGAAGACTGTTGGTCGAGAACATCAGGAACCCGGCCTCCGGTGCGTGGGCTGTTGCACCCTGACTTGCCGCTCGCTGGATGCTCTGAGCCATGAGAGCCTCGGGGTTCTGGAGGTTGTCCTTCCAGGTACGGCTGCCGATGTTCGGGCCGTACACCTGTCGGTGGCGCTGTTCCGCCCAGTGCCACTGGTCTGTCGCCGACCCCCAGTTCCCTGCTATCCCCGCCAGCCACAGCCCATGGAACAGGTTGTCGGTACTGATATTGGCCTCGGTCTCCTTGTTCATCAGGACGACGTTGGCAGAGTGGGCGCGCATCGCGTCCAAGACACCGGTGCTGGTGTTCTCCAGGTAGTTGACGATGTTGCCGTGGTTCGAGTCGGTCCAGCTGAAGATCAGCCCGTTGTCGCCGGCGGCATTGATGAGGGTGGCCACGCGGGGCCCGTTGGAGCTGACGTTCCCCCAGTACAGTTCAGCGATGTTGATACCGACAAACGAGCTGTATGTGGCGGCAGTCTGAGCCCAGAATGATGCGGGAGCGACGGAGCTTGATCCACCGTGCAGCGCTTGCACTGAGCAGGGGATGCCGTTCGCTTGACAGATGGCGAGATTCGAGGTGACGAAGTCTTTGAACGCTTGAGAGTCACCGGGATACACACCGTCTGGGATGAGGTTCACGACGATGTTGTCCCGCAGGTCCGAGGGAACTTGCTCCCAGGTCTGCGCCATCGTCGTTCCCCCCTCCGTTTCAGCAGTCCCGGGGTAATAGCCAAGGATGATCAGCGGATCCTCCCGTGAGAACGGATGTCTCAGCGGCGGATCAGCCGCGTACGCCGGCACGGTAGGCGCCACGAACGCCGCGGCCAGCCCGATAGCGGAGACGGCTATCGCTAGCGCCTTCTTCCCGCGTCTAGTCAATGTTGTGGCCACAATCGTTCCTCCTCGAACGCCAAGGGGCGGGATTAACAGACCACTCTTTAATAAATGGTCGATTGATTCCTACCAGCGGGCGGCGCCGCACGTCAACCCTTGGAGCGATGGAGCCCGCTTAGCGCAGGCCTGGACACCCTGACGCCGGCCCTGCTCCGAGCGCCGCAACTTGTCGCTCGAGCTCGCGATTACTCACTGTTGACTTGTCAGTTTCGTGCACGGGCCCCGGCACGAGGCCCCGCGTCCCCATGGCTGCGGCACGTTCGGCAGCCGGCTGACTGCTCGGCGATGTGCTCCGCAACACGCTCTCGCCCCATACCCTGCGGCACATTCGACGCTCGGAACGCGAATCCACCAAGAGAGACGTCTGCCAAGGACCTGCCAAGGTCAGAAAGTGCAACTTTTTCCCGGTCACATGACGAAAACGACCCTCCAGCCAAGGTTGCCAAGTGCGGGGTGTTCTATAGGGGGTTCCAGAGTGAAGTTGGGCCTATCTCTCTTACTTCTTTCTCTTTCTTCTCACATAACAGATCTACTACTTGGCAACCTTGGCAGGGGCCTCCGATCCCAAGCGGGAGTAGGGCTCTCTCCAGCCAAGGCCACCTTGGCAGAGCTTGCCGGACTTGGCAGAAACGGTGCTTTTGGCGCAGATCGCGCGCAACGGGGTTCCCCACCACGAGACGGTTACTACCAGCCAAGGCACCAGCGAGTTCGAAGTGGTATCCGCCCCTTGTGGGGCAACAAGGTCAAGGCCGACGAGTGAGTCGGTTGAACCCACCGTCCCGAGCAAGGAGACGTCTGCCGAGGGCGGCAGTCTTCACACGGTCGACGCCCCGTGGAGTCAGTGAGAGTGTCGGGCCTTCAGCACTCCCGTTGGCATCGTCCAATTCCGACCGCGGCGCAGCGCTGAGGCGACCACTCGCTCAAGCCGCGACTTGGTCGGCAACGCGGGGTCGAGGACCTCGACGAGCGGGCGACGAAAAACGAACCTCGCGGCCTCCTCGCTGGCCAGCAGCGTCTCCTCATCGCCCGAGACGATGTCGAAACGCTCAGCGAATGCCGCGATGTTCGACCCGGCAAGCGCCGATGACAGTCGGAGGTCGAGAAGCCAACTCGTACACGCGTACCGCGCGCTCCCGGTCAGCTCAGAGGCGCGGGCCAATGCGGCATCGACATCAGCTGGCAGCAGTGGTCCGAGTTCAGGGACGTGCAGGTGATGACCGTGTTCGCTCTCGCGCATGGAGACCTGAAGCCGCCCGGCGCTGAGCACGTCCGCTCGCATCAGCTCAAGCATCCATGGCACAACCGACGCGGCGCCGTACAGTCGGTGCTTTCGTCCGACGTCGATCAGCGTCTCGCGTGTCACGCCGGCGGGGACATCGGCTTCGCGGTGGCGCTCAAGTGCGACGGGTACGAGCTCGATCAGGGCACGCGCCACGGCGGCGCCCGACGCCCCGGGATCGATGGGGTGGGGCACCCCTTCAGTGCGGCGAATCAGCGCTCCGAGCTTGTCGACGAGCTCCCATGACACAGGCTCGTCGCGTTCGACGGCTTCAAGATCGACTAAGGCTGCGTGCTGCGTCATGAGGCTATGCCCGGGTCCGATGTAGATCGACTCTGTCCGCCCTCGAAGTACGCGACCAGCTCCGGTGAGAGGGCCGGCACGTTCTGCACGTGACCACCTGATCGAATCGACTCGGTCGCCGCGATCCCCGTCGCCACCGCGTCTCTTGCGGCGACGGGAGACGTATCGGTACGACCACCGTGCCGCACGAATCGCAGGAACTCAGCGATCAGGAGATCGTCGGCTCCTCCGTGGATCGCGCTCGCTCCCTCGGCGAGCTCGGTTACACGGTGTACCTCGTCGGGCTCTCCTGCGCCGTGTGTGCGTCGACGCCAGATGCGTACCTCTGCGTCGATCTCGTCTCCGAAGTTCTCCAGCCGGCCCTCGCTGCCGATAACCGTGTAGTTGCGCCAGTAGTCGGGCGTGAAGTGACACTGCTGGTAGGAGGCGAGGACGCCGTTGGACAACGTCATATTCACCTGCGAGAGGTCTTCAACGTCGAGGATCGGCGCCATGCCGGTCTGCGCGGTCGGCGGCCAGTTGTTGAGGCTGAACCAGTCCTGCATTCGCTCACCGGCATGGTCACTGCGATCTGTGATGTCGCCGTACACGGCCAGCGCCCCCATCGCATTCACGCTCATCGTGCGAGCGCCGCCTAGCCAGTGCAGGACGTCGATGTCATGCGCGCCCTTCTGTAAGAGCAGGCCCGTGGTGCGTCGGCGGTCGGCGTGCCAGTCCTTGAAGTAGTAGTCGCCGCCGTGACCTACGAAATGGCGGCACCAGATCGCCTTGACCTCCCCGATACGCCCGTCGAGGATCAGCTGTCGCATGAGCACGATCACCGGCATGTGCCTCATGTTGTGGCCGACGTACAAACGGGTTCCGGTGCGGTGCGCTGCTTCGAGGATGGTATCCGCGTCCGCGATTTTCGTCGCCAACGGCTTCTCGCAGAACACGGGAACGCCCGCCTCCAGCAGTGCCACGGTCACATCGGTGTGCTGATCATCGGGAGTGAGCACCAGCGCGGCGTCCACACCGGCGCTGATGAAGTCGTCAAGCGTGTCGGTCACGAAGGCATTCGGCAGCCTCTCGCGAGCGTCTGCTCGGCCGCGCTCGGCTGTATCAAGCACTGCCGAGACAAACGAGCCCCGGCCCGGGCGTTGCACCTGGTCAGTCAGCTGAGCTCGATGCCCGAAGCCGACGATGCCGATACGAAGGTCAGTGGTCATCGGAGGTCTCCTCTCTCACGCGGGTCAGCTCGATCAGGGCGGCAGTCTCGGGGCGCAGTGGGGGAAGCGAGAGTCCCGAGCGCGCGAGCACGGAACCCCCCAAGCGGAGCGGTGCGTTCAACGCTGCGTCGAACCAGGCCGGCCCGGTGCTCGTGCCCCGATCCGGCACCCCGAGCTCCGAGCGCACACGGACGTCATACCCAGCGCTCTCATCGAGCCCGGGGATCTGGACTCGCGCGGGGCGTCCGGCGGTCATGCCGATCTGGACTACAGCGAAAAGCGCACGGCTCCGATCTGGACTCACCACACCGAACAGTCGGACTGCTGGGTCGAACACGTCCGCGTTCACTAGACGCCCGGACGCCATCAGCGCACGGGTCTCTCGATAGAGTTCGGCGAACTGCGTTAGTGCGTCACGTTCCGCCTGATTCACCCGGAGCAGGTTCATCTCTATACCGGCGTGAGCGAACAGCGCCGTGATCAAAGGCAGGGTCCCGTTGATCCTGCGGCCGGTGGTATGTGCGGTCGCGGCGCCAATGTGCGAGCCGATGAGCTCCAGGGGAAGCAACAACGACGTCCAACGGTGGATTCGCTCGCGCTCGAGCGGATCCAAGGTGTCAGACGGCCACACCCGGTCTGTGCGCTGCAGGATGCCGAGGTCCACGCGCGCGCCACCCGAGGCGCACGACTCGATCTCCAGTTGACGATGCCGCTGACGCAAGGCATCCATGAGGGCGTACACGGCTCGCGTCTGCGCGTGGCTGGCAGCCTCGAGCAGATCGCGATTGTGGTCCCACTTGAGGAAGTCGATCCGGTACTCGGATATCAGCGCGTCGAGTCGCTCGAGGAGGTATTCGTAAACCGCGGGCTGCGCCACGTCGAGTACGTACTGTGCTCGCGATGGCCAGCCGTCAGCGGGAGTCAGCAACCACTCTGGGTGTTTACGCGCGAGGTCCGAATCGAGGTTGACCATTTCCGGCTCCACCCACAGCCCGAACTGCATGCCGAGCGAGCGCACATGGTCCGCCAAGGGGTGTAGACCCTCCGGCCATGAGCCTTCGTCGACATACCAGTCGCCGAGCCCCGCCGAGTCGGTAGTGCGGCCGCGAAACCAGCCGTCGTCGAGCACGAACCGCTCGACTCCCACGTCAGCCGCTTGTTCCGCGAGCCGCAGGAGCGTGTTGACGTCATGGTCGAGATACACCGCCTCCCAGGTATTCAGCGTGAGGGGCCGTGGGGTATGCGGGTGATGTGGCCTGGCACGCAGACGGGCGTGGAACCGATCCGAAATGCCGTCGATTCCGGCATCGGACCACGTGAACAACACTGCTGGTGCGGAGTACGAGGTGCCCGGATCGAGTATCACTTCACCGCGCCTAAGCAGCTCTCCGCCGCTAAGAGCGACGGAGAGGTCTCCGGCGCCGTCGGCTGAGCGCTCAACATAGCTTCCGTGGTCGCCGCTCCACGCGACGTGCATCGCCCACAGTTCGCCTCGGCGATTGGTGAACCCTGCGGTGCCGACCAGGGTGACGAAGGCGGCGTCATGGCCCGGACGTCCACGACGATGCTCTCGAGCATGAACCCCAAAGGAGACGGGATGCCGTTGTGGAATCCGTTCTCCGATCCATGCGCCGGTGAAATCGAGGATCTCGTCGGCGCGCACCGGCAGCGGGAGCACCGCATCCAGTCCGTCTACGGTGAGCGCTTCTTGGCCGATATTGCGCACCGTGCGCCGATGCTCGAGCACGCCGTGCGGATCCAGTGCGAGCTCAACGGTGATTTCGGCGAGCGACGCTTCATCTCGCAGGACCAGCCGCGCTGCCGCATCCTCCAGGTTCGCCGAGATCAGGCGCGGCCGCGGGGTCGTCGCGATCCCGGACCGGGAGAGGACAACGGCGGGGCGACCGGTCCAGGCGTCATCCTCGGTGGGAAGCACGCCGAACAGCAGCGGGTCGTCAGGTGTCGCGTTCAGACGAGCTGGGACAGCAGCATCACACAGCGCTAGAAGCGCACGATCATCGAGGGCGCCGAGATCCGGACCCCAGTGCACCACCCGCGCCCGCTGGTGTCGGCAGTCGACGATGAGCGCGACGCCAGCGCTGCGCAGCAGCAGGACCTGCGGGCTCACGAGCCGTGCTGAACTGACTGTGGCGTCAGACGAATCGTGATCACCGTGTCGACGTCGTCGGGCAACGGATACGTCAGCGCCGGGTCGCCCTCGCCGAAGCTGACGAATGCCGTATCGGGATACGCCTCGATGAGCCAGGACTCCGCCCGCTCGACCCGCTTGCCGCTGATCTCGAGCGAGTCGATGCGGGACGCGTCGACACCGACAAGTGCAAGAGGCCCGACCGGAGGCTCGAACACGTGCGCATAGAGCACGTCTCCCTTGCGCGTGTAGTATCCCCACTCCGGCTTGGGCAAGTCGGCAGCGCCTGCGCCGTAGATGCTGTCGCCGTTGCGGGAAAGCCATGCCCCCACCTTGGCGAGGATCTGCTGCTCTTCCGTGACGATGTGGCCATCGGGGTGGGGCCCGACATTGAGCAACAGGTTGCCGCCCTTACTGACGATCTCGACGAGCTTCCTGATCAGCATCCGAGGCGACTTGTAATCTTCGTCGCCGAAGAAGTGCGTCCAATGGTTGTTGAGGGTGATGCACGCCTCCCACGGCACGGGCTGACCCTGCAGGTCGAGAATCCCCTCGGCGGGGATCAGCTGTTCGGGCGAGACGAAGTCGCCGGACCATGGCAGAGGCGAGTCGGTGATGATCGAGCCGAAGCTGCCCCCGTTGGCCTCGAGACGGTTGTCGAGCAGGATTCCGGGTTGGAGTTCGCGGACCATCTCGACGAGCTCGCCGGCGCGCCAGGCCTCACCGGTCAGGTCGTCGTACGAGAAGTCGAACCACATGAGGTCGAGCTGGCCATAGTTGGTGGCGAGCTCGCGCACCTGGGCGTGCATGAAGTCGAGGTAGCGGTCGAAGTCGTGCTCGACGCCTTCGTACGCGGGGTCGTCACGGTGAGGATGATGCGCGTCGCCGAAGACCGGGAAGTCGGGATGCGACCAGTCGATCAACGAGAAGTACAGCCCGACTTTCAGCCCATGGCGGCGGAACGCCTCGACGTACTCGGCGACCACGTCGCGCCCGAAGCCGTTGTGCATGGACGTATAGGTGGAGTGCGCGCTGTCGAACAGGCAGAAGCCGTCATGATGCTTCGCGGTGAGCACGGCGTACTTCATGCCCGCCGCGACTGCCGTGCGTGCCCACTCGTCGGCGTCGAAGGCATCAGGGGTGAACCCGTCGATGAAGGGTTGGTACTCCTCCATCGAGATGTTCTCCCACGAGCGCAGCCATTCTCCGCGGCCATGGACGGAGAAGGCTCCCCAGTGGATGAACATGCCGAACCGGTCGGCCCGGAACCAGTTCGTTCGTGCGTGCCGGTCGTTTGCGACTGTGGACAATTGCGTTTCGAGCATGACTACTTTCGGTGTTGCACCCATCGCAGGTCAGCCCTTGACCGCGCCGGCGACCATCCCCGAAAGGATGTAGCGCTGCGCGATCAGGTACACGACGAGGACGGGGATGATCGTGATTACGAGGTTCGCGCTGACCAGCGCGTAATCATAGGTGTGCAGCCCCTGGAAGTTATAGACGGTCATGGGCATCGTCCACGTCTTCGAACTGGAGGTGAGGAACAGCACGTTCTGGAACTCGTTCCACGCATAGGTGAAGAGCAGCACCAGAGCTGTGAACGTCACCGGCTTCATAAGCGGGAAAACCACGGTGAAGAACATGCGCAGCGAACCCGCGCCGTCGATGATGGCCGCCTCATCGATCTCCCGCGGGATCTGCCGGACGAAGCTGACGAAGATCAGCACCATGAACGGGATCTGAGTGGCGATGTCCGAGAGGATCAGGCCGAGGTGCGTGTTGTAGAGGCCGAGCCATTGCAGCACCCGGATAGCGGGGATGAACGAGAACGGGGCGATCAGACCAGCGATCAGGTACATGTACAGGCTCGAGGTGACACGGCTCGTGCGGCGGGCGATAAGGAAGCCTGCCAGCGCGCACACGGTGATCGTGCCGCCCGTGACTCCAATGGTGATGATCGCACTATTGACCAGACCTAGAGCGACGCTGGGGTCGGAAAGCACGGTGACGTAGTTGTCGAAGCGCCATTCGGTCGGCAGGGTAAGGGTGAATCCGGACGCTTCGGTCTGCGACTTGAACGAGTTCAGCAGCACGAGCACCATGGGGACAACGAAGAGGATGCCGACGGCGAGGGCGACGACATAGGTCGCCGCGTTCCGGCTCAGTCGCTCTTTCATGACATCCTCGCTTCAATCCGGCGGCTGATCAGGTGGATGATCATCGCGATGATGGTGATGATGGCGAACTGCACGAAGCTGATCGCGGAGGCGTAGCCGAGGTTGGTCGTACCCAGAGCTTTCGCCAGGAAGGTGGTCATCACCTCAGTGGCGTTTCCCGGTCCGCCGCCGGTGGTCGCATAGATGATCTCGAACGACTTAAGACCCGAGATGAGGGTGAGCAGCGCAGCCAGGCTGATGGTCGGCGCGACGGTGGGGAGGCTGACGTGGATCGCCCGTTTGAAGCGCCCCGCGCCGTCGACCTCCGCGGATTCGAGCAGCTCTGCAGGTACGCCCTGCAGGGCAGCCAGCACCAGCACGACGGTCCAGCCGACGCCCATCCAGATGTCGATTGCCGTTACGGAGAACAGGGCGAGGTCGAAATCACCGAGCCAGTCCTGCGCGATGAAGCCGAGACCTATGTTGCGAAGGAACGAGTTGAGCAGGCCCTCGTACGACAGGATGAACCCGAACACGATGCCCACGACGATGGTCGAGAACATGATCGGCATGTAGACGACCGCGCGCAGCACGTTGCGTCCGAGGAAAGCCCGGTTCAGGAAGAACGCGAGCAGCACACCGATGCCGGTCTTTCCGATGGTGGTGATCAGCGCGTAGACGAACTGGTTTGCCATCGCGCCGAGGAATGCTTCACCGTGCGTGCCGAACAGTAGCTGGAAGTTCGCCAGTCCGATGAAATCCTGCCGCTGCGACATGGTCGACGCGTTCGTGAAGCTCAGCCAGAGCCCGAGTGCGGCGGGGAGCACGAAGAAGACGCTGAAGATCAGAGTCGCCGGTGCCCCGAACCAGTACGGGTACGCCTTGGCCTCGGTTCTGCTCTTGGCACGTCTCTGCATTACTCCCCGCCCCATGGCTCAGAAGCCCTTGATGCCGGCGGTCTTGCCGGCGGCCTGCCAGGCTGCGTCAACCTTCTTGATGAAGCCGGCGGCGTCGACACGGCCACCAACGAGCTCCTGGTAGGCCGCGATCAGCTCGCTTTCGGGCGTGGGGAATCCAGTCGCCGTGTCGAACGCACGGCCCGACTGGCCGTTCTCGACGTACTTCTGAATGTCCGCAATCGCGGCATCCGGGTTCTCAAGCTCGACATCGGTGAAAGCGGGAATCCCGGGTGCGGCAGCTAGGTGCGCTGCGACATTCTCGGGAGTGATCAGGAACTGGAGCAGGTCGGCAGCAGCGTCTTCGACCTTGCTCGCCGCGGCGATGTGCAGGATGTTCGGACGCGACAGTGCAACCTGGTTCTCACCGGCCTCGGTAGGAAGCGCGAAGAAGCCGATGTTCGCGTCGGTGTTCGCCTTGCGGATCTCGCCGATAGCCCAGGAGCCGTTGATGATCGCACCAGCGCTTCCGTCTGCGACGGACTTGATCGCGGTCTCGTACTTGGCAGTAAGCACGTCACTGTTGGTGAGGCCCGCGGAGGCCCACTCAGCGAGTGCGGTGTACTGCGGCTTCATTTCGGAGACATCGCCCCAGGTGGTCTCGTTGGTAGCGAGCTTCTCTGCCAGTTCCGGATCCTGGCCGAGCAGGTTGGCGTTGACAGAGTTGCGGTGCTGCAGCAGCGTCCATCCGTCAGCACCTGACAGGTAGAGCGGGGTGGTTCCCTCGGCCTTGACCTTCTCGAGTGCGGAGGTGAACTCATCCAGAGTCTTCGGCGCTGCCGCGCCAGCCGATTCGAAGACATCCTTGTTGTAGATGACTCCGAAGGAGCTCAGGCCGTCGGCGGCCGGGTATCCGTATATCTTGCCGTCTTCGGCGCGCATCGACTCGAGCACGCTCTCGGCCATGCGGTCAGCGAATGCGGACTCGTCCACTTCACGCATGATGGCGGACGGGTCGTCAACGTTGTCCTGGCCGGCGTAGATGTCGATGCCCTCGCCGCCCTGCAGGCGGGCGCGGACGGTGTCGTCGTACTGCTCGTCGGGGATCGCCTGGATCTCGACAGTGTTGCCGCTCTCCTTCTCCCAGGCCTTGACGTTGTCGGCGAATGCGCCGGTCTGCGCCCAGCTGGACGGAACGACGTAGACGACCTTCTGGCCGTCCTTGCCCTCTGCGTTCGCTCCGCCGCCAGCGCAGCCGGTGAGCGCGAGCGCTCCGGTCGCGACGATGCCGGTCAGGCTCAGCGTCAGTGCCTTCCTGCGGTTCATGCTGATCTCCTCATTGAAATGTGATGCTCGGGTCGGGTCGGGTCGGGTCGGGTCGCGTTATCGCACCCGGGCGGACCTGATTAAAGAAAGACTATTCGATAAGTCCGCTTGGAGCATTTCATCCGATGTCTACCGCGTTGTCAAGTCCGACGATCCGGACGCCTCGACAACGGGAGGAGGATCACCGTGTCGCGGGGGCGCCAGCCTCGATCAGCTGCTGGATCGGAGTGCCCGCTTCGCCGAAGAACTGAGTGTGGGCGGACTCCAGGGCGGCGATGAGCACCCCCGTCGCAGCGGCGTCTGCCCCGAGCTGTGCTTGAAGCAGGGGAGTGTCCTCCGGCGGTGAAACAGCCGCATGCACGGCGTTCGCCACAAGCTCGGCGACATAGTCGTTGGCCGATGCCGGACCGTATAGCACGACCACGTCGGGGTCGACGGCGATCAGCAGAGTGGCGATCTGTGCTCCTGCCGCGAGAGCGAACTCCTCGACCAGCTCGCGCGAGCGCTGATCTCCCGCTTCGGCGGCAGTCAGCGTTTCGAGGAAGTCGGGCATCGATGGCCATCGCTGCAGCATTCGGTCATCTGCCGACGCGACCAGCTGACTCATCTCGCCCGCTCGGGCATGACGACCGACGCGTACGGCACCGTCGATGATCAGTCCCGCGGACACCTGGTGCCATACGAGCGCAAGGACAACGTCGGACGCATCGGCGGCGGCCCCATGCCGGTGTTCTGCCAATGCTGCGGCGTTCAGGTCGTTCTGGAGCACGACGGGCACGTCGAAGACGCGGGCGAAAGCGTCTGCGACGTTCTGCCCTGTCCACTCCTTGAAGATCGGTGAACGAGTCATGAGGCCGTCCGGGGCGAGTGCGCCCGGGACGGCCGCGCCGATTCTCAGCAGCGGACCCAGATCGGCATGCGTACTGCGGATGTCGGCTACCCGCGTGACGAGCGAGCGCATCCTGTCGGTTACGCTCGTCCTGTCATCAGCCGTGAACACGTAGCGGGCTCGGACGACGTTCGCCATGTCGGCGACCACGATGCGTTCGTGATGCTTTCCAAGTTCGAGCCCGATCACGTATCCCGCGCGCGGGCTGACTGCGAATCGTGATGCCGGCCGCCCGGAGCTCTGCCCGCGCCGGACCACCCGCCCGACTTCGGTGACAAGGCCGAGCGCGATGAGGTCCTGGAGACGGTCTTTGATCGTCGGACGCGACAGGCCAGTCTCGGCCGCGATATCCGCGACGGTCGAGGGCCCGGAGTCTCGCAGCGAGATGAAGCAGCTTTCCAAGTTCTGCAGACGCACGAGCTCCAGACGGTCCTCGTTCGACATCGGCTCAGCGAGGACCATCTCGGCTCCATTCTGTGATGACCGGCAAGTGTGGCCACGTTCGACGGAGCGCACGTGTGAGTTCCAGCATCTCTCATGTGAGCTCGCATCAGCACCACCGCGGGCGGCCGGGTGTCCGGTCGCCCGCGGCGATTTCGTCGCGCCGTTGGCTCAGCTCTTCGGCTCGAGCACGGTCAACGCGTCGACAAACGGAGCGTATCCACTCGACGAGCTGCCGGAACATGCAGTCGCTCGTGCGGATCGCCGAGGCGCTCGAGGTGGAGCCGGGGGTTCTGCTGGAGGGTGTCAGCTCAGGGATGTTCGCGCAGGAGCGGTGAGCGCTCAGAAGACCCGAATACTGAAGCGATCGGCAGCTGCTCTGAGCGCTTCGTCGGTGACGTGGATCGGCTCTGGCGACAACGTCAGGATGTCCGGCGTCGCCGGGTGATCGAGCCAGAACGCCTTGCACCACGAGGCGCCGTGCTTGCTGCCGAAGTGGATGCCCTGGGACGGCAAGCCAGTATCGAGGGGCATGCCGTGTAGGTGGTCAGCGATTGCCGTAGTGATCTCTCTCGCTTCGCCGCGCAACGTGCCCGTGGTCAGGTGTCCACGCCGAGCCGACCGAGCTCCTCACCCATGAACGTCTCGATGGCCGCGATCGAGTCAGGGTGCTCGATGTCGATGAGCCAGGTGTCCGGGATGACCACCGGGATCATGCCCCGGTGGAATCGCCAGCCGGCTGGAACAGCGCCAAGGCCCATGAAGTCGCGCTCCGACCACTCCATGGCGATCTCTTCGATGTAGGCCTCGAGGGTCATGTCATGGAACGCGGCGTCCTCGCTCAGCGGATCGGATGAACCATTCGGCCGCTTGAAGAACGCAAGGACCTCGGCATACGCGCATTCGCGAGTCTCTGCCACGTAGTAGGTCTGTCCGGGAACGTCATAACGATTCCACGATGTGCGGGAGCTGTCTGCGGCATCGCGCGGCGCTCCCGACAGCGCGGGATAGTCGCCTTTGCCAACGTGGAACCCGTAGACACCTGCATCCGAGATCAGATGCAGACCTGTGACGTCGCAGGTTCGCTCGAGTCTCACTCGTCGATTGCTCCGGCAATGAACGATGTCACTGCATCAGCGACCTCAACGTGACGGTCTTCGCGAATCGCCGTGATCGGCGTGTTCTCCCCGAGGAACGGGTTGCCACCGATGAACCACTGCCGGGCGACATGCTCACCATCGGCCGCGGACAGCGACGTCCACTGGCGGTGCGCGAACGTGAGGCGACGCGCAAACTCGGGCCGCGGTTCCGGGCCGTCCTCTTTGGCCCACCGAATCGGCAGCTTGCGATCCTTCGAGCCCGCCAACGATGCGACGAGCGTCGGACCAAGTGCGGCGTTGAGCTCACGGACAATCTGATGGATGTCCATGCGCATGGTGCGCCCGTGCTGGGCGGCGGGCGTCAGGATCTCCATATGTTGATTCTACTACTTTCCATCCCGAAAGCCACTCGAAATCCACCCGATGCGTAGACAGCTACCCCGCTGGTAAGCGCGCCTGGCGCCACCGCGCGCATGTCTTCAGCGATCTCGAGTTGTCCAACGTCATCCGATGTACGCGAACGACTTCGCCGCGGCGCTGACGTCGCGGGCATCCTTGAGAGGATCGCCTTCACGCAGCAGCTGGGCTGGCGCCTGATCGTTCAGAGCCGGGTTAAGGCTCGTGAACCAGGACTGGACCGTGGAGGTGTCGTACCACTCGCACAGGAGCGCTGCTGCATAGAACGCGTGGCGCAGCCGCTCGCGGTCTACCTCTCCGGGTTCGCCGGCATCGTCTGCCCACGACGTGACCGAGCGTGCAGCCTCGACGCCGCCGATGTACGCAACCAGCCGAACGCCGATCATCTCCCGCAGCTGCACGATCAGCTCAGCGAAGGGCAGCCTGATCGAGTCTTCGTAGGCTCGCGGGCCAGGAAGCCTCACCAGTGGACGCTCCATGAGCGTCCGGCCACATCAAGGAGCCGGTCCCCTTCGCCAGCGTGATCCGCGGGCCGATCGCCGCCGAAGTAGATGGTCGGCGTCATCATCCAGAAGAGCACGTCGACGGCGCCCATACTGTGCTCCCTGGCCAGTTCCAGCAGCGGCTTCACCCACGCTTTGATGGTCCCGGTCGATCGATCGAACTGGAAGCCCGGGTACAGGTAGCCGTTGTTGCGGACAACGCCCAGCAGCTCTCCGCGATTGCGGCGGATGGAGACGAACTCGCGATTGCTCTTGCTGGCGCCCAGCAGAGCGCCGACTTCGCCCGACTTCAGGAGGCCGAACTCGTCAGCGATCTCACGCCAGACGTTCTCTGTCGCCTGGGCGGCGCGAGCGGTGGCCGGATCCACAACCGAGCGCAGGCGGGAGAGGGCGTTCTCGAGTTCGGGCTGACGTCGCATCGCGATGAGGGCGCGCAGGGCGAGATCTACCGTCTCGCGGTCGGAGGTTGTGCCGGCGACCTTCTTGGCCTGCTTCAGTGTGTCCTCGTCGATATCGACGGATGTCGTGGCCATAGCTGCTCCCGACGCTCGTGTACTGAGCACTATAGGAGCACGGTGCGCCATTATGTCGCGGCGCCCGGATCACAACGCCACGGGATACCGAGGCGTCATCCCATCGGCCACCATGCGACCGGCGCTCTCGACGTGATCTGCCATGCGTCCATCGCGGTGACGGGCGGGCAGCATGTGGCCCTTCTCGCTCGCGCACCGCGGACACCGATGCGCCAGAGACGAGAAGCGATTGGCGTAGTGCCGGCGGACGCCGCCTCGTCGCAGACCCACGTGCCGCATGCGGGGCAGTGCGTGGTGGTGCTCGTGCTGAGAGCCATAGCGGCAGTCCTTCGGGTCGAGGTGTTTTCGATGCTCGCGGATGCGACGCGGGTGCGGATCATTCTCGCGCTGCGGGATGAGGAGCTTTCGGTGAACCACCTCGCCGATATCGTCGACAAGTCCCCCGCTGCCGTCTCCCAGCACCTCGCGAAGCTCCGCCTGGCGCGGATCGTGCTGGCGCGGCAAGAGGGCACGAAGGTGTTCTACCGGCTCACGAACGAGCACGCCCGGCAGCTCGTCGCGGACGCGATCTTCCAAGCACAGCACTCGCTGAGCAACGACCCTCCGCACCACCGCGGCGAGCACCCCTCGCCGGAGGACCGCCGCTGATGCTGCGCGTTCTGCGCAACGTCACCTATGCGAAGCTGTTTGCCGCGCAGGTGATCGCCCTGTTGGGCACGGGGCTTCTCACGGTCGCGCTGGGACTGCTCGCGTTCGATATCGCGGGGGACGCCGCGGGGTCCGTGCTCGGCACGGCACTGAAGATCAAGATGGTCGCCTATGTTGGCGTCGCGCCCCTGATTGCGGCAGTGGTAGACCGGTTGCCGAGGAAGGCGGTGCTCGTGGCGGCCGACGTGGTGCGGCTGGTGATCGCCCTGATGTTGCCGTTTGTCACGGAAGCGTGGCAGATCTACCTGCTTGTCCTTCGATGCGCTTGAGGCGTGCGAGATAGCGGGCTTTGTCAGTGATGTACCCGTGGTCGCCGTGGTCGCAGGACGTTGTGGGGTTGGCAGTATCAGTCATCTGGGTCTCCGGGCGGTGTCGTCATCGATTCAGAATGGCGCGGGTCGTGGTGTCGGGACGCAGATCGAGTCGGCGCAACAGCTGTGCGTTGAGGGCGACGACGATTGTGGACAACGACATGAGGATCGCTCCGACCGACATCGGCAGCACGAAGCCGATGGGGGCGAGGATGCCGGCGGCGAGGGGCACGGAGATGAGGTTGTAGCCGGCGGCCCACCACAGATTCTGCTTCATCTTCCGGTACGAGGCCCGTGATAGTTCGATCACGGAGAGCACTGAGCGAGGGTCGTCGCTCGCGAGGATGACACCGGCGGAGGCGATCGCGACATCTGTACCGGCCCCGATCGCGAGTCCGACGTCGGCCTGCGCGAGGGCGGGGGCGTCGTTGACGCCGTCGCCGACCATCGCGACTTTCCGGTCCTCGTTTTGGAGCTCCTGGACCTTGGCGGCTTTGTCTTCGGGGCGGACCCCTGCGAAGACGCGGTCGATGCCGAGGTCCTGGGCGACTGTGTGCGCGACGGCTTCGGCGTCGCCGGTGATCATCACGACCTGCACGCCGAGCGCGTGGAGGGCGTCGACGGCTTCGCGGGATTCCGTACGCACCTCGTCGGCGAGCTTCAGGGCACCGAGAACGCGCCCATCCTGGGTGACATGCAGGATGATGGCGCCATCTGCACGCCACTGATCGGCGATCGGGAGCTCATCCGCACTCTCCTCGGACAGCAGGTGCGGTCCGCCGACCCGGACAGTCGTTCCCTCGACGGTTGCGGTGACGCCCACGGCGGGTGATGACGTGAAGTCCGCACTGCGTGGCACAGTGAGTTGCTTTCCGGCAGCCGCGCGGACGATGGCCTTCGCAAGGGGGTGCTCGCTGTCGGCCTCGGCCGCCGCGGCCAAGACGAGAACCCGGTCGGGGTCGGCGCCGTCAACGGCGGAGACTTCGGAGACGACAGGCTCACCCTTGGTGAGGGTGCCGGTCTTATCGAACAGCACCGTGTCGACGGTGCGCATGCTCTCCAGGGCGAGCCGGTCCTTGACGAGCACGCCCCCGCGCGCGGCGCGTTCGGTAGCGATGGAGACGACCAGCGGAATGGCCAGGCCCAGCGCGTGCGGGCAGGCGATGACCAGAACCGTGATCGTGCGGATGACAGCAGCATCGGGGAACCCGATGAGCGTCCACACGATCGCCGTGGTCGCCGCAGCGCCGAGGGCGAACCAGAACAACCACGCGGCGGCCGTGTCGGCGAGACGCTGCGCGCGGGAAGAGGAACTCTGCGCCTCCGTCACCAGGCGCTGGATACCGGCCAGCGTCGTATCATCACCGGTCGCGGTGATCTCCACTCGAAGACCCGAGTCGGTGGCTACGGTTCCTGCCGTGACCTGGTCGCCGATGCTGCGTTCCACGGTGCGGGATTCGCCGGTGACCATCGACTCGTCCATGGATGCGCGTCCATCGACGATACGTCCGTCTGCGGGGACGCTTCCACCGGGCCGCACGACCACGACATCGCCGACGACGAGGGCGGCGGGCGAGACGGTGACGACCTGGTCGCCCTCAACTCGTTCCGCCTCATCCGGCAGGAGGGCGGCGAGGGAGTCGAGCGCCGACGTGGTCTGCGCGAGAGAGCGCATCTCGATCCAGTGCCCGAGCAGCATGATGACGATGAGGAGGGCGAGCTCCCACCAGAAATCAAGTTCATGGTGCAGGATGCCAAGCGTCGCACCCCAGGAGGCGACGAACGCGACCGTGATGGCCAGACCGATCAGCAGCATCATGCCCGGCTGGCGAGAGCGAATCTCACTGACCGCGCCGACGAGGAACGGCTTGCCGCCCCAGACATACATGATCGTGCCGAGCACGGGCGACACCCACGAAAGACCCGGGACGTCGGGAAGGGCATAGCCGAGGATCATCGAGAACATGCCAGAGAGCGCGACGGTGGGCACAGCCAGGACGAGCATGATCCAGAACAGCCGCCGGAACTGGCCGACGTGGTCGCCATGTCCCGCATGCCCGCCGTGTCCACCGTGGCCGGACGGTGCGCCGTGGCCCTCGTGCGACGTCGACTCGCCATGCTCATGCGGGATTGCACGATGGTCCGTCTGCGAACCGTGCGCTGTGGCGGTCACCGCGGGAGGGTCCGACGGAGCGTGGCCGTGCGCCACATGATCGTGATCGGCGTGTGCGTGGTCCGCGCCGCCACTGTGCGGGGTGCTCATGGACATATCCTCCTGGGAGTTGGTGAACGGTGCAGGTCAAAATGCTGCAGCCTGCACGTGACTGCCGCTGTTTCAGACGGCGGCGGTGGCGTATCTGGCTGGGTCAGCGTCGAATGCGGGGCCGCATCCGGCGCAGCAGAAGTAGTACCGGTTGCCTCCGTAGTCGCGGAACAAGCCGGCGGCTTCCGCGTCCGCCTTGACGACGGTGCTGCCCACCATGACGGGGCATTCGGCGTACTCATGCGCGGACCGGGTGAGAAGGTCCTTGCGTCCTTCGGCAGAGACAGCGCCAGGGTTGTGGCCGCAGCAGGATCCCATGATGGAGTCGGACATGTGATATTCATCTCTCGATCGGTACGGACGGGATGTCTTACGCCCAAACCATATACCCCTATGGGGTATCCCGGATACGATGGGTAGATGGTTGCGGCCTGTCTCCCGCTATCCGCGTGCGAGGCCGGTCGCCACCCGATGAGGCGCATAGTCCGCGGTGTTAGCATTCTGAACAGGATGAAGGGTTCCCACATGCATGCCGCGTTTCGCAGCGCACGCCCGCAGCTGTCGGTGCGCGCGGTGTTGATGCTGGGCGCGGCCACGCTCATGGTCATCGTCGGGCTGCTGGCGATGCATACCTTCACCGCCGAACCTGCCGGGCACGGCTCAACCGGGCTCACCCACTCAACATCCTCAGCAGGCGACGAGCACGTCACTGACGTGATGGGCAGCCCCGACAGCGCGGACACCGCCTGCGATGGGCCCTGTCACGTAAGCACCGGGACCGGCCAGGGCCACAACGACATGCTGGCGGCGTGCGTGCTCGCGCTGCTCGCTGGTCTCCTGCTGCTGCTTCCTCCGACGCTGGTCCACGGTCGCGGCCTGCCCCTCCACCGCGTGACGATCCCGGTTAGGTGGGATGCGACCAGTGTCCTTCCGCGGGCTCCTTCGCTCACGTTCCTTTCGATAAGTCGCACCTGAGTAGTCGCCGCCGATCCGAGCGGTCGGTTTCGCGGCGCCCCCTGGCGCCGTTACTTGCGCAACCCTCATACGACTTATCGAAGGAACAATTATGAACAAGAAGATCCCCCTCGCTGTCAGTACCGGCATCCTGACACTCGCGCTGGCGCTCAGCGGCTGCGCGGACAACAGCACCGCACCGTTTAGCGAGACCACCTCCCCGTCGCAGTCGTCGTCGACCTCACAGGCGACTGAGGCGGATGAGATGTTCGTCACGATGATGATCCCGCATCACCAGCAGGCCATCGAGATGTCCGACATCCTGCTCGCCAAGGACGGCGTCGACGCACGCGTGGTCGAGCTCGCCGAACAGATCAAAGCAGCGCAGGGTCCCGAAATCGACAAGATGCTCGGATGGCTCGAAGACTGGGGCGTGGACTACGCCCCTGACTCCATGGGCGGCATGGACCATGGGTCAATGGGCGGTGACGACAGCATGATGTCCGAAGAAGACATGACCCTGCTGGAGAACGCAGACGCCGCCGAGGCCAGCCGTCTGTTCCTCGAACAGATGATCGTGCACCACGAAGGTGCCGTCGGCATGGCGCAAACTGCCCTTGACGAGGCGCAGAACCCGGACGTCCTCGACCTCGCACAGCAAGTGATCGACGATCAGACCGCAGAGATCGCCACAATGCAGGAACTCCTGGAACAGCTCTAGGACCCGGGCGGGCCGAGAAAACGTTCGGCCCGCCCTCACCTGCCACCTCTTTGCCACGCCCTCGACATCCATTACATGTCGGTGCGCTCCTGCCGCGCGCGCCGCGAAGCCAGGCCGTCCCGCGGCCGCCACCGGAAGCCATCATGAAACGCTCACTCCTTCTCGCCACTGCCACGGTGACCGCCCTCGCCGTCATCGCCACCGGCTGCACCGCAACACCGCTCGGAAACCCCGACTCGGCACCCCGCATCGACCACATCCACGGCATCGCCGAAGACCCACGTGGCGATGACCTGCTCATCGCCACGCACAACGGCATCTTCACCCTCGACCCCGGCGGGAAGATCTCCGGCCCGATCGGCGGACACGATTTCGACGCCATGGGATTCACCGCCTGGAAAGACACGCTGTTCGCGTCCGGACACCCCGGGGAAGACACCCCGCCTGAACTGGGAGCCCCGAACCTCGGCATCATCCGCAGCGACGACTACGGGAACTCCTGGTCCCCGATCGCCCTCAACGGGACCACCGACTTCCACGTCCTGACCGCAGGACCCGACGGCGTCCTGTACGGCATCCCTTCCAGTCAGGTGAACCTACTCACCAGCACCGACGAGGGAAGCACCTGGACAGAGCGTGCACCCCTCGGCGCCGCTGATCTCGCCGCCACCGAATCCGGCGTGTACGCCGCCGCCGAAGAAGGCCTCCTCCTCAGCACCGACGGCGGCAACACCTTCACGCCCGTCGATGCGGCCCCTGTCCTGTACGCCCTGGAGGCGCGCACGGACGGCACCCTTCTTGGTGCTGGTACGGACGGCGTCCTGTGGTCACAGGACGAAAGCGGTGCCTGGCAGCAGCTGGAATCGCTGCGCGGCGCCGTGCAAGCCCTCTCCGTCATCGACGAGCGCATCATCCTCGTTGACGACCGTGGCATCGTCGAGATCTCCACAAACGGCACGACCGTCCTCAGCCCCGCCCAATAGGGGGGCGGATACCGACAAAGCCCCGCGCTCCAAGACTTCTCATGAACAAGCCCAAGAACCCATTGCGGAATCTCACGTTCTTCATCACAGCCGCGACGATCGCCGTCGCCCTCCTCGCCATCGCCAGTTTCCTCACGATCGGAGCGATCTTCCAATGACCCGCGCCGGAACCCACCCGCTCGATCCTGTGCGAACGCATCGACGCCTCGTTCGCCTCGGGTACGTGCTCCTGGCCACGGGCCCGGTCCTCGCACTCGCGCACTTGCTGAGCGACACGCAATCGACCGATGCCGCCTGGTGGACCTACACAGTCGCCAGCTACGACATCGCGCTGATCATCGTCATGGCTGCCGTGGCATTGATCCTGCGGGATCCCCCGCCTGGGGGAACGGATCAGCGAGACACTGCGCCCTGAGCGTTGAGGCCGCATCACGGCTGGGGTTACCATGCCCTCCCGGGGTATTCAACGGGGTGTCGCAGGCGACACCGTGATCGTAGTTTGAGAGTTCCAGGACGACGAGAGGATTCGATCATGACTGTCGTGGCAGAAATGCTCCGCTCCTATCCGAAGGACCTCGGACAGGTCGACCAGAAGGCGCTCGTGGACTGTATCGAGGCCTGCATGGACTGCGCCCAATCGTGCACCGCATGCGCGGATGCGTGCCTGAGCGAGGAGATGGTCTCAGAGCTCACGAAGTGCATCCGCACGAACCTGGACTGCGCCGACCTCTGCGACACCACCGCGCGCATCCTGTCCCGACACACCGGCTACGACACCAACCTCACCCGGGCAGCCCTGGAAGCGTGCCGCACCGCGTGCGCGAGCTGCGCCGACGAGTGCGAGAAGCACACCATGCACGAACACTGCACCGTGTGTGCCGCGGCCTGCCGGCGATGCGAAGACGCGTGCGCCACACTCCTCGCAACCCTCTGAACCGGACGCTCGTCAACCGCGCGACGCGCAACCAATCCAGACGAACAGGTGAATCACATGTCACAGGACGCCCATGAAGGAAGCGAACGACAAGCAAAGGACAAGAAGCACGGCTCGCTGAAGATGTACCTGCGTTTCGCGGCGATGATCCTCACCGGCATGGTCGTGATGTACTGGACGATGTTCGCCGGAGTGTGGGAATGGGGACACATCCGCTTCAGCGAGAGCCGCATATTCATGGCCCTCACCATGGGCGGCGCCATGGGCCTCGTCATGCTCGCCTGGATGCTGAACATGTACAAGAACACCAAAGCGAACATCGCCGTCGTCATCGTCAGCGTCCTCCTGCTCGGAGGCGGCGTCGCGCTCGACCGTAGCCAGATCACCGTCGACGACACCGCATACATGCGGGCCATGATTCCCCACCACTCCCTTGCGATCACCAGATCTGAACGAGCGCAGATTCAGGACATCCGGGTCTGCGAGCTCGCCGTCGGAATCAGCGAAGCTCAGCGGCGAGAGATCCTAGAAATGGACTGGCTGATCGACGATATTGAACGCAACGGACTCGCCACGACACCCGAGGACGCGCAGAACCGGCCCGTTCCCGACTTCGACCGGGCTGCCGACCGTGAATGCACCGACGACGAGTAGCGACGCCCGGGCGCGGCCCAGATGTCTGCGACGAGATAGTCACCAAGGTCCGCTGAAAGTCCCCACCGAATGAGTTTCGGAGAGCCACTGCGGCAGCTCGCCGTGAGACTCTAACCGAATCAGTCAGAAACGATGGGTTGCGCGACACCTGCCGTCGCCGTTCGCGAACGGACTGCGTGTGTCTCCGCGAGATCAGCCGGAAACCCTTGCCGTTTGGTGGTTATGACGAACGTTTGTGGCAGGCCTTCCGAGCCTTAGTTCTGGACCGCGCCGAAAACGATCGTTTTCGGCTGGAGTCGAATCCGCCTTCGGTAGATTCTGCGCATGAGCGAGGAAACGAATCCAGCAGCACTGGTCGAGCATCAACCGCGCGAGCGGCGAAACGCTGACGACATACCCGCAGCGATCTCTCGACGGCTTCCTCACCGGTTCGCCCTCACAACGGGATGCCCTCGCGCCGTTCACCCGGTGGCTGCGACGGCACCGCCTGAGCCGCCTCCGGGTCGAGTTCCGCAGCCATCGCCTCGAAGGGCGCGACTACGCCGCCGACCATCGGTGGACGATGGCACGCGCGTTCATCACGCGAGACGACATGGATCCCGTGACGCGAGTCAGCGGATTGCTCGTCCTGTTCTACGGGCTCCACCTGACCCGCATCGCAGCGATCACCCGCGCACAAGTCGATACGACCGCGCGCCCCATGACGCTGACGGTCGGAACTGAACCGATCGAGCTGCCCGAAGTCCTCGCCGAAGCAATGGTCCAGCTGCTCGACGGCAACCGCTCCGACACTTGGCTCTTCCCGGGCAGGAACCCGGGCCGACCGATCACCCCCGGGCCGCTCAGCCGTCGACTCCGTCAAGAAGGACTCCTCGCCGGCAGCGCTCGTGTCACCGCGCTGATGGACCTCACCCGACAACTGCATCCTCGAATCGTGTCCGACCTGCTCGGCATCACGGCGTCATCAGCTGCCGCCTGGGCACGCCTCTCCGGGGGCGAATGGTCCGACTATCCCGCGCTGCGCTCAACCTCGACCTGAGCACCAATGGCCTCCCGCTGCGCTTGCGCCTCCAGTGGGACTGCCTGGATTATCGGACAGACCCCCGGGCTTGGCTACAGATAGCGGCAGACCTGATCCGAGCTGCACGTGTCGGGCTCGACGTGCTCGGCCTGGTCGCGGAGCCCGGCGAGGGTGTCGCGCAGGTCGTGGAGCTGCCTGAGCTGCTGGTCGATATCGGTGAGGCGTGCGTCGAGGAGGTCGCGGACGTGGCTGCAGGG
Organism: Zhihengliuella sp. ISTPL4; assembly: GCF_002848265.1. Classification (GTDB taxonomy): domain Bacteria; phylum Actinomycetota; class Actinomycetes; order Actinomycetales; family Microbacteriaceae; genus Microbacterium. The sequence goes on from NZ_CP025422.1 coordinate 2,069,770, forward strand.
CGCTTGGCCGTGGTCGCGGATGTGGAGGATCTGCTGGATCTGGGCGAGGGTGAGTCCAGCGGCTTGGCCGCGGTGGATGAAGTCGATTCGGGCGATGGTCTCGGCGGTGTAGTTGCGGTAGCCGCTGGGCGTGCGCCCGGCCGGCGGCAGGAGCCCCTGGTCCTCGTAGAACCGCAACGTCTTCGCCGTGGTGCCGGCCGCGTCGGCGAGCTCTCCGATCCGCATTCCCCGCCCCCCCCTTTTCGCTGGTCGCAAATTTCGTGCTTGACCTTCCCCTGTGGTGGAAGGTTCATGATGAGTGTATCAGCGGGATGTTCCAAGATGTCCAGGGAGGAATAAGGATGCCATCGAGGTTTGATCTGGCCGTGATTGGGTCGGGTGGCGCGGCATTCGCCGCGGCGATCCGCGCCACCACACTGGGAAAGTCGGTGGTGATGATCGAGCGCGGCACGTTGGGCGGCACGTGCGTGAACACGGGGTGCGTTCCGTCCAAGGCGCTGCTCGCGGCCGCCGAGGCCCGCCACGTGGCCGCGGATGCGGGCTCCCGGTTCCCGGGGATCGCCGCCACCGCTGGCCCGGTAGACATGCACGGGCTGGTGGGTGGCAAGCAGGACCTGGTCGAGGCGATGCGGAGTGAGAAGTACATCGACGTGGCAGAAGCCTACGGCTGGCCGGTCCGCCAGGGCGAGGCGGCGTTCGCCGGCACGCCGGATGCGTCGGTCCTCGAGGTCACCGCCGCGGACGGCACCGTCGAAACCATCGAGGCCGCCCAATACCTCATCGCCACAGGCTCCCGCCCGTGGGCTCCTGCCATCGAGGGGCTGGACGGCGTCGACTTTCTCACCTCGACGTCGGCGATGGAGCTGTCCGAGGTGCCTGACTCGCTGCTGGTGCTCGGCGGGGGCTATGTGGCGCTGGAGATGGCACAGTTGTTCGCCCGGCTCGGCTCGAAGGTGACTCTGCTGGTGAGGTCCCGGCTGGCGTCGAAGGAGGAGCCGGAAGTCTCCAAGGCGTTGCAGGAAATCTTCGCCGACGAGGGCATCCGAGTGGTCCGCCGCGCCATCCCCACCCGCGTCACCCGCGACCCGGGCACCGGCCAGATCGTCGCCGCGGCCGAGGTCTCGGGCGGCGTGCAGGAGTTCCGTGCCGACGAGATCCTCGTCGCGCTCGGCCGCGCCCCGGTCACCGACGGGCTCAACCTCGAGACCGTGCAAGTGAAGACCGGCGAGGCCGGAGAGGTCGTGGTCACCGACCAGTTGCAGTCCTCCAACCCTCGCGTCTGGGCGGCTGGGGATGTCACCGGGCACCCCGAGTTCGTCTACGTCGCAGCCCGGCACGGCACGTTGGTCGCCGAGAACGCCTTCACTGACGCCAGCACGTCGGTCGACTACACGCGGATGCCGCGGGTCACATTCACGAGCCCTGCCGTCGGCGCGGTCGGGATGACCGAGAAGGAGGTCATCGCGGCCGGGATCCGCTGCGACTGCCGTGTCCTGCCACTGGAGTACGTGCCCCGCGCGCTGGTGAACCGGGACACCCGCGGGTTCATCAAGATGGTCGCCAACGCGGACACCGGCGAGATCCTCGGCCTGACCGCGGTCGCCAAGGACGCCGGCGAACTCGCCGCCGCAGGTGTCCACATCCTCGGCAAGACCATCACCGAGGTCGCCGACGCGTGGGCCCCGTACCTGACCACGGCCGAAGGCATCCGGATCGTCGCCAAGGCCTTCACCACCGATGTGTCGATGCTGTCCTGCTGCGCCTGACCGCGCGCCAGACAGCGGATCCACCCCATCAGAAACTGGAGCCTCGCCATGACGCCCCTCACTACCGACCTGACCGATCGGCTCGCCCGGTCCGAGGAGACAGCCCTGCTGGTTCCGCTCCTGCGGCTGCTTGTCGCCGGTGACCCGGTCACCATCGAGCAGCTCGCGACCGCCACCGCTCTCACCGCCGACGAGGTCCGCACCCGCCTCGCCGCGTCACCGGACACCGAGTACGACGACCAGGGGCGGATTATCGGTCAGGGCCTGACCCTGCGCCCCACCACCCACCGGTTCACCGTCGCCGGTAAGGAGCTCTACACCTGGTGCGCCTTCGATACCCTGATCTTCCCCACGCTCCTCGATCGGCCCGCCCGGGTCGAATCGATCTCCCCGGCCAGCGGCGACACGATCCGCGTCACCGTCGACTCGACCGCCGGTGTCACTAGCGTGGAACCGGCGACCGCGGTGGTGTCCTTGGTCAGCCCCGAGGCCATGCACTCGATTCGCTCCTCGTTCTGCAACCAGGTCCACTACTTCGCTTCCCGCGAGGACGCCGCCGGATGGCTCACGGAACACCCGATGGCCCAAATCCTCACGGTCGCCGATGCCTTCGAGGTTGGCAGCACCCTGATCACCGAGATGCTCGAGCGCCCCCGGACCGGTGCCGACGAACTGTCTGGAAGCTGCTGCGGTCCCGAGACCTGCTGCTGAGACGGCACCACGAGAGGACAGAACACCAATGCCTCCCAACCAGGACGACCAGCGAGGCGGCCGTGGCCTGCTCCTTGGGGCCGTCGCCGCACTGCTCGTGGTCGGCTGCTGCGCCCTCCTTCCACTTCTCGTCGTCGGAGGCACGATCACAGGGATCGGCACCCTCCTCCGCAACCCGTGGGTGATCACGGGCGGTGCCGCACTCCTGATCCTCGCGGTGGTTGCAAGCATCGTGATGACAGCGCGTGCCAGGCGACACCGCCGCGAAAACGACCCCGACTGCTGCCCGCCCCTTCGCCCGACCATAACGAAGACAGACCCGAGGCGAAGGGAAACCGGAACCAAATGATCATGGCCATTAGACCCCGGCATACGGCCCGCCCGATAGGCCCCTAGCCAGCAGGCAAGTCGCCGATCAACGCGCGCGAACTCTGATGTGAAATCTAAAGGTCATCCGCATGGTCCCGGATCAAGCCGTCACGCGGCGGCGACGTCCTGCGCGGTCACGTGCTTGCCTTCCGCGTCGACGCGGCGCGCAGGCCATTGAGGATCACGACGACCTCGGCGATCTCGTGCACGAGCACCACGGCGGCGAGGCCGAGGACGCCGAAGAGGGCGAGCGGGAGCAGGGCGCTGATGATCAGCAGCGACAGGATGATGTTCTGGTTGATGATGTGCCGTCCGCGGCGGGCGTGGTCGAACGCGCGCGGCAGCAGCCGCAGGTCGTGGCCGGTGAAGGCCACGTCGGCGGACTCGATCGCGGCATCGGAGCCGGTCGCGCCCATCGCGATGCCGATATCGGCAGCGGCCAGGGCGGGGGCGTCGTTGATGCCGTCGCCGATCATCGCGACCGAGCCCTTCGCACCGAGCTCTGCGATCGCGGCGGCCTTGTCTTCGGGGCGCAGCTCGGCGCGGACGTCATCGATCCCTGCATGCGCAGCGAGGGCGCGGGCGGTGCGGGCGTTGTCGCCGGTGAGCATGGTCACCCCGATGCCCTGGGTCGCGAGGGTGCGGACCACTTCAGGGACCTCGGGGCGCAGCTCGTCGCGGACGCCGATCGCGGCGACCGGGACGCCGCCGCGGTGGACGATCACGACTGTCATGCCCTGCTCTTCCAGCCCCGCGACCCGGTCGCCGAGGGTCCCGGCGTCGAGCCAGCGCGGGCTGCCGACGGTGATCCGCGCGCCGTCGAGCTCGCCTTCGATGCCGTGACCTGCCTGCTCGGTCACGCCCTCGGCTGCAGGGGCCTCAGGCGCTGCAGCGGTGATCGCGGCCGCGAGGGGGTGGGTGCTGTGCTGCTCCAACGACGCCGCCCACGCCAGCGCCTGCGCCTCGGTCACGCCGTCGGCGGTGAGCACCGCGGTGACGGCGGGCTCGTTGCGGGTCAGGGTGCCGGTCTTGTCGACCGCGACGTGGCGGATCACGCCGAACCGCTCGAACACGGCCCCGGACTTGATGATCACGCCGAACTTGCTCGCCGACCCGATGGCGGCCACCACGGTCAGCGGGACCGAGATCGCCAGCGCGCAGGGCGATGCCGCGACCAGCACGACGAGTGCGCGGGTGATCCACAGCTCCGGGTCGCCGAGCAGCGACCCGATGATCGCGACGAGAGCGGCGAGGATCAGCACGCCGGGCACGAGCGGGCGGGCAATGCGGTCGGCGAGACGGGCGCGGTCTCCCTTCTCCGCCTGCGCCTTCTCCACCAGGTCGACGATCGTGGTCAGCGAGTTGTCCGTGCCGGCCGCGGTCGTCTCGACCTCCAGCGCCCCCGCGGTGTTGATCGCACCCGCCGACACGGCATCGCCGGGCTCGACCTCGACCGGGATCGACTCCCCCGTGATCGCGGACGTATCCAGGCTGGAACGTCCCGTGCGGACGACGCCGTCGGTCGCGATCCGCTCGCCCGGCCGCACCAGCATCAACTGACCGACAGCCAGGTCCTTCGCGGCGACCTCCACCGAGACGCCGTCGCGGCGGACGGTCGCGGTCTCCGGGACGAGCTTGAGCAGTGCCCGCAGCCCGCCGCGAGCACGGTCCATCGCCTTGTCCTCCAGCGCCTCGGCGATCGAGTACAGGAACGCCAGGGCGGCGGCCTCCTCGACGTAGCCGAGGATCACCGCGCCGACGGCGCTGATGGTCATCAGCAGGCCGATGCCGAGCTTGCCCTTGAACAGCTTCCGGATCGCGCCCGGGGTGAACGTCGACGCGCCCAGCAGCAGACCGATCCAGAACGCCACCAGTGCCGGGATCTCCATCCCGGACCACTCCAGCGCCAGGCCGGTGAGGAAGGCGACGCCGGAGAAGACCGGGACCATGATCCCGCGGTCCCGCCACCAGGGGCGCTCAGCCTCCTCGGCTTCATCGCCTATGACAGTCTCGGGCTCGTCGTGCTCGCAGCCGCACGCCGCGCTCACTCGCCTGCTCCCGTCCCGCAGCAGCCCGGCACGGTGCACGAAGAGTCCACGCAGGGAGCGTGCTCGTCGACAGCAAGCGTCACGTCCACCAGTGCGGTGAGCGCCGCCGCGAGGTGCGGGTCGGCGATCTCGTAGCGCGTCTGCCGCCCCTCAGGCTCGGCGACCACGATGCCGCAGTCGCGCAGACAGGTCAGGTGGTTCGAGACGTTCGAGCGGGTCAGCTCCAACTCGCGCGACAGCACGGCCGGATAGCTCGGGCCGCCGAGCAAGGTCATCAGGATCCGGGAACGCGTCGGGTCCGCCATGGCCCGGCCGAGCCGGTTCATGACGTCGAGGCGAGAAGCAATAGTCAGCATGCACTGATTATACAGTGCTTGCTGAACTTACGAGGCAAGGAGGCTGTCGACGGAGAGACGAGGTCCCGGGGACAGTGCACGGCAATCGGAGTCGCTCAGACGAGTTCGCTGACCAACTGTTCGATGCGGGTGCGGATCTCGTCGCGGATCGGACGGACGGCGTCGATGCCCTGCCCGGCCGGGTCGTCGAGCTTCCAGTCCTCGTAGCGCTTGCCGGGGAAGAACGGGCACGCATCGCCGCAGCCCATGGTGATGACGACGTCGGAGGCCTGCACCGCTTCGGTGGTGAGGACCTTGGGCTGCTCGGCGGTGATGTCGATCCCGAGCTCGCCCATGGCCTCGACGGCGACGGGGTTGATCTGGTCGGCTGGCATGGACCCGGCGGAACGCACTTCGATGCGATCGCCTGCGCGGTCGCGCAGGAATCCGGCGGCCATCTGCGAGCGGCCGGCGTTGTGTACGCAGACGAAGAGGACGGAGGGCTTGGGTGCGGTGGTGTCGATCATGGTGGCTCCTGTGAGGGATGGGTCAGTGGGTGAGTTCGTTGACGAGGGCACGGACGCGGCCTTCGATGTCGTCACGGATGGCTTCGACGCCTTCGCGCGAGGCGAGGGCGGGGTCCCCGACCGCCCAGTCGTCGTAGCGAACCCCGGGGATGATGGGGCAGACGTCGCCGCAGCCCATGGTGATGACGACGTCGGCGGCGCGGACGGCGTCATCGGTGAGGGGCTTCGGGAAGCGCGCGGCCGCGGCATCGCCTTCGATCTCGGCGAGGATCGAGCGCACGTGGGGGTGGATGATCTCGGCGGGGCTGGATCCGGCGGAGCGGGCGATGACTTTGCCGCCGGCGATCTGGTTGACCAGGGCCGCGGCGAGCTGGGAGCGGCCGGCGTTGGCGACGCAGACGAAGAGCACTTGCGGGACGGAGTGGTTGCGGTCTCTGGTGATGTCTGCGAGTCGTTGCCTGGCGAAGCGTTCGGTGAGAGGGACGAGCGCGCCGGTGACTTTCGCGGTACGGGCCAGCGACGTGTAGGACTCACGCACGATGCTCAGCACAGTCTCCGGGGCGAGCTCGGGGATCTCGGCGGCGAGTTCGTCGGCGAGGTGGGTGATCCGGATGTCGAAGTCTGGGCGGATGTCGCGATCTTCGCTGTTCCCGTCCTCGCTGGGCGCCGTCATGGTCGCCGGGGCGAAGGAGTCCAGCAGGGCGGTGACGGCGCTGCGGCGGCTCGGGTTGATGCGATACCAGACCCATGTCCCGCGGCGTTCCGAGGTGAGCACGTCGACGTCCTTGAGCACCTTCAGGTGGTGCGACACGGTCGGCTGTGACACGTCTGCGAGCTCGGCGAGGTCGCAGACGCAGGACTCGCCGCGCGGGTCCGAGGCGATCGCAGAGAGCATCCGCAGTCGCAGCGGGTCGGCGAGTGCCTTCAGGGTCGCGGCCACCGTGCCGGCGGCCTCCTGGCCGATGGCGTGCGTGGCGACCGGGCTGCAGGCGTCGGCCGTGCCGGCGAGGGTGAGGTTCATGAGGTGATCCTTTCGCCGGTGTACGGATCGGTGTGGAACCAGGCTCGGGCCGCCCAGAGTGAGACGTAGACGAGCCCGACCAGGACGGGCACTTCGATGAGCGGGCCGACCACGCCGGCGAGGGCCTGGCCGGAGGCGGCGCCGAAGGTGCCGATGGCGACGGCGATCGCGAGTTCGAAGTTGTTGCCCGCTGCAGTGAAGGCCAGCGAGGTGGAGCGGGCATAGTTCAGCCCGAGTGCCTTGCCGGTGAGGATGCCGGTGAACCACATGATCGCGAAGTACGCCAGCAGCGGGATGGCGATGCGCGCGACATCCAGGGGATGGGACGTCACCTGCTTTCCTTGCAGAGCGAACAGCAGCACGATGGTGAACAGCAGCCCGTACAGCGCCCACGGTCCGATCACGGGCAGGAACTTCTCCTCGTACCAGTCGCGGCCGCGGCGCCGCTCGCCGATCCACCGGGACGCGAAGCCGGCGACCAGCGGCACGCCGAGGAAGACGAGCACGTTCAGCGCGATCTGCCAGACCGAGATCTCCAGCCCCTGGGTGTCCAGCCCGAGCCACCCGGGCAGCACGGTCAGGTAGAACCAGCCCAGCAGCGAGAACGCGACCACCTGGAACACCGAGTTGATCGCGACCAGTACGGCGGTCGCCTCACGGTCGCCGCAGGCGAGGTCGTTCCAGATCACGACCATCGCGATGCAGCGGGCGAGCCCGACGATGATCAGTCCGGTGCGGTACTCGGGCAGGTCGGGCAGGAAGATCCAGGCCAATGCGAACATCACGGCCGGGCCGACCAGCCAGTTCAGCACCAGCGAGGAGATCAGGAGCTTCTTGTCTCCCGTGACGGCGGCGATCCGGTCGTAGCGGACCTTCGCCAGCACCGGGTACATCATCACCAGCAGTCCGAGCCCGATCGGCACCGAGATGCCGCCGACCTCCATCCGGCCGAGCAGATCCGACAGCGCCGGCACGAACCGCCCCAGAAGCAGACCCGCGACCATGGCGAGCCCGATCCACAGCGGCAGCCACCTGTCCAGTGTGGAGAGCCGCCGGGTTGCGGCCCGGGCAGGGGTGGTGGTTGCGGTGGTCATGCGAGCAGTCCTTCGATCTTCTCGGCGATGACAGGCTTCGGGTGCGCGCCGATGAGGATGTCCGTGCGTGTGCCGTCGCGGTAGAAGCCGAGAGTGGGGATGGAGGTGACGCCGGCGGCGATCACTGTCTCGGGGTTCTGGTCGGCGTCGACCTTGACGATCTTCACGCGCCCCTCGTACTCGGCAGCGAGCTGCTCGAGCAGCGGGGCGACCTGCCGGCACGGCCCGCACCAGGTGGCCCAGATATCCACCACGACGGGGAGGTCGGAGCCGAGGACCTCGTCCTGGAACGTCGCGTCGGTGACGGCGGTGAGCGTGCTCATGCGAAGACCTCCTCGATCTCGGTCAGGGCGTCCAGAGGCGCGGTCGCGTTCTCGAAGGCGGCGAGGAAGTGCTGGGCGTCCTGCGCTGCGGCGCAACCTGTGCCGGCGGCGGTGATCGCCTGCCGGTAGGTGTGGTCGACGAGGTCGCCGGCGGCGAAGACGCCGGAGAGGTTCGTGCGGGTCGAGGGGTGATCGACGAGTACGAAGCCGGCGGCGTCGGTGTCGACCGTTCCGGTGACGAGCTCGGAGCGGGGGTCGTGGCCGATGGCCACGAAGAGCCCCGTCGCGGGCAGGTCGCGCTCGGCGCCGGTGACGGTGTCGCGAAGCGTGACGGACTCGAGCTTCTCGGCGCCGTTGAGGCGTGCGACTTCGCTGTTCCAGGCGACCTCGATCTTCGGGTGGTCGAGAACGCGCTGCGCCATGATCTTCGATGCCCGGAACTCGTCGCGGCGGTGGACGATCGTCACCTTGGAGGCGAAGCGGGTGAGGAACAGGGCCTCCTCCATCGCGGAGTCGCCTCCGCCGACGACGAGGATCTCCTGCTCGCGGAAGAAGAACCCATCGCAGGTGGCGCACCAGGACACTCCGCGGCCCGTGAGGCGCTCCTCGTCCGCGAGGCCGAGCTTGCGGTACGCCGACCCCATCGCGAGGATCACCGCGCGGGCGTGGAAGGCCTCCCCTGCACCCGTCTCGATGACCTTGATCGGTCCCTCGAGGTCGACGCGGATCGCGTCATCGAGGAGGATGCGGGCACCGAAGCGCTCGGCCTGCTGACGCATCGACTCCATCAGTTCCGGGCCGTTGACCGGGTCGACGAAGCCGGGGAAGTTCTCCACCTCGGTCGTGGTCATCAGTGCGCCACCGGTCGTCACGGAGCCGGCGATCACCACGGGCGCCAGGTTCGCACGGGCCGCGTAGATCGCAGCGGTGAACCCCGCAGGGCCGGACCCGACGATGACCAGCTCAACCTCTTGAATCGACATGCTTCTATATTGACATCAATCTATGCAAGGCGCAATCGGCGCTGGCGTCGTTCACCGACTCTTCACCTGGACACGCGAAGAGGGCGGCCTCCCACGGGAAGCCGCCCTCTTTCCGAGACCGTCAGCCGACGGTGACGGGGCGCGAGCCGATCTGCAGCACGGACGGCGTGGCGCAGCAGCTGCTGCCTTCGGCGTCGAAGCCGCCGGCGCCGCCGCACACTCCGGTGTCGGGCAGGACAAGCTCGTTGCGGTCCGCGGCCTCATGGTCGCCGGCAAGGTGGGCTGCGACGCTGCGCACCTGCTCGTAGCCGGTGAGCGCGAGGAAGGTGGGGGCGCGGCCGTAGGACTTCGCACCGACGATGAACAGGTCCTTCTCCGGCTGTGCGAGCTGGCGTGCGCCGGTCGCTCCCACCGAGCCGCAGGAGTGGATGTTGGGGTCGATCTCCGAGGCGATCCCGGCCACGGCGTCCAGCGATCCGTCGAGCTCGATGCGCACCTCCCGCAGGATGCTGGTGTCGGGGCGGAACCCGGTGAGGGCGAAGACGCGCGTGACACCCGAGATCTCCTGGCCGTTCTCGGCGAGGATCGTGAGCGTGTCGCCGTCCTGCTGGAACTCCGCGACGCGGAACCCGGTGACGACCTCGACGACGCCGGCTTCGATGACCTTGCGTGCGCGGGAGCCGAGTGCGGCCCGCTCGGGCAGCTCATCTCCCGTTCCGCCGCCGAACACGTTCGTTGCACTCCCGCGGCGCAGCAGCCAGGTCACCTTGGTGCCCGGCTCGCGACGCGCCAACTCACTCAGGCGCAGCACTGCGTGCGTCGCGGAGTGGCCGGCGCCGACGACGACCACGTGCGAGCCGGCCAGCTCGAACACGTCGTCTGGGATCCGGTATGAGATGCGCTCCGAGGCAGCCGTCTCGCCGACCGCGGGGTATCCGTCAGCGCCCGCGGGGTTCGGAAGTGACCACGTGCCGGTCGCGTCGATTACAGAGCTGGCGAGGATGCGGCCATCACGGCCGTCCTGGTCGACCGTGTGCACGACGAACGGCTGCGCCTTCCGGCCGCTCGCGACGACCTTGTCTCGACCCTGACGAGCGACACCGGTGACGGTCGTGCCGTAGAGCACCCGGTCGCCCAGAGCGTCGGCGAGCGGGGAAAGGTACTCGCTGACCCACTCAGCCCCGGTCGGGTAGCCGCTTGCTGGCGCCGTCCAGCCGGTCGGCTCGAGAAGGCGTCGCGCTGCGGCATCGGTGAGCTCCGGCCACCCGGAGAACAGTCGCACGTGTCCCCACTCGGACACGGCAGCACCGGCCGAGCCGCCCCGCTCGACGACCACGGCGTCAACGCCGCGTTCGGTCAGGTGGGCGGCTGCAGCCAGGCCCTGCGGACCGGCACCGATGACGACGACAGGAAGCTCAGACATCACATCTCCTCAGATCGAAAAACTTCAATACGAGAACACTCGCTTACCTATCGAAGTTTGTCAATACGTGTCAGACTATCCGCATGAGCCTTCCCGTGACCATCGAGCAGAGCACGTGCTGCGTGCCGCGCATCACCGCATCGATCACCCCCGAGGAGGCCGAGCGTTCCGCTCGGGTGTTCAAGGCCATCGGTGATCCGACCCGCGTGATGCTGCTCTCCCTTATCGCCGGCACCGAAGGCGGCGAGGCCTGCATCTGCGACCTCATCGAGCCGGTCGGATTGTCACAGGGGACGGTCTCGCACCACATGAAGCTCCTCACCGACGCCGGGCTTGTCACCCGCGAACAGCGCGGGAAGTGGGCGTACTTCGCGCTCAACGACGGGGCGCTCGAGGCGGCCGCGGATGCGCTGCGACCTGCCGCGCTGGGCAGTGCGAACTAGTAGTCAGCGACGCACGGCTGGGTAGTTCGACCAGATCCCGCCGGCTTTGCTCTTACGCCGGTCCGCCGTGTGGTTGCCGATTCCGATGACGTCGGCAACCACGGCCGAGGGCATCCGCATGCTCAGCAGGTTCATCCGGGTCTCGCGTGACACGCGTGGACGGATCCCGAGTTCCGTGAGGCGCAGCCTGATGTAGGCCGCAGTCATGTGAGCGCCGGGCGAGAGTCCCTCGAACAGCCAGCTCGATTCCCCCGCGGCGTATCCCCGTCGCGGCGCGGCGGAGAGGTGCCGTCTGACGATGTCCCCGACCCGGTCATCGAGCACGACGGGCGTGACCCCGAACCGCACGGTCACCTGCGCCCTGGTGGCGTCTACTCGGTCGCGAGTCATACTGACGGCGCGTCCGAGGATCTGCGCATAGAGGAGCATGAACAGCCCTGCCACGCGCACTTCCAGTTCCACATCTTCTCCGTTGAGCAGAAGGTCGATATCGCGCGACAGCTCCTCCTCGGTCACGTTCGACATCGTGTTTCGTGCAGCCCGGACGTTGGTGGCGAGGTCGCCCGTCAGCCGCGTCTTGGTCGCCCACCGCACGAAGTGCTCCACGGGCTCTCGCGTCTTGACGCGGGCGATGTAGTGATCGAGCGTGCGTTGATCAAGGTCACTGACGGCGAGCCCGCGAGCATCCATCCAGGTCAGGAACCGGACGACCGCGGCCAGTTTCCCGCGCTGGCCGATGAAGGCCTCGTTGGACAGGTCTCGATCGCGGTCTCGATAGCGCCTGTGAAGCTTGGGCAACACGTCCTATCTGTAGAAGCGGCGGAGCTTGTTCCCGGTCGGGCGCTCGAGAGTCGCAGCCACCGCGGCAACGTGCAGCGTGAGCTCGTGCTGCAGCACGTGGATGTTCGGCAGCACCTGGGCTTCGATGAGCAGACGCCGGAAATACCGCGTTGCTGGCCTTTGCTGGAGTTGATCAAGAGACGAGTGATCAACGGGCAGCGCGCCCGTGGCCATGCCGCGCAGGGTCTCTGTGACGTGCGGCCGCCGCAGCCAGCGCACCACCGAACGCGGGTCCATCGGCGCGTTCGCAAGGTACACGCGAAGCCTGGTCAGCTCGATCGGAGCCGATCCCTTGGGTCCGATGAGCTCGTCCAGTCGTGCCTGCAGCCGGCATCGCCCGCAGTACGTTCCGGTCAGGAACTCCTCACTGCCGCACGTGCGGCACGGGAACCGTGGCGGGTGTCCGGCGCAGATCGCACAGGTGATCACGCCTTCATCGGTGCGAAATGCGAGGACTCGGATGTTCCCGCACAACGGACACTCTGACGGGTTCCTGCGGAGCGCGCTGTAGCAGACGTTGCAGATCTTCTCGCCGAGCAGCGAGTAACGGCCCGCGCTCGAACGCCCGCAACGGTCACACGTCTGTGACGGCGTAGCCGTCATCGGCCTGGATCGGCGGGACGATGAAGTCGCGCACGCACAGGACGAAGGTCCCCGATCGCCGTGTCACGCCCCCGCCCAGTGCCCGTCTTCTTCGCCGCTGCCGGTCGCGCCACGACAGTGATGAGGTCGTTCGGCTGGCATCCGAAGATGCGGCACAGCGCCGCAAGAACTTCGACGTTCAACCGCTCCGGTGCTTTGGTGACCAGTCGATACACCTGCTCGCGGGACAAGACGATGCCCTGCTCGCGCAGCGGCGCGAGCAGCTCCGTGGTCTGGAACATCCCAGCCTCGGCCATCAGAGCACGCAGGTGCCAGTCGATCGGCCCCTTCGAGTCAGTCCCCATCACGGTCCTCCGTGTTCCTCTTGAGCGCATCAGCGAGCACCCGGTTCTTATAGTCGTCCCCGACAGACGTGTAGATCGCCGTCGTCGAAGCGAACGTGTGGCCCACCTGATCCTGCACGAACTTCTCGCTGTAGCCCCACTCGATGAGGTTCGTCACATAGGTGTGCCGCAGCGAGTGCAGAACCAGCTCTTCCGGAAGTCCGGCTTCGTCGCGCAGCTCGGCGAAACGGTCGTTCAGGTAGCGGCCACCGATTCTGGTCCTGCGCTCCGTCGGCCAGAGGATGTCCGTCTCCCAATCACCGACCACCCGCGGCCGGCCCTGGTCCACCCAATGGGTGAGGCCGTCAACGACCCAGTCGAACTCGGGCAGAGTCAGCACGGTCCGTCGCTTCGGACCGGTGCCCCGACTGCCCTTCCCGTGCCGGACATACACCGCTCCGAAACTCCCGAACCCCGGGGCCACCGGGTTCGACCGCAGATCGGCAACGTCGAGCCCAATGCACTCGGAACGCCGCAGCCCAAAGGCGTAGATGGTCTTGAACATCTGCGCGTTCCGGAGCGCAGCAAGCGCACCCTTCCTCCTGGCACGTACGATCGCCTCGACCCGAGCATCCGCAGCATCGAAGAACCGCTCCAGCTCATCGAAAGTGAGGGCACGTCGCCCGGGATCCCCCTCATGGTCGAGCAGGTGCGAGATCGTGTTCCAGTCATGGCAGATCTGCTGCGGCGCATCCCCGAACCGAGCCAGACACTCCGCCTGCCAGCCGTACCGCGGGTCAGTGAGGAAGTCGCAGAACAGACGGATCCTCGTCTGATACCCCCGAATCGTTGACCGCTTCAAGGGACCCTTGCCGGGTCGCACGCGCACTGAATAGTCCTCGAGATCCCGCGGCTGCCACTGCCACGGGTACGCCGCGCAGAACTCGGCGAAATCCTCGATGAACCGCCGGCGCGAATCGATGGTGGTCGCCTGCAAACCGCGACTTGTCTGCTGGTTCGCCCAGCCATCCAGCATCGACTCGAAGACGTACTTCCCCTCATCGAGGGCGACGACATTTCCTGTCAGCCGCAGCGAAGAGCGACCATCAACATCTGAACCAGAACGCACCCCTCCATGGTTGCAGCAGTTGCATCATTGTTGCAACCACTCTCCATAATCTTCACCCGCAGAGGCTGTTGGACACGTTCGTGAAGCACCACCCCAGCAGGCAAGAAGGTGACTTGGTAGCCGAATCACCCTTGTCGGCACCATACGCGACAGCCACACCGCCCGTGATCCACTCCTGGGCTCGGCGGCCAGCTCCCGCCGAGCCTCCTGCCGCGACCGAGAAACTCCAGATCAACCATGCAATCGCAAGCAAGTGATGCATCTGATGTCGATACTGCTTGGTCTGGCATCGTTCGCGAAGCGGCCGCACATGACGGTGAGCATAGCGCCCGCCGCGGTGGTGCACATGAGGAGCGGCGCCGGACTCCAACCCGTCGAGTGACCCTATGGACGGTCAGTTGATCCCCAGCGTTCGCCGGAGTGGAACCACACGAACGGGACCAGCAGACAGGTAGCCATCGCGGTCAAAGTGCGCACCCTCGTCCCTCAGGAGATCGATCGGCTCGCGCGCTCCGAGACGGACGGGAAGGGGACCGGAGGCCAAGAGTTCTGCCGATACGTTTCCCTCCAATGAGGACTCCGTGAGCCACCCCAGACCATGGTGAGCGCGATCGGGGGCATAAGCGGCGGTTGCTCTTGCTGCCGTGATCTGAGCAAGCGTTAGGGGTCGGCGGGTATGCGGAATGACTCGGTGAAACCCCGAGGGTAGGCAGTAGATGATGGTCATCTCGAGCAGGCAGTAGGCGCTCTCTCGCTTCGCCTGCGCCCAGGAGTGCGGTTCCGGCAGCGGCCTCAATTCCCCGTACGTCGCGTATTGAAGCCGGTCCAGGGCCTCGCTGATCGACACCCAGTTGCCACGCTTTATAGCGCTGACAAACGCACAGACAACATCAGGATGGGCCCAAGTCGGAGCGACGACCTTCTGCATGCGATCACCCTAGCGACCGTCGCGTCCGCTAGTCGACCACAGCGGCAACTCAATCCAAGGGCGCGCAACGCCCCAGTAACGCAGATGTGCATGACCGGGGCGTTGCGGACGAGGGAAACCTCAGCTGGTGGGGTCGATCTCCTGGTGCTCGACGATCCACTTCTGCAGGCGCGGGTACACCCAGAACGAGTAGATGCCGACGGTGATCACGCAGAGGAAGAACCACTTGATCCAGTGGCCGAAGAGGCCGGGTGCAGATCCCGTGAAGCGCAGGCGCTGGCCGTTGATCCAGGTGTGCTTCGTCTTCCAGCGGTAGGTCATGACGACCGCCCAGGGGTAGCAAATGCCGAGAGTGAAGGCGGTGACGAGGAAGCCGGCGATGCCGACCCAAAGCCAGCTGCCGGCGCCGCCGGTGAAGCCGAACTGGAGGTGGGGCAGGCGGTTCGTGGCCTGTGCGGGCACGACTGCGGGTGCAGCGGCCTGAGCAGGCTGAACAGCAGACGGAGCTGCGGGCGCGCTCGTGATGATCTCGGGCGTGGACATGGGCGTTTCGGTCCTTTCATGCTGCTCAGGGCAGCCGGGCTCAGAGGGCACCGGGTGGTGCGCTCTGCGGGTGGCGAGGGGCGCAGAATGCACTATCGACATCTGCGGCCTCGCGGGTATACGTTCTGCTCAACCGCGGCGTGGGGACGCGGGTTCTGGGGAAAGTGGGGACAGAGCAAGAGCCGCCCGAGAGGGATCACGGGCGGCTCTTGCTGCGGGGGGGGTGAAGTCAGAACAGAGCGTCTGCGAGCTCCGCCGGAGTGCGGCAGGTGTGCTCTTCGAGAGCCGCCCGCAGGTTCGCAGTGGTGGTCGGCCAGCGGTACGTGTCGTGGTACTCGGGGTCGAACTTCAGTCCGAGCTTCGTCGGCAGCTGCCAGGCGGTCTCGGGATCGAGAACGACGAAGCTGGTGTGCTCGTGGAGACCGCCGAGCTCGAGGCCGAGGTTCACGTACACCAGCTTCAGATTGCGACCGAGGTACTTGCGATGCACGGTCATCCCGCCTTGAAGGACCACCTTCAGCTGGATCGGAACTGCGATGAGATCCTCGTTGATCGCAACGGCATCCACGGGGGTGTCCTGCCGGTTGGGACGCGCGACGGTGATCTCAGCGCGCGAGAGGAAGTTCTCCAGCGCGCCGACGCCGGCGGCCTCGATGTAGTTGCGCGTGATGAGGTTGTCGGTGTGGAGGGTGTTTGCCATGATGGCTCCTTCGTGTTGGTACTGCAGATGCCAGACGGTCTGTGTGGCACTTCGAACTGTATGACTGGCCGCCGACATTCGCGCCAGCGAACGCCTAGTCAGCGAGGGAGGTGTCCATCCAGGTCTCCCAGTCGAGAGCTTCCTCTACCTGGACGAACGCGATGGCGTCAGCGTCGGCTGCCGCCTGTTGCAGTTGGTCAGCAGGCACAGCCCTGGCGAGTGAATGCGCGAGCGCAGTGAACGGGTAGAGGCCGGCCGTCAGCCCTTCGGCCTCGAACAGACCCATCGGGTTGAGCCGCCCCGTTTCGTCGTGCGTGACAGCCAGACGCTGGTCATCTGCGGGCTGGAGGTCTCCCTGCAGCTGCACGCGCAGGATGCTTGCCTGCCGCGCAGCATGACGGAGTGCGACCATGGCGCCGCGTTCGGCAGAGGTGTCCGGAGTGATCGGGATCTGATCCTGGTTCAGGTAGCCCGCGCGCACGTGCGCGAGCACCGAAAGTTGAGCGTCTGTGGTGGCGGCGCCCGTCCTCGCGGGATCGCGCAGCACCATGGTGAACTCGTCGATCAGCTCTGAGAGCGAAGGGGCGACGATGATCTCGGTTTGCATCGCAGTCAATGTGAACTCCTGGCTCTCGGGGTCTGCGCCCACCCTAGGGGTGCGGTCGGACGTTGATGGGGCGTGAACCGTGCGGCAGCTGAAGCGGTAGTACCGGCTCGCTCAGCCGGCCAGGCCGTCCAAGACGATCATGGTGCGGGTTCCCGGGCTCTTGTCGACCCAGGACTGAACGATCGCGGTCGCCTCGGCCTTGCTGGTTCCGTTGTAGCCGTCCGTCTCGGCGTCTCCTGTTGACCAGCGCGGACGTTCGGGCCCGCCTTGGGGATCGGCGTTCATCGCATGGATGACGAGAACGATGTGGCGCCCGACGGCTTCTTCTTGTACCTTCTCGGCCTCCCGGAAACGGATCGCTACGCTGTTGTTGGCCCTCGAGGTGACCAGCTGCGGCCGTCCGACCTCCATCAGGATGCCTGCTACTGCGTCGTGGACGTTCTTCGGCAACGGCTCGTTCCTCTTGAGGTACACCCTACTCGCCGGAGGGCATCTGGTACGCCCTGTCGTCGGCGAAGCCGGACCAGTCAGCGTTGATGGTCGCTGCCAGCTCCGCGTCGATCGCATCGCCGCTCTTCTTGCCTTCCAGCGGGTCAGTCGGCCTCGTCGGAATCGGGCTCACTGTGGCGGCCGGCTTCGAGGAGGTGTCTGCTGCGGGAGTAGCGCCTGCTGCGCAGCCGGTGAGTGCGAGCGATGCAGCCAGAGCGAGGGCGACGATGCCGGTGGTCTTGGGGAGCATGGATGACGTTCCTGTCTCGGTTAAAGGACTGCTGAGGACTATCGGCCGGATCGGCCGGAGGATTACTCGGATCCTGGCATGAAGCCGAGCACGGGCATGGGAGGCGGGCGTACCGGCCGAGCGCTGATACGTTCAGCCCTATGGCTCGCAAGATCATCCACCAGCTCGTCGACGACATCGACGGTGAACTTATCGACGACGGCGAAGGCGAGACGGTGACTTTCTCGATCGGCGGCACGGCGTACGAGATCGACCTCTCGGAGAAGAACGCCGCGGGGATGCGCGAGGCGCTGGATCCGTGGATCTCGAAGGCCCGCCGGGTTTCGAGCTCTGCGGCAGCACGTGGCAACGGCCGCGCGGGCCGCGGTGGCCAGCGCAGCACCGGGGCAGCGAAGCGCGACCTCACCGCCGTGCGCACATGGGCGCGCGAGAACGGGCACGAGGTCTCGGACCGCGGCCGCGTGCCGAGCACAGTGCTCGAGGCATACGACGCCGCGCGCTGATCGCGCCCGGCGGGATCGACGCTCGGGCATAGCGTGCCGTCTGCGTCCTGCCAAGGGCCTGCTCGTGGCCACTCGGGGCCCAGCATGATGGCTGGACACCTGAGCGATCGGAGGCAGCATGCCCATTGGAGACGTGGAGACCTATCACCAGGACGGCGCCTGGTACAACCGGGTGACCGGTGACGCCGCGGCGACGGGCGGCTCGTACCGCACCAAGGCAGCGGCGGTCGAGGCGGGGCGCGAACTCGCGCGCGACCGCAAGGTCGAGCACATCATCAAGAACGAGAACGGGCAGATCGCCGAGCGCAACAGCTACGGCAACGACCCGCGCGACAGCAAGGGCTGAGCATGGCGCTGCCGGCCGAGCTGCAGCCGCCCTTCGAGGTGGCGCTGGCTCGGCCGGTCTCGTCTATCCCGGCAGCAGGGGCTCTGCCCGGCGGCTCGAGGTACGAACCGAAATGGGATGGCTTCAGGCTCTGCATCGTCGTCGACGAGCAGGTCTCGCTGTGGTCGCGCCAGGGCAAAGACCTCACGAAGCGGTTCCCCGACCTCGTGGCGGCCGCAGAGCAGCTTCCTGACGGCGTGATCCTCGACGGCGAGGTCGTCTTCTGGTCTCCCGAGGGACGGCTCGAGTTCGATGCGCTCCTTCGCCGGCTGAACGCCGGCGGCAAGCGACTGCGAGAGCTCGTGCACGCAGAGCCGGTGTCCTATGCTGCGTTCGATGTGCTCGCCGTGGCGGGCAGGGACACCCGGGGCCTCGGTCTGAACGGGCGCCGGGAACTGCTCGAGGAGCTGGCGCAGGACTGGTCACCGCCGCTGAACCTGTCGCCGATCACGAGTGATCCTGCGGAGGCTGAGCGGTGGTTCGACGCGCTCGTGCCCTCCGGGGTTGAGGGCCTGGTGGTCAAGGGCGGAGCACAGGCGTATCGAGGCGGGCAACGCGACTGGGTGAAGGTGAAGCACCGCGATACCCGCGACGTCGTCTGCGGCGCCGTGATCGGCAGCCGAGAGCGTCCACGGGAGCTCGTGCTGGGCCTGCCCGTGAAGGGCGAGCTGCGCATCGTCGGTCGCTCGAGCGTGCTCCCGGCTGCCGCGTCTCGCGCGCTCGGTGAGATCCTGCAGGCACCAGGGGGCGATCACCCGTGGCCCGCCGAGGTGAAGACCGGCGCGCTCAGCAGGTTCAACCGCGACGGCCGCGGTCCCGTGGCGCTCACACTCGTCGAGCCGATCGTTGTCGAGATCTCCGCCGACACCGCGACGACCGGGTACTCGTTTCGGCATGCCGTGCGGTTCGTGCGGGCACGGCCGGAGGTGCCGGTGGAGGAGGTCGACGCAGGCGACGATGTCTCTATCGGGGTTATCTAGTGCCGTGCGCTGCGCCGTACGCGGAGATCGTATGGGCATTCGTCCGACCGAGCTTCCTAAGGCTGGTCGCTGGCCGGCGCCGCGGAGCCCTTCGACCGGCATTGCGGGCGGGTGATGATCTGCGCGCTCAGCTGGCACAGTGCTCGAATTTGAACGTGGGCCGGGACAAAATGTCCCGAAGGCGACCGAAGTACCGTATTTGGATCTGAGAAACGGTACGCAGATATTCCCCGGTCAGCGTGCATATCTGGGGCCGTTCAGGCAGTCAGGTGTACCGGCGATGAAATCCGGATACGGTACGCCGCGGCAGGGGTTTTCCCTTGAGATCTCAAGGTTCTGAAGATATGGAGGGAGGGATGTAACCGATGTACCGCGATATCTCGAAAACTCCACACATGCGCGCGCACGCACGCGCACACGCATGTAATCCTTCGGATCCGCCGGTACATTCGGTACATGTCCGCCTTAGGCCCGGCCAGCGCGCATTTCTGAGCATCAGCGCTGCGGTACGTAAACGGGTACACGCGAGCAGAGCCCAGCGTGCACGGTCGCAGAATAGGCTTCTGACCGGGCGTTTGCAGACTTGTCGTGGCGAGGAGCTGCGTACCAGCATCGCCGGTACATTTCTATATCGATCGACATACCCAGCCGATCCATCTAGCGGACGCCGGCACTGTGCTGCATCGGATAGGCGTTGCGTCGGCCACATGCCAGGTGATGTCCGTGGCTGCTCATAGGATGAGCACAGCACCACTCGACGAGCGGTGTAAGGGGACCCGGGTCAAGGGGTCAGTATTCGATCGTGCGCTTTGCGCACACGATCGCCGGCCTACTCGGGACGCTGCAGCGCGTGAGGCTTCGCCGGCGGGACGGTGGAGAGATGACGAGCACTCCAGTGGCGGGCTGGTATCCAGACCCAGCTGACTCCTCGCAGATGCGCTGGTGGGACGGCGCCGCGTGGACTGCGCAGACGCGGTCGATCCCTCAGCCCGCTGCACCGTCCGGCCTGCAGACACTCCCACCGCCGGTCACCGGCACGGCGTTCTCCGCTGGAGCTAGCGGAGAGTCCGGTGAGAAGGCCCGGAAGAAGCTTCCCCTGTGGGCGTGGGCCGTGATCGGCATCCTGACGCTAGCGGTGGGGATACTCCTCTCCCCCATCTTCACGGTGCTGTGGCTCGTAGTGCTGATCACGGGCATCGTCGCGCTGGCGAAGAACACTCCGACCTGGCTACGACTGCGAAGCCGGAAGACGGCGACCATCGTCACCGCTATCTCCGCCGTGTGCTTCCTGCTCACCGGCAGCGTCGCAAACGCCGTCATCGGCGGCAACGCTGACCGCCCGACTGATGCTTCTCCGGCAACGACAGCTCTGGAGAGCCCTGCTCTGCCGTCGCCGTCCGCGGAGCCCACCGAGATCTGGACACCGGCCGCCGTCGAGGAGGCAGAGCCTGTGCCGTTCGCGGGTGACTCGTCGACGGTCGCCGACACCTCGAGCACCGCGGGCATGACGGCGATTGAGGTGCTGGAGACTCTGCCGGTGAAGGGCAGGGCGGCGAAGACCGGCTACGACCGCGACCTGTTCGGCCAGCGCTGGCTGGACGTCGACCGCAACGGCTGCGACACCCGCAACGACATCCTCGCACGCGACCTCACCGCCATCTCACGCTCGGGCGTGTGCCGGGTGGTTTCAGGCACGCTGGCGGACCCGTTCACCGGTCAGGCGATCAGCTTCGTCCGCGGCCAGGGCACCAGCGAGCTCGTGCAGATCGACCACGTCGTTGCTCTCTCGGACGCCTGGCAGAAGGGCGCGCAGCAGCTCACAGCGGACCAGCGCCTAACCTTCGCGAACGATCCTCTGAACCTCCTCGCCGTCGACGGGTCTGCGAACGCGCAGAAGGGCGACGGCGATGCAGCGACCTGGTTGCCCAAGAACACGGGCTTCCGTTGTGAATACGTTGCCCGTCAGGTCGCGGTGAAAGCGACATACGGGCTGTGGGTCACGCAGGCCGAGCACGATGCGATCGCTCGCGTGCTGAGCACGTGCCCAGAGGAGCCGGTGCTCACCTCAGGCTTCGCGAAGGTCGTGCCGGTGAAGCAGGAGCCGGCTCCTGCACCCACTCCTGTGCCAGCACCTATCAAGGAAGAACCCGCACCTGCCCCCAAGCCCGCAGCTCCGGTGCCTGCAGCACCGGCGCCTGCTCCCGCGCCTGTGGAGAAGGCGCCCGTGTCCGTCTACTACGAGAACTGCACCGCGGTCCGCGCTGCGGGTGCTGCGCCCATTCACACCGGAGACCCGGGATACTCTCGCAAGCTCGACCGCGATGGTGACGGGGTGGCCTGCGAGTAGCTGCCATGACTCGGGGTTAGTCAGCTCGCACCGACGACGCCTGATACTTCCGAACCGTGGTTCAGATGCCGTGCGTAACCGTGGAGCCTGCCGGGCGTGCCGCGGGGCTCAGCGCACCCTGGTCTCCACCGGCTCCAGCAGGAACAGCGGGTCTACGAATGCGCCAACCCGGGCGATGACGTGCACGTGGGTGCCGACGCCAATCGTGTCGGGAGCTCGACCTGTCAGGTGCAGGTCGTTTGTGGTGTTGACGTCGCGGAACTGGAAGCTCGGGCCACCATTCGAGTGAGTCTCGCTGTAATCCCCGTAGGTGATGAGGATGTCGTATCGAGTCGAGTATCCCTCGTGATTGTTCATCGCTCCGATCGACCCATCGAACTCGATCAGCCGGCCAGAGTATTGCCTGGCAAATGCCTCGACAGTCGGTCCGTCGGCGGGACCTGTGAGAAGAGCCGCGAGGTCGGGATTGTTCTCGATTGTCAACGGAGCCTCCTCGACTGGCGCCGTTGCGATGGGCTCCTCCGGCCCCTCCGAGGGCTCATCGCGCGGCGCAATAGTCCCCGCGCTGGAGGTGCTCGCCGGCGCCGGGGGCTCATCGTCGTCACCGCCGGTGATCGCAGCCATGATGCCGATGAACGTGAAGAGAATCATAAGGACCCCCCCAAGGATCGCGTACATCTTCCACGGTGTCTGCGGCTTGGGGCGGCGGAAGACGAGCTCGGTGCGTAGCTTGCCGGGCTTCTGCGTGACGGACTCCCAGCCGTCCTTCTCCCACTTCGAGATCGTGAACCTCTCGGTGCCACGGACCGTCTGGACGCTCCTTGTCTCATACTTCACCGACTCGGACTCACGGCGCACGTCACTGTCCGTCATTGGGTTCTCCCTCTCCACATCCCGGGAGAACAGCTCACCGCCGGGTCATGGGGAGCATATCGGCTGGACGGTCAGTCCGAGAACGGACGCGAGCATCTGTCGTCTCATCCCGGTCAGGGCTTCAGCGATGCGCAACAGTGCGCAGATGGATCAGCCCGGAAAGCGCCCGCTGCAGCGCTTGAGTGTGCACGACGGCTACGTGAGCGGATACGCGACCACATCGGCGAGGCGATACCGCGCCCACCCGTCGCCGTCAGGTGCATCCCACTGAAGACTCCGGCCGGCGCGGTTCAGGCGGTCGTGCTCGTCCTTGCTCACCCAGCACTTCCGCATGAGCTGATCGAAGATCGACAATAGATGCTCTGGCGACGTGGCAGGTCCTCCCGCGATCGGCTCCTGGTGCGTGTTCGAACGCGGGTCAGCCTGGCTCGGATCGACGATCTCGACGATGATCCGCTTGAACGGGATCACATGCTCGATGACCCGTTCGGCCGGCGCTAGCCCCATCGCGTCCCTGGTCGCGAAGGTCACCCTGTGTCCATGGTCGAGTACGCGAAGCATCTGCCGGAGCTGGCGCGGGTACCCTCCCGATCCTTTGGTCCACAGGTTGCCGCCGGCGGCCAGGTGCGGCCGGACCTCCGTCTCAATGAGCTCGAAGGCCGCCCTCGCGGCGCGGCCACGGCGCCCATCGGGACGCGATTTGTTCATGGTGTGATCCTTTCACCGACGGAGACCGGGGCGTATCCGTAGAGTGACCGGGAGGGCGTCTGTTCGCTCGTCGCCGGCACGGATGGGAGCACCGCTTGATCACCTTCGCCGATTTCCTTCCCGTTCCGGAGCCGCAGCTCACGAAAGTGAAGTTCAACATGCGCTCCGGCGACGGCAGCGGTGAGGCCTTGGACTTCCTCATAGACGACCATGAGCGCTGGCTCAACTTCGGCCGGTGGCGTACAAAGCAGACGAACAACAACATGGGTGGGGCGCGGTATCTACTGGCCTTCGCGCAGTACTACCCCTATGGGCCGCAGTACTTCATGTTCGGCGGCGCGTTTGAGGTGACCGAGATCAAGCCCGATCGCTTCGACGACCATGGGTATGGGTTGACCCCCTTACCCATGCACGAAGAGTTCATCAAGCGCCTGATCATCAAACTCGACAGGCCCATCGGCCGTACCCCATACCTGCGCCACTATGTCGGGCTGCAGGAGAGCCTGCTCGCCCCTGAGGTCTACGAGCTCGCGCCGGGCGCCAAGTTGGGCACTTTCCCCGGCTATCAGAACGTCCGACTGCGGCATCACGAACTGCAGCGCATCATCGCAGGCGATGAGCCCAGTTGGAAGGATGCGCTCTCCAGCGTGAAGGGCGTCTACGTGATCACCGACCTGAGTAGCGGTCGACTGTATGTCGGGTCTGCGTCTGGCGAAGCTAACGGTCTCTGGCAGCGCTGGTCCAGCTACGCGCACCTGAAAAATCTCACAGGTGGAAACCGGGAGCTCGAGCACTTACGCCGGGACCTCGGCGATAGGCACATCACCGGAAACTTCCAGTATTCGATCCTCGAGATCTTTGACCCCAAGACGAGAGCGGACACGATCCTGGCCCGCGAGTCGTTCTGGAAGAAGGCGCTCGATAGCAAGCACCCTCACGGGATGAACTGGAACTGAGGGCCTGGCTTCAACTGGTCAAGGCGTCGGACGCAGGAAAATCGCGGCGCTTGACCACGTGGTCGACGCCGAAGACGGTGGTGCGGAGGGCGGGAATCAGACGTTTCGGCGAAGAAGCACTCCATACGCGAGGACGTCCGGTCCGCTGAGGTCCCACTCGTCGTAGATAACCCTGTTCACTACTGCAGAGAAGTGGTTTCGGATGAATACGATGATTCGTTCATCTGACGGATATCGCATCTGACTGCCCCGACGCGCAAGAGCGAACACGAGGCGGAAGAACAGCGGTAGTGGCTACGAAGCGCGGAGAACGGCGCGCGGCAGCACCGCGCCCATGTCGAGCAAACCCGACAACGGCATGCAAAGGGCGAGGGCATGGCGTGAGATCGCGTTCGTGTGCCGGGAGCACGGTGTGCAGGTACTGGCGGACCCGTTCGAGGGGCGGCGGTAGGAGCTGATTTTCTATCCGTAGAATTTCGAATGGGTTCGCTGTAGCCTGCGATCCATCAGAGTTGACCGGGCATCGCGAAGATCACTCATGATCCCCGCGTCCAGCGCCGGCACGAGGCCGCTGATCATTTCGTCGGTAGCGGTGACCAGGGCTTCAGGGTCCTTTGAAGAGCGAGCGATCGCATCCAGCTTCCCGAGCTCCGCGCCAGCGCCGGGGAGGATCGGCACCTGCAGGGCGCTGACTTCGCTCGGGACGAGTTCGAGCACACCGCCCCCGAAGCTGCGACCTTCGACCTCGGCCGACAGCAGAGTGAGCGAGTTGTGGAAGACTGCGGTGAAGTCGTCGGCACTCACGGGAGCGCCGACCAGCATCTGCCCCTTGTAGATGGTGTCAGTCGTGACGACTCTCGCGTGGTTGGCGATGACCCGTGGGTAATGGTTGGAGCGCTTCGACAGGAGAAGCTCTCCGGGTGGCACGACGGGCACGCGGTACCACGGCGTGCGCACACGGCACTTGAAGCGCTGGTCGATCTCCTGGCGCAGGCCTTGTACAAGGTAAGCGTCAGGGCGGGCGAATTCTTCGGGGGACGGTCGGTCCGCAGAGAAGCTCAGGAGCCACGCAATCTGGCCCTCGTCGGTGATGAGCTGTTGGTCCGCCTGTGTATACACCAGGCCTTCGGCGTACCTTGAACGCGGAAGCAGGGGCAATGCCCACCGCTCGAGCTCGTACTCGGCGACGCGGTCCGAGGTCATGCAGAAGTACCCATTGGCACCTGTCACGGTCGAGACGCTGAATCGGGCGATATTGCCGAGCCGGGTGACTGCGCCTATGGACCTCACGGCCGCGATCGCACCGTACTGCTTCGGGCTCAGCAGGTAGTCGGTCCAGGTGCCTGGCCCTGGCGCGATGGTGTGAGTCCAATGACGCGTGCCGCCGTTGTGGTCGTAAAAGTCGACTATGGCTGGCGGGGCAGCCGCTGTGTGAGTCCTGCGCCCGGTGAGGATGAGCACTTCCTGGAGCACCGCGGGAAAGGAGCCGGGCTTGAACAGGTCGATCGTTAGATCCGTCGTGTGAGCGAGCAGCCAGTTGCGGACAGAGTTCGCCGAGATGCCGGTCAGGAACTCGGTCGGCAGGATGACCGAGAAGACGCCCCCCTCCCGCAGCTTCGACACGGCGAGCAGGAAGACAGGGATCCACAGGTTCGACACCGACGAGCCCGCAGCGCCGAGCTCGGCACTGATGGCACGGGCTCGCTGCTTGTCGTCCTCCGCAATGAATTGGAAGCGCACGTAGGGAGGGTTCGCCAGCACCAGGTCGAAATCGGAGGGCTTGTCCTGCGACCAGCGCAGGACGTTGTCGTTGATGCTTCGCCCGGGAAGGCCGAGGGAGGACAGAGTCTGTGACGACTTCTCGGCCTCGTGGTCGATCAACTCCACTGCCTCGACATGTCCGAGATCCTGCTTGAAGCCGTTACGCTCGAGACCGCGGAGAAAAGCTCCGTCGCCGGAAGAGGGTTCGAGGACGCGGAGGTCCGCCTTTGAGGCGAGAAGCTCCTTGGCTCGGGTCAGGCACAGGTCGACCAGCACGTCGGGCGAGTAGAAACCTCCGCGCAGCTTCTCTTCGCCAACTTCATCCCGCGTGCGCATTCCGACCCCACTTCAGTAACTGAAGCAAAAGCCTAGCGGACGAGGAACATCTCGTGAACCCGACGTGTGGGATCCTGGCCCTATGCAGCTGCGATTCGTCGGACAGCCCTTTGCCGAGCATCTGAGCCTCCTCGACTTTATCGAGCAGGCGAGAGCCAACAATTTCGACGAGTTGAAGATTGCTGTCGCTTGGGCAAAGAAGTCCGGACTCGGCAGAATCTGGGACACGCTGACAGAGTTCCGCGAGCAGGGGGGCAAAGTGACACTGGTCGTCGGCGTCAGCGAGGGCGGCGCGACCAAGGAAGGTCTACAGCTGGCGCTAGACATAGCGAACGAGAGCTATGTGTTCCATGACCCGCAGCGGACGTTCCACCCCAAGGTGTACTTTGCATCGTCATCCGGCAAACGGTCGTTGATGGTGGGATCGAGCAATATGACCGCTGGCGGCCTTGGATGGAACTACGAGGCATCTGTCTGGGTGGATTGGGATGCCGGAGAAGGCGAAGACGTCACGGACGAGGTGGTCGCGTGGTTCGACAAGATCATCGCAGCGCCCGAGTCGTGCAGTCCGCTGACATCGGATCTGATTTCCAAGCTGGAGCAGAGCAAGGACATCATCCTCGGCTCGGAGACAAGGGCACGAAGCCGGAAGAGCGCCGCGCCGACAGCTGCACCAGAGGACAACGACAGCACGTTCGTCGGGACGATCAGCGGGCTGTTCAAACCCATCGCAGAGGGTCTCCGAAGGCTCCCTAAGCTCAGCGCGGCGCTTGCGCAGGCGGTGGTGCCGTCGATGCCAGGCACCAAGACTCCGCCGAAGACGTCGACGGTGAAGTCAATAGCAGACGCCAACGAGCCGGCACTAGCCGGGCCGGCTCCTCTCGACTTCGGAAACGTGCAGAGGCGCTGGTATCGACCGTTGGACCACACGGCGGCTCAGCAGGCGAAGAAGCCAGACAGCCATCTCACCAACAATCTTCGACTCACCCGCTCCAAGGCGGACATCGACCCGAAGACCTACTTCCGACACGACTTTTTCGGTGGGCTGCCATGGGCTGCGGCCGAGAAGAAGCCCTTGACGGAGGAAGAAGTCCTGGTGACCTTCAGGACGTGGATCGACGGTCAGGACTATGGCCTGCAAGAACTACGAGTGAGTCACAACCTGGGGCGCGTCTCGAATCAGAACAATATCCCGACCATTCTCCAATGGGGGCCGTTGTCTCCAGTAATGCGCGAGACGAACTTCATCGGAATGTATATTTCGCTCGAGAGGACCTTCGGCGGGCACTTCAACCTGGTCATATCCGAAGAGCCGCGCGGCGACTACCAGCTGTAGGTGCCGCACTCCGCGCTCGAACGCGCCTACGACCGCGCCAAGCATCAGCCGCAGTTCTGGGACATCGCGCTTGACACACCGCGGGTCGCTCGGCTGTTGAAGCTCCACGCCCGGCACGTCGATTCGGACGTGCCGTTCGCGGATCAAGTTGACGACCTCCAGGAGCGCGCGTGCGCGGCGATTCCTCCGACCGATATAGAGACGCTGCGTGAAGTCCACGAAGCCTGCGATCAGCTGCGCGAGTACGAGAGCGCCGAGACCTCGGTCCCAGCGCTGGTGAGCCGTATTCGGGACCACCAGGTCGTCACCACGATCACGCCCGGTGTGCATGTGCTGAACGCACACGTCGGCAAGGGGCAGCAGTTCGACTGGGTGGTAGTGATGGGTCTCGAAGACGGGCACGTCCCGAGCATCTACTCCAAGACGGCCGCCGCGATTCTCGAGGACGAACGGATCCTGCTGGTCATGGTCTCCAGGGCTCGCAAGTGCCTATTCCTCACCCACGCCAGTTCGAGTACGAACCAATACGGCAAGGTGTTCCACAATGACGCGTCGCAGTGGTGGGACCAGATGGCCGAAGCGACCAAACCGCTGACCCCTGCAATCGCGAAGCTAATGAAGGCGAAGCTGACGCAGGCGTAGCCAGCCGATGATCGACGCGTCGGGTGCTCGCATTTCGGCAGTCGCATCTCGGCAGGTCGCAGCCCGAAGGGGATGGAGACGGGCGACCGTCCAAATGCCCCGACGACGACCACCCCGCCGCGCCCACGCTTGGATCGTCGCGCAGACGTCGCGTCGGGATGCGCCCAGCGCGAGATGTAGCGGCCCGAGGCCCGCGTGGGTGCTCGTCACGTCCTCATCCTCGCTGAGTGGACAAGTGCCCGACCTCGGCATCGGTCAGCTCGCGCACGCGTCGGCCGCGGAGCGAGTGTTCCGGGAGCGTGCGGGATCAGTGCGCGCGCTGGCCGCAGACGAGCATCGGGGTCGGCGAGGATGACCACCGTGCCACGAACTGAATCTCCGGCTCCGATAGCAGTCGGAAGGGAGCCGCCGCGGCTGAATGCCGAAAACCCCGCATCTATTCCGCATAATTATCGACAGCTCGGGACACTCGCTGGCAACCGAAAGTATCCCTAATCAGGTCTATTCGAAGCACCCGCGAGTCCGCAGAAACCCCTAACAGAGCGAAACTCTTACTCGAAAGGTCACCGGATCGATGCCGGTCGGAGCCACAAGGCTGATCATTACAATCAGCCCAGAAACCCTCGCCTAGCTTCTACATGGCGGGGGTTTTGCTTTGCCCTGGAGCGAACAGGGCGCGGCTTCCCGGATCTGTAGCGTGGCATTCTGATCCCCGCCGACGTAGAATATGTCTTAGAGAACATTTTCACGGGAGGCGACGTGACCAACGCATCAGTGCTCGTGCGCGCTGCGCGGAAGAGCAGCGGCCTCACGCAGAAGGATCTCGCCGAGCGAACCAACGTCGACCAAGGCCGAGTATCTCGAGTGGAGGGTGGCCGCGAGGCTGAGTTCAGCACAGTCGAACGCCTCCTCCGTGGCGCCGGCCACCGCCTG
This sequence comes from Zhihengliuella sp. ISTPL4, assembly GCF_002848265.1. Taxonomy (GTDB): domain Bacteria; phylum Actinomycetota; class Actinomycetes; order Actinomycetales; family Microbacteriaceae; genus Microbacterium. The sequence continues at coordinate 2,098,985 of NZ_CP025422.1, forward strand.
TACTCCGCACCGACGCGACGGGACGACGCGGCGACCGTCGCGACGGCGATCCGCGGGTACCTGGGTGCGGGTGACAAGCACAGCGCCCTTCGCGAGTTCATCCAGCTGAGCGACAACCTCAACGCCGAGCACGGCCTCGTACGCGGAGTCCTCGGTCTCGCGGAACCCGAACCGACCGGTGACCGTGCCTGGGACGCCGCCCTGGCCGCCCTCGTGGATCTTCGCCTCCGCGAGGAGGGACTCCCCACTCCGGCGTGGGTCGACGCCCCGAACAGGAGGGTCCAGGTGCCCCGTACCTTGGACGTCGATCCGGCGGATCCGATCCCGACGCCCGACGACGTGCCCACGGAGTTCTTCGAGCGTGGTGTCCTCGTCTGGCAAGACACCCTGACGAGCGTCTGATGGCTGACGCCCTGAACCGCGACGACATCATCGCCGGCCTCCGCGACCTGGTCGGGGAGCTTCACGCCGCTGGCGAAGTCGCAGGCATCCGACTTGTCGGTGGTGCTGCACTCGTCATCAGGTACTTCGACCGCCGTGCCACCGGAGACCTCGATTCCCTTCACATCAACCCCGGAAGTGACGCAGCCGTTCTCGCCGCCGCCTCGCGCGTCGGAGACCGACGAGGGTGGAGCGCCGGCTGGTTCAACTTCACTGTAGAGCACGCGGATTCCGTGCCGACGTTCGGGCGTCGAACTGTCGAGTGGGAGACGATCTATGACCGAGACGGCGTCGTCATCCAGGTCGCCTCGAAGGACGCACTTCTCGCCATGAAGCTCCGCGCCAACCGACCAGGACGCGACGTGGACGACATCCGTCAGTTGCTCACCCTCTGCGGCATCACCACGGTGGAGGCGGCGGAGGCTCACTACGAGGACTTCTACCCGGGCGACGGCCTCAGCGACCGCGCTATCGGCATGGTCGAGCGGATCCTCGATGGTGGCCTGCCGACAGCCGTTCCCTCCCCCGGGCCCATCCATCTCTAACGCGATAACGGAGCGGGAGGAGAGAGGGGAGAACGGGAGGAGGCGACCCGCGGACCTATGCCGGCACGGGTGAGTCTGTCGAGCTGCCCTTCCTCGCATCCCCCGCGGCGACCGCGTGCGGCAGCGCGTGGGTCACGAGGCTCACGAGGAACTTCCCGGGCTCCTCGAACATGCACAGGTGCGCGGAGTTCTCGAACCACACGACGGGCGTCGACGGTGCCGTCACGGTCTCCAGCCAGCGGACGACCGGCCCGGTGGGGGTCGTCCAGTCGTGCCGTCCGAGGAACTGGAGCATCGGCACCTCGAACGCCGTCTGATCGCGGGCGTCAAAGCCGAGCAGGTCAGGCAGCACCGCGGGCATGGTCGCCCGCTGCCCGACACCGATGAGGCCCAGGTCGGCGTCCGTGTAATACGGGGACAGCTCCTGCGACTCGGTGAAGTACGCGAAGTCGGAGCGATACGCCGAGAGGCCGCCGTAGTACTGCGCCCATCTCCGGCAGGTCACGATGCGCTCGACTGTCAGCGGTTGCTCGCCCGGATACTCCCCCAAGGCCTGCAACTCCGAGATCGCCTGCTCGTTCCGGTCCGCGACGGCACTCCGCATCGCGTGGCGGAAGCTCTCCTCCTCGTTCTCGGGACCGGAGATGACCTGCCCGACGCCGATATACGCCCACAGCAGGTCGGGGCGCCGCCGGGCCAGGGTGAGACCGAGGACCGTCCCCCAGCTGTGCCCGAGCACGCCGACCTTCTGCACGCCCAGCTCCCCCTGGAGCCACGCGATCAGCTCCACGAGATCGTCGACATACCGGTCGACGCTGAGGTCGATGTCTTCGGGTACGGCGCCCGCGGACTTGCCGCTCGCGCGCTGGTCGTAGTTGACGACCGTGAAGTAGTCCTCCGCGCCTCGTTGCCAGACCCACGACGAGGGCAACGACGGCAGGGCCGGGCCGCCGTGACAGACGACGAGCACGGGGTTCCGTGTGCTGCGCCCGCGGATCGAGACGAACTGGGAGACGCCGCCGAGCTCGACGTACGCCGTCCTGTCGATCGCCTCCGGGTTCGGGATCCGGCACAGATCCGCGATCACTGCGCGGCCGAGGTCGTCACTCATGTCGATCACCCTAGGAGAATCAGACCGGCGAAGCGGTCACGCCAGTGCCCGCTGCCACACATCCCGATGCGCGGTGACGTCGTCGAGCACCGCCGCCCAGTGCGCCCCGTGACCCGTGCGGTACATGGTCCCCCACGGCTCGCGTCCCACCTCCGCGGACGAGCGCAGCAGATCGAGCATCGCCTGCGTGCGTCGGCGCATCATGTCGGGGAGCACCGCGCGCAGCTCCTCGTCGGCGCCGTATCCGTCGACGAAGGCTGCGAGGTCATCGGCGGAGCGCTGCGGGTCTCGGGCCGGATCCGGAAGCGCGAACGTCTGCGCGGAGAAGGCGAGGTCCCACGAGCGGGTGCTCGGGGAAGCGCCGTCCCAGTCGATGAAGACCCACCGGTCGCCGAGCATCAGATTCCACGGCGCCAGGTCGTTGTGGCAGATGAGCTCCTGCGCGGGCGGCGAGAGGGGTGGTTCCCAGACCGCATCGGCAGCAGGGACGTACCGCGCCGAGGCGTCATGGATCCGTCGGACCATTCCCCCCACGCGAGCGAGCTCGGCCGTCGAGAGCGGCGCGGAATGCATCGCGAGCGTGCCCGGGATGAACTCGATGATCTGCCGCCCCTGCGTGTCTCTGCCCACGGGCTCCGGCGCCTCCACGCCGTCGGCGCGCAACGCCTGCACGTACGCGACGACATCCGGTGTCGCGGCTGTCCACGCCTTGCGGACGGTGTTCCCGATGCGCACGACGGATCCGCTCGCGTTGCCGCCCTCGAGGACTTCCTCCCGCATCCTCCGAGGCTATCGGAGGCCCCTCCAGGAGAGGTCACCCTCGATGATGACAAGGGATACCTCCGCCGGCGGACGCCGCCCGCCGCGCCCGTCAGCAGAGTGGAACCATGACACCACGACGCCTTCTCCCCGCCGCCGCCCTGCTCCTCGGCGGTACCTTGCTACTCGGCGGATGCGCCGCCGTGGAGGGTCTCGTGCACAAGCAGTCGACTCAGACGTTCGAGGACGCCGACGCCTTCCGCGCGGACGCGTCGGTCGACGCGGACTGGGTTCCGCACGACGCGACCGCTCTCACGCTCCGGACGTCGACCATCGAGGACGCGGACGACGCCGCCCTCCTGCTGACGAGCACGATGACGCTGCCGGAGGATTGCGTGGAGACGGTGCGGACCTCCGCCCCGACCTGGACTCTCGACGATGCTCCGTCCGCGTACGAGGCGAAGACCGTCTTCGTCTGCGGCGACTGGAGCGTCATCCCGTCCGACGACGGCTGGTTCGGATGGACGCCGAACTCCGACGAGGAGAAGGCCGCTTCCCGGAGCTGAGCCCGCTTAGAGGTCGCCGAGGGCCTCGCGCGCCGATTCCACGGCCTCGACAGCGGCGTCCTTCTTCTCTGCGGCCGCGGTGCGCCGCTTTTCCGCCGCGGGACGGTCGCGCTCGACGCGGTCAGCCTCCTGACGCAGCTTCTCCAGCTGCGCCTCCAGCTCGGCGATGCCGTCGGCCAGCTCCTCGGCGCGGTCGCTCAGAGCCCGCACCGCCTCGTCCTCTTTCGCGAGGGCGCGCTCCGCGGCGGCGAGGTCCTTCTCCGCCGCGGCCACCTGACGTTCCGCGTCCCGGCGCTTCCGGCGCTCCTGCAGCTCGTCCGGCGGACGCGAAGGTTGCGGTCGGAGCGTCGGGAGGGTGCCGGCCACCGCGTCGCGGATATCGTCGGTCGTTCCCGAGGGCTCCAACGCCTTCACGAGACGCCCGGAGGCGACCGCAGCGGCCGCATCCGGGTCGAAGAACGCCGCGGAGATCGTCTGCTCGACGGCGTCCCGCGTCGCCGCCGTCACGCGTTCGCCACGGGATCCGGCGAGGTCTGCAGCGGTCTCGGCGAGCCGACGAGTCAGGGCACGACGTTCCCGCCCGAGCTTCGCCAGCGCCGCGGCATCCAGGTCCGCCTGCGCCTCGCGCAGCTCCGCGGCGAGCGCCAAGGCCTCCCCGAGCTGCGCCGCGCGCTCCTGCGCGAAGACGTTGACGACCCAGGCGGCGACCGACGGCTTCCGCAGGGCCTTCACCTCCGCGGCGAGCGCACGATCCTCGATCTCCTTCGCCCGCGCGTTCCGAGCGGCCGTGAACTCCTCGGGCGGCCCTGCATACAGCGCGGCCGCGATGTCGTCGAGGGTCGGAACGGCCATGGCCCCACCATACGCGGCGTCGCGGCGGTCAGCCCGTGGCGGTCATTCGACGGCGAGGTAGTCCGCGGCGTCCGAGGCGACGAGCGCGCGGGCGCCGAACGAACCGTCCCCCTTGCCCGGGTAGAGGTAGAGCTGTCCCGCGGCGCTACGCGCCAGCAGGTCGGCTCGTCCGTCGCCGTTGTAGTCGACGCCACCGGTGACTTCAGTGAATTCCTGCCAGCCGATACCGACCTGTCTCGGTGTACGCAGTCCGGACGCGCCGGTGTAGAGCAGCAATTGACCGTCGCCGGCGACCACCACGACATCGCCACGACCGTCCCCATCGAAGTCCCCGGCAATGAGGTAGTGGAAGCTCTCCCACCCTCCCCCGACGGTGGTGTGCGGCGCGCTCAGGCCGTTGCTGCCGTTGCCCCGGTAGATGGTGAGGACACCCGACTCGGACACGCCGAGGATGTCCTGTTTGCCGTCTCCTGTGAAATCCGCACCGGACGCGACGTGACGCATGCCATACCAGCCTGTGCCGAGCCCACCGGCGGGACGGAAGCCGCCCCCGCCGGTGCCGGCGTAGTACTCCAGCACCCCGTCCGAGCGGGCGGCGAGAAGATCGGCGTTGCCGTCTCCGTTGAGATCGGTATGCGTGATGTGCCGACGCGACGCACCCCAGCCGCCGCCGAACAGCGTGGTCGGGCCGGCGAACCCGCCGCGGCCGTTGCCGGCGCGCAATCGCAAGTCGCCGTTTCCCGCGACGACGAGGAGATCGGCCTTGTCGTCGCCGGTGAAGTCGGCCGCGCCGACGCCGGCGGGGACGCTCGCACCAAGGCCGGGGAAGAACAGCGGGATGGTTGCCCCGCGCGTGACGTCGGCCAGGCAGGTGAAGCCCTGATTGATCTGCGAGTACACCTTGCCGTTCAGCCACACCTCGAAGTGCAGGTGGTACGCGGCCGAGTTGCCCGTGTTGCCGACGACCCCGATCTGCTGCCCACGCAGAACCTTCGTTCCCGGGGCGAACCACCCTGGCGCTGCCATGTGCGCGTAGCGAGTGACGTATCCGCCGGGGTGCTGGACGTCCACGTAGTTGCCGTAGCCGCCGTTCGCGGTGCGGCTCTTGATCACGCCGTCGTACGCGGCGAGGATCGGTGTGCCGCCGTTCCGGGAGATGTCGATGCCGTCGTGCGCACGGTAGTTCCCGCGGCAGCCGTCCCCGACTTTCGACTGGATGTTGCCCGACGCCGGATAGACCATGTATCCGTCCGATGCCGCCGTCGCCGGCCCGGCCGTGCTGATCGCGGGAACCAACGAACCCAGGACGATCGCGAGCACGGCGACGATCCCGATGCGGCCACGACGCCAACGGGACGTACGCGTCATCTCGAAGCTCTCTCTTGGTCGACGGGCCCCAGGGACAGGTAGTCCTCCGCGGTCACCGTACCAAGCGCCGGCATGCCGCGCCGCGAACGCCACCCCGAGTAACGGATTCGGATGTCCCTCCGGGGTGTACCGTCAGCATCATGGGAAGACTCCGGTACGACGGTCACTCGGATCCGATCATCGTCGAGGATGAGACGCTCGCGCATCTGAAGATCGTCATCGCCACGAAGCTCCGTCGGCAGGAGAGCTTCATGATGACGTGGCTCCCTCTCGAAGGCGGCGTCGACCGGCGCGCGAGCGTCTGGATCCACCCCGCCATCCCCCTGCAGTTCGGGTTCGACGAGGTCGACCCCCCGACCGTGGATCCGCACCGTGTCCAGGAGCTCATGCAGGCGCTCAACGCGTCCGGCGAACTCCACCTCGACCATCTCACCGGCCCGCGCTGACCCGCGCGCGACGGACCCGCACGCGGCACCGATGGACTTTCCGCTCCTCGCCATCGTCGTTCTCATCCTCGTCGTCATCGGGCTCATCGTCGGCGCCGCTTTCCTGCTCGGATGGGGACGGCGCAGCGGCGCCGCAGCCGGCGCGCGGGCGGGCGCGCGGTTCACGGCCACGCGAGTGGAGGCGATCCTCGCCGATCTCGGCGACACGCTCGTGATCCATGCGCCCCCGACGGTCGCCGCTGACGTGGTGCGCGCGGTCGTCACAGAGCGCGGCAAGGAGTTCCACCTCCTGGCGGACGGTGCCGTCGGCATCCGCTTCATCGAGCCGGACGACACGATCGCGTGGCTCCGTCCCGAATCGACGGGGACGGTGCTCCGGGTCGAGACCTTCCGCGACTACCTCGGATACCCGCAGACGGCGCCGCTCTGGCGGAATTTGCGTGCGCTCGTGACCGCGGAAGCAGCGGCTCGTCTGATCGAGGTGAGCCCCGGGCCGGTGTCCGTCTTCGAGCGCGGTCCCCTGCTCGACGACCGCAACGCCCGCTGGTTCCGTCAGGCATGATCCGCCCGCGCAAATGGGGGTCACGATTCCCAGCCGACGCAATTAGGCTAGACGCGCGCCGCGCCCCGCAGGGACTCGGATGAGGACCCGGTCGCAGCGCACGCCGGGGGCCTCCTCCCCCGCGCTTGCGATCCCGTCCACGGAAACGAACACCGCTTCGTGTCGCGGACACGCCAGAAAGGCTTGAACCCATGAGCGAATCCTCGGGCACGCCCCGCGACGACGACCGGTCGCCGGACTTCTTCGATCAGCTGATCGAGACGACTCCGCGCGAGACCTCTTCCTCCTCCACCTCGGCGTTCACGATCGGCTTCCGCGGCTACGACAAGGCCGAGGTCGACGCCGCGCTGGCGTCGATGCGCACGCAGCTCCAGCAGGCGGCCGACGAGCTGGCCGAGGCGAAGGCCCGCGAGGCCGAATCCGTCGAGGCGATCAAGGCCGAGGAGCGCGAAGCGCGCGAGGCCCTCGAGGCCGAACTCGCCGCCGCGAACGCGAAGGCGTCCGACGCCGAGCAGCAGGTGGCGACGCTGACATCCGAGCTCGTCGACATGCCGCAGGCCGACGGGGAGGAGGCACCTTCCCGTCAGCAGTTCGAGGCGATCCTGCGGGTGGCAGAAGAGCAGGCGAATGTGCTCATCCAGAACGCCGCTGTGCAGGCCGACCGCCTGATGACCTCTGCCCGCGAAGAGGTCGCCGCGCAGCGCGCCGAGGCCGAGGCGGATGCCGAGCGCATCATCTCCCAGGCGCAGCGCGACGCCGATCAGGTGCGGCTGAAGATGGAGACCGAATACACGGCCCACGAGGCGCGCATCGAGCGCGAGGCCGCCCACGCCGCGGAGAAGGTCAGCCAGGCGTCCCAGGAGGCCACGGCCATCCGCACCGAGGCCGAGAAGGGCGCCGCCGCACTGCGCTCCCTCGTCACGCGTGAGACCACCCAGCTGCGGGCGGACGCCGAGCGCGAGGTGCGCGAGATGAACGCCCGCGTGCTGGAGTTCGAGGAGACCCTCACCCGCCGTCAGGACGACGCGCAGCAGGAGTTCCTCGTCCTCCACAATCAGGCGGTCGCGCACGCCGAGCGCATCACCACCGATGCGAACGAGCAGGTCACCGCCTCGCTGGAGCACGCCCAGCGCATCTCCGCGAAGGCCGACGGCTACGAGAAGCTCATGCGCTCGCAGGCACAGGCGATCGAGGCCGACGCGCAGGTCCGTGCCCGGGACATCCTCGAGCGCGCCCGCGTGAAGTCTCAGAAGATCGTCGACGCGGTGACTGGCCACACCTCCACCGTCCTCCGCGACGCCGAGGATCGTGCCCGTCAACTGCGGTGGCAGCAGCAGCAGCTCACCAGCTTCATGGCCGAGGTGCGCGAGCTCATCCGCCCCGACGGCATCTTCAGTGACGACAGCCTTCCCACGGAGATCGCGGTGACGGAGGCCACGATCGACGAGGACGACGACGAGACCGAGGACGATGTCGTCGAGGCGTCGGTCGAGACCTTCCGCGGCGACGAGGTGCTCGACGACGAGTTCGACGACGACCGCCCGCTGGAGAAGATCACGATCGACGTCGTCGAGACGGACGACTCCTCGAAGCGCTGATCCGCGCGGAGACGATGAAGGGGCGAGCAGATGTCTGCTCGCCCCTTCGTCGTCTCCCCACGCCTCAGGCGCGGCGGAGCTGTGCGGCCGCCGGGCAGTCGAACGGGTCGCGCGCGGCCAGGCCCACCCGATTCAGGTAGGCGATGACGATCGCGTACGACTGTCCGAGGCTCGTCTCGGTGTAGGGGATGCTGTTCGCGGCGCAGTAGTCGCGCACGATGCCGCGCGCCTTCGACAGGTGCAGCCGCGACATGTTCGGGAACAGGTGATGCTCCACCTGGTGGTTGAGGCCGCCCATCAGCCCCGTCACCCACCATCCGCCGCGGATGTTGCGCGACGTGCGCACCTGCTTCGAGAAGAAGTCGAGCTTGGCGTCGGGAGCGATGACCGGCATGCCCTTGTGGTTGGGGGCGAAGGACGCGCCCATGTAAACGCCGAAGACCGCGAGCTGCACACCCAGGAACGCGAAGGCCATGCCGACGGGAAGCAGGAGGAACAGCGGCACGAGGATGACGGCGAACCGGAGGACGATGAGACCGAGTTCGGTCCAGCGCCCCTTCACATTCCTCCGCGTCATCAGGTGCTTCAGGCCGAGGTAGTGCAGGTTCAGCCCCTCGAGCGTCAGGAGGGGGAAGAAGAGCCACCCCTGCTTGCGCGTGATGAGCCGGACGACGCCACGCGACTGCGCCGCATCCTCCTCCAGGAAGGAGATGGTGTCGACCTGGATGTCGGGGTCCTTGCCGACCTGGTTCGGGTTGCCGTGGTGGCGTGTGTGCTTGGAGTCCCACCAGTGATAGCTCATGCCGATGATGCCGGCGAGCACGCGCGCCAGGCGGAAGTTCGCCGGGCCCGTGGAGAGGATCTGGCGGTGTGCTGCCTCATGGGCGAGGAACGCGACCTGCGTGAAGACGATCCCGAGGGCGGCGGCGATGAGGAGCTGGAACCAGCTGTCTCCGAGGAGGAGGAATCCCGCGACGCAGCCCGCGAAGGCGACGACCAAGGCCGCGCCGATGAGTGTGTAGAACACCGGCGTGCGTTGCAGGAGCCCGGTCTCCTTCACGACCTGCTGAACGTCCCGGTAGGCCCGGGTGAGCGGGGGGAACTCGGCGTTCCCGGCGTAGGTCTGCCGCACCGGGCCGAGGGTGGCGGTGACGGACGGGGAGGATGTGCGGGAGATGATGCTCTCCTGTCGATCGGGAGCCCTTGAGCTGAAGAAGCCAAGGGCGGTTGCCGATCGCTGTGGCCACACTAACCGCGCTCGCATACGCGAGGCGGCATACGAGTCAGGCGCGTGCCCGCCGCATCCGCCGACGGGGCGTGCGAGGAGGTAGCGGCGATGCCGCCGGACGTGCGGGCTGCTGCGCGGCAGCGAGCGCCCGGAAGGCGTCGTCCAACGCGACGAAGGACCCGAGATCGGTGCCGCGCTCGTCGTGCAGGCGATGCGCGGAGCCGTCGAACTCGACGAAGCCGGCGAACTCGCCGTTCCGGGTGGCGACGTGCACGTCGACGTCGGCCTGTTTCCAGGTGAGAGGGGTGGACGGAGGGACGGTGGTGGTACTCATGCTCATGCTCATTGCTGTGGGGCGGGCGCGCTCGCGCTCCGCACATCGAGAGACCGAGGGCGGATTCCGCGCGCGTCGATGTGCGTGGTCCGTGGATGGCCCTGATCAGTGGCGACGAGGCGGCCGAGAGGGGGCGAAACGCACACGTTGCACGATCAGTTTAGCAGATCCACGAACCCCGCGCCGAGAGCCTCAGCTTCCGGGCGGACGACCGCCGCCGCCCGTGGGCGCGGAGCCGGCGCTCGGCGTGGTTGTCGTGTCCACGCCGACCACGAGGGTCGCGGTGTATCCACCGGTGACGCTCCCCGTCGTCGTGGCGAGCTGCGACACCCCGCCGTCGTCGCCGAACACGTTGTCGGAGGTGAGGGAGATCCGTGCCAGGTTCTCCGCCGAACCCGCGTAGGCCGTCTCCGCATACACCGTGCTGCACGCGTCCTCAGGCAGCGCGAGCTGAGACGTGGCGATCGCGTTCGACGCGTCGGTGATCGCGGTCGCATCCGGATAGACCTCGAAGTGGATGTGAGGCCAGCGCCCGGAATAGCACCCGGGGAAGACGGAGGTGAAGGACACCTTCCCGTCGTCGTCGGCGACCTGCACCCCGCGCAGATAGGACACGTCCTCGAGCCCGGACGAGTACAGCGAGTACTCCCCCTGCGCGTTGCAGTGCCACGCGTAGACCGCGACGCCCGCGAACGGCACCCCTGCGTTCGCGAGGTCGAGGATCTGCAGCTCGAAGGCGAGTGGGACTCCGTTCGCGGTGGCACCCCCGCCGATGGACGAGCGGATGTCCCGGCGGATGATCCCGGCCTGGTCGAGGACATCGGGGCCGTTCGAGCCGTCCCCCGGATAGGGACCGGCCGTCTCGTCCGGGATTTCCGCGATCGCGGCGTCCGATGCGGTGCCGGTGGCGCGGGGCGTGGGAGTACCTGTGCTCGACGACGATCCCGTGGCGACCGGAGCACACGCGGCGAGGACGACGGCGCCGATGCCGAGACCGCCGCCGATGAGGAGGCCGCGACGGCTCATCAGCGTCCGGAGATCGAAGGCGACGCCCTGATCGACCACCTCCTCATCCACACGATCCAGAAGTCGCCCCTCATACCTGGGGCCCTGCGGCGATGGGGTGGTTTCGGGGATTCGGCTCATCATGTGCTCCTCTCGAGCGTGGGCGGCGATGCCACCATGCTCGGCGGTTCGACAATCAGGAAGCTATGCGCGACCCATGGGGAACCTTCGGAAGCGAGAGCAGAGCGGAGGATGCGGGGACATCACTCCGCTCTGCGGCGTCGGCGCTCGAGAGATCGGCGGACAACGCAGGGCCGGGGCGATGGGGGGAATCGCTCGCGCGGCCACGAAGACGGCCGGCACGCAGGGGACATGCGCGGCCGTGGCCTCTCCAGTGCAACACGCAGCTTGTCACCTGTCAAGTTTTTCTCGGACGCCTGTCCAGATCTGCCGCGATGCCATAGCATTACCGCCATCGATCCCGACAGGGACGAGACGGGGGCACGGCATGACGACGGCGAGCAAGCGGGCGGAACGCGCGGGGGTGGACAAGTTCGCGCTCCGACGACGCGCGCTGGCCGAAGCGGCGCTGGAGGCGATCGCCGAGCGCGGCTTCGCGCGGACGGGGCTGCGCGAGATCGCTCAGCACTCGGAACTCTCGCATGGTTCTCTGCACTACTACTTCACCGACAAGAACGACCTCATCGCCGAGGCGGTCCGCATCTCCAAAGGCGGACTCGGCGACCGCTACGTGGCCGTCATGGAGCGAGCCGACACGGCCGAGGAGTTGGCGAGCGGCGCGGCGGACGAGCTCGCCCGCAGCGTGCGCGACGACGCCGCGCTGCACCGCCTCTGGTACGACCTGCGCAACCAATCCCTTTTCGAGCCGGGATTCGGCGACACGATCGCGGAGGTCGAGAGCCAGGTGCAGGAGGCGATCTGGCGCGTCGTCGAACGATACTCCGACCTCTGCGGACGCCCCTGCCGCTTCACACCTCTCTTCGCCTACGCGCTCACGGACGGCATGATCCAGCACGCTCTCATCCGGCACCTCCGGGGCGACGGCGAGGCGATCGAGCGTCTGCGCCGCGAATGCCTGGAGCTGTTCACCGCCAGCGTCTGATACCGCCGCTCACGCGTCGGCCACGGTCGCACCGCGGGGTATCGGCGGTCGGAGCACGAGCACGACGACGATCGCCACCATGACCGCGGCGGTCAGCGCGACCGGCACCGGCACGAACGAGTCGAGCAGGACGAGGACGGCGCCCACCGGGATGACCGTGTTGACGACGCGGTCGGCGTTGTCGCGGATCGCGATCCACCAGATGCCGAGGAGGAACACCGCGATCGGTATCGACACCGTGAAGGTCGCGGCGACCGGCGCCAGGTGGCTCTCCCCGGTCATCACGTCCAGCTCCACCTCGATGCCTGCGGAGAAGGCGGCGGCCGCCGCGAACACGAAGTAGTGGGTGTAGCCGTACCGCAGGGAGCGTCCGAGGGTCGAGATCGCCCGATGGTGAGGCGGCCAGAAGTAGATCCACCACAGCGCGGCCGTGACGACGAAGGCCAAGGCGGAGATGGCGAGGAGCGGCCCCAGCGCTTCCACCTCGTCCAGGGCGTCGATGATCGCGTTGGCCGATGCGAGGAGGCTTTCGCCGAGGACGATCAGGGTGAACAGACCGTAGCGCTCGGTGATGTGGTGGGGATGCCAGGGCGTCTGGTGGTGGCGCTCGGCGAAGACCGGGACGCTGACCTCGACGAGTGCGAACACGACGAACGCCACGAGCTGCACCGGACCGGACGGGATCAGCAGGAAAAGGACCCAGAGCACCTGCACGACCGCGATGCCCAGCGCGTAACGGCGAGCCGGGCTCCGTAGAGGGCCGTCGGCATGAGAGGCACGCAGCCACTGCCCCACCATCGCGACGCGCATCACCACGTACCCGATCACGGGCAGGGTGAAGTCGCCCTCTTCGAACGCCCGCGGGATCCCGGCGGCGAGGATGAGGACGCCGGCCATCTGCACGAAGGTCGCTACCCGATACAGCCAGTCGTCGGTGTCGAACGAGGTCGCGAACCAGGTGAAGTTCATCCAGGCCCACCAGATCGCGAAGAACAGCATCGCGTAGGAGGTGATGCCGTGAAGGAAGTCCCCGTGGCTCAGGGCGTGGTGCAACTGTGCCGAGGCGATGCTCACCGCGACGACGAACACGAGGTCGAAGAACAGTTCCAGCGGACTCGCGGCGCGATGCGGCTGACCGGGGTCACGCGGGTCCATGGGGCGCAGGTGGAAGCGAGGACTCAGGGTCGGATGCGCGGTCACCGCGACAGATTAGCCCCGACCGGACCTTCCTGAGCAGAATTCCGGAACCGATTTCCTGCGTTCCCGTCATGCGCTTCCGTCCGAGGTCCGGATCCGCTACAGTGTTGGACGTCTGCAGTGCCTGCTGCACGCCTCGTCGGTTGGGACGACGAGGACCTTCACGATGTGGGATCGCGAAGCTTCAGCAGGCCCCGAGGGGTCGGGACGCGGACGTGTCCGTGAACGTGGGGTTCACGGTCTGGGGAAAACTGGGGAAACAATGGCGCACTGGGGTTATCTGCGTACATTCACGGCTCAAGGGGCCTCGGCATGACTTCCGTCGAGGATGCTCTGAGCATCGCTCGTACGGGTTTCGCGCCGATCACGGCTCCGCGGGCTCACGCGTCGGTGACGCACGCGGCGAGCACGCCGCGTATGTCGGCGACGCTCGAACGACGCCGTCAGTGGGAGCGTCGCTATCGGATGCGGCTGCGGATCACGGATGCGGCTGTCATCCTGATCGCCGTCGCGCTGACGGCGGCTTTCCAGCTGATCACCGGCGTCACGGTGATCGAGACTGTGCGCAACGCCGCATTGCTGGGTCTCGCCTGGTACCTGATGCTGTCGGCGCTCAACAGCCGAGCCGCCGCCATCTTCGGGTCCGGTGCCACGGAGTACCGCCGCGTCGCGCATGCGGCGGGGCTTGCCTTCGGCATCACCGCTATCGCGGGCGTGCTCCTGGAGTGGGAAGGGCTGCAACCGCTGTTCTTCCTCGCGCTCCCGGTCGGCATGTTCGGCCTCCTCTTCGCCCGATGGACCTGGCGCCGCTGGCTGCAGCGGCAGCGCCTGGCCGGTCGGTTCGCGTCGAGGACACTGGTGGTCGGCGCCACCGAGGACGTCGAGTATGTGATCGACTCCCTCCAGAAGGGTGGGGAGAACGGCTACCACGTCGTGGGGACGACGTTGCTGGATCGCAATGCCGGCGCGCTCAGGATCGGAGAGAGTATCTACCCGGTCGTGGGCGATCTGGACACCGTCGCCTCCGCGGCGGCACAGCTCGGGGCGGACACCATCATTGTGGCGAGCCGCCCCGAGGGGTCCCCGGATTTCGTCAAGCAGCTCAGTTGGCAGCTCGAGGGTACCGCTGCCGAGCTCGTGCTCTCGAGCCGCCTGACCGACGTCGCCGGTCCCCGCATCTCGCTGCGCCAGGTCGACGGACTGCCGCTGATCCAGGTGAAGATTCCGACCTATGAAGGCGGTGTCCACCTTCTCAAGCGCGCGCTCGACGTCGTCGTGGCCACGCTCGCGCTGATTCCGATCGCTCTGCTCACCCCCGTGCTCAGCGCGCTCATCAAGCTCGACTCTCCCGGCCCGGTGTTCTTCTTCCAGGAGCGCGTGGGACGGGACGGCCGCAGGTTCAAGATGGTCAAGTTCCGGTCGATGCGCACGGACGCCGAGAAGCAGCTCGCGGCGCTCAAAGAGCAGAACGAAGGTGCCGGCCTCCTCTTCAAGATGAAGGACGATCCTCGTGTGACCCGTGTGGGCAAGGTGCTGCGCAAGCTGTCTCTGGACGAGCTGCCGCAGTTCTGGAACGTCCTCGTCGGCGACATGAGCGTCGTGGGCCCGCGGCCGCCGCTGCCGAGCGAGGTCACGGCCTACGACGGCACCGTGTTCCGCCGCCTGTACATCAAGCCGGGCATCACGGGTCTGTGGCAGGTCTCCGGGCGCAGCGACCTCTCGTGGGACGAGAGCGTGCGACTCGACCTGCGCTACGTGGAGAACTGGTCCGTCATGAATGATCTGCAGATCATGTGGCGCACCGCGAAGGTCATGGCACAGCCGAGCGGGGCATACTGAGTCCATGAACCCCGCGCGACCCGAGGCCGAAGAACGACCTCTCCTCGTCGCCGTGACGACCTTTCGTCGCACCGAGCTCCTCGCTCCGCTCGTCATGGCGATCCGGGCGGGGGCCGGCGCCTCGGCGGAGCGCATGCGCATCGTGTTCGTGGACAACGATCCCGCCCGCTCGGCGGAGGAGGTCGCCGCAGAACTCGACGTCGCCTACCTCCCTGAACCCACCCCGGGGATCGCCGCAGCGCGACAGGCCGCGCTCGACGCGGCGCACACGGGCGAGCTGGTCGCGATGGTCGACGATGACGTCGTACCGCTGGAGGGGTGGCTTGACGCCCTCGTGGAGACATGGTCGAGAAACGGGCGTCCCGCCGTCGTGATGGGGTACGTGGACTACGTCTGGCCCGAGGGCACCGATCCCTGGATCGTCGCCGGTGGGTTCATGCGGCGACGACGCCGACGGAACGGGCAGCGACTCGACGCCTTGGCGACCGGGAATGTCCTGGTCGACGCTTCGCAGGTCGCGTCACTCGGAGTGCGCTTCGACACAAGCCTCGGCCTGGCCGGCGGAGAGGACATGCTCTTCGGGCGATCGCTGCTCGCCGCCGGCGGGGCGATCATCGCATCCGCGGACTCGATCGTCCGCGACGAGGTCCCCGCGGAGCGCACGACCCGCGAGTTCGTGCGACGGCGGACCATCTCGCAGGGTCAGATGCGTACGGAACTCCTCACCCGAGACGGCTCCCTCGCGCGGCGCATCGTCCTTCGCGGCGCCCACCTCGTGGGCGGCGTGGCCCGCCTCGTGATCTTCTCCCTGCGAGAACTCCTCGCCCGCGCGCGCGGCGACCGTGCCGCACAGGCCGTGCTGCGGCGGCGCATCTGGTTCGCCCAGGGGCGCACTCTCGGCGCCCTCGGCCGGATCACCCCGGCGTACGCCCGGAGCTGACGGGAACGGATGAGGGGCGGGGCCATCCGGCCCCGCCCCTCATCCGTTGTCCGAGGCTACTGCGGGACGACCACGGCGAACCGCTCGAAGGAGAGCCGCGTGATGGCGTTCGTCGAGGCCGAGCTGACAGACGTCTTTATCCCGATCCCACCGGCGACCTGCATCGCCGCCACCGCGTCCGTGCCCGTGAGCTGCCAATCCGCAGGCTCGGTCTGCCCCTCGACCCAGACCTTGGCCGCCAGGCTGGTCGAGGCGGTACCACTGACCGCGAGGCGGGCGTGGAGCACCTGTCCGGGCGCATAGGAGCCCGGCAGAACGTAGCTGTTCCCGATCGCCGTCTCATCCCGGAGGATGTACAGCCGGATGACGCCGGCAGGCTCCAGTCGCACGCGCGCCGAGTATGTCGATGCGCCGACGGTCCGGCCGAGGAGCGTGATGCTCGCGGTGCCGCCGGTCGAGGCGACATCCGACGAGAAGAGGGCATCGAGCACCGTGCTCGTACCGGTCACCGCCAGTCGCGCCTCCCGCGTCTGCGACGGCGCAAGGGACACGACGCCCTTTCCGCCTGCCGTGCTGAATGCGGCGTTTCCTCCCGACAGCGCCCACGCGCCACCGAGGTCGGCGCTGCCCCAGCCTCCCGTCGTCGCCCGGTCGAACTCATCCGTCGCGAGGGGAGTCGGCCCCGTGGGGTCGGGCGGCGTGACCGGCGCGGTCACGGTGACCGGCTTCGTGACGGAGTGCGTTCCGCCGTCGTCGTCGGTCACCGTCAGGGTGACGTCGTACGTCCCCGATGCCGCATACGTGTGCGATGCCGTGACTCCCGTCGCGGTACCGCCATCCCCGAACGTCCACGCGTAAGACGCGATCGTCCCATCCGCGTCGCTCGATCCGCCAGCGTCGACAGCTGCACTGAGTGCGGAGGTCGAGGAGACGAAGGATGCTGTCGGGATCTGGTTGGGCGCAGCGACCACGGCCCCGGTGACGACCTTGTAGTCGTCCACCGAGAAGACCGAGGAGACGGAGGAGACCGAGCTGATCGCCATCTTCACGCCGACCGCACCCGCTGTCTGCAGAGCGGCAGTGGAGTCCGTCCCCTGCAGCTGCGGGTTCGCCGGCTCCGTCGTCCCCGTTCGCCAGACCTTCAGCGCGAGCGTGGTCGGCGACGTTCCGCGTACCGTGAGCACAGCCGACAACTTCTCGCCCGCCACGTACGTACCGGGGATCACGACGCTGTTGCCGATCGCCGTCTCGTTGCGCAGCAGGTAGAGACGGATCGCGCCACTCGCCTCGATCTTCACGCGTCCCGAGTAGACGTCGTTGCCGACCTGACGACCGTTCACCGTGAGGTTGAAGGCTCCGCCGTTGGTCGCGTTGCTCGAGGCGATGGTCAACGAGGTGATCGTCGACGTGCTCGAGACCCCGGCGAGACGAGCCTCTCGCGTGGCGGCAGGAGACAGGGAGATCCGTCCCACGCCATCCCCCGCCGAGAACGCCGCCGCCCCTCCGGACACCGTCCAGGCGCCGCCGACGTCGGCGGAGCCCCACGAGGACGACGCCGTGCGCTCGAACGCGTCTCGGGCGATGACGTCTTCCGTGGCCGCCGGCGCGACGGCGACGGATGCGGTCGCCTGATGCGTCGCGCCGTCGTCGTCCGTGACCGTCAGCGTGACCGGGTAGGTTCCCGCTGTCGTGTAGGTGTGCGTCGCCGTCGCTCCCGTCGCGGTGGTGCTGTCACCGAAATCCCACGCGTGCGACACGATGCTGCCGTCGGTGTCGGTGGAGCCGCTTCCGTCGGCGGAGATCGACATACCATCCGCGGCGCGCACCACGTTGGCCACAGCCTTGGGCGGCGCGTTCTGAGCTTCGACAGCGATCGTCTTCGTCACGGTCGATGAGGCACCGCGGTCATCGGTCACGGTGAGCGACACCGTGTAGGTGCCGGAAGCGGCATAGTCATGCGTCGCCGTGGCCCCTGTCGCCGAGGCACCGTCGCCGAAGTTCCACGCGTACGCCGTGATCGTGCCGTCCGTATCCGCGCTCCCGGATGCGTCGACCGCCACGGAAAGGAATTCCACCTTCTCGGTGAACGCGGCGGTGGGAGGCACGTTCGGGTTCCGCGTCGTCACGTCATGAGCGACGGTGGACGCGAGCCCGCCGGCATCGGTCACCGTGAGGGTGACCGTGTAGGTGCCGGCCGTGTCGTACTCGTGTGTAGGCGCGACACCGGTTCCGGTGTGGCCGTCGCCGAAGTCCCACGCATAGCCGGCGATCGGACCCTCGGGGTCGCTCGAGGCGGAGGCGTCGAAAGCCACCGACCGGTCCGAGGTCGCCGCGGTGAACTGCGCCGTCGGCAGCTGGTTCAGCTCGCCGGTGTCGCCGAGCTGATAGTGCTGCAGCACCTGGCTGACCGTCAGGGGCGCGGAGTAGACCGCCGCCTCATCGATCGTGCCGACCCAGAAGGGATCCCCTTCCCAGGTGGTGTCGCCGCCCACGCGCCAGTAGCCGTTGTAGTTGTCGGCACCCGCTTGCGCGTTCGAAGCGACCTCCACGCCATCCACGAACAACTGCATCCCTGCCGCCGACTGCTGCGCGACGACATGGTGCCACTGCCCGTCACGGTACGTGCCCGGCGCCGTGAGGACGTATGACCCCCCGTTGTAGACGCCGAACTTCAGCTGTCCCGATCCGTTCATGTAGATGTGCCGGTCGTAGTTCGAGCTGGGATTGGCATTGTTGGAGTTGCTGTTCCCGAAGCCGATCAGCTTGCCGCCGCCCGTCGAGGTGGTCTTGAACCAGGTCTCGATCGAGTAGGTGTTCGGCGACGGGTACTGCCGCGCGCTCACCACCGTCTGGCGGTTGTTCCAGCTGGAGAACAGCTTCGAGGACGTGAACCGGATGGCCTGGTCCGCGACGCCGGACAGCGCTCCGGTCTGGCCCCGTTGGATCGTGGCCGACCCACTGGTCTGGTACGTCCCGGTGCTTCCGTCGCGGCCCGAGTCTCTCGCGACCGTCCCGCTGGTCTCGCCGAGGCGCCAGTACAGTGTCGGGTCGAGGTCGTACACGGCTTTGCCGTAGGCGTCTGCGGGCGCAGCGGGGAGCGACGACGTGCGCCCAGAAGCGACCCAGTGCGCATCCACCGCGTCACGGGTCAACGCACTGCCGTACACGGCCACGTCCGCGATGCGGGCGTTGAGGTAGTTCGACGACCCCGCGGACGGCCAGCCGCTCTGGGAGTCCCCGCCGATGCGCCAGTACCCTGAATAGCTCTGACCGGTCGTCGTGTCGGAGCGCGAGCTCACCCGCACGCCGTCGACGTACAGCACCATGCCCGAGCTGTTCATCGTGCCGACCACGTGGTGCCACTTGCCGTCGTTGAGACCGGCCCCGCTGGTGAGCGTCCGCGCAGTCCCGGGGTACACGCCGAACGTGACCTGCCCCGAATTGCTCAGGTAGAGGTGCCGGTCGTAGCTGCCGGACAGCCCCTTGGCGTTGTTGCCGAACCCGACGATCTTGCCACCGCTCGTGCTGGTGGTCTGGAACCATGCCTCGATCGAGAACTCGTCAGGACCGACCTCGGAGACCGAACTGGCAGAGGTGCCGTCGGTGCCGTTGAAGGCCGTGGAGGCTGAGGTCTCACCGACGACCTGGCCCGCCTGGCCACGGGTCGTCCCTCCGGACAGCGTGAGGTCGTTCCCGGAGATCCAGTCGGTCGCGGACGAACCGGACGCCTCGTTCAGGGGCCAGTAATACCTCGGCGAGGACGAGAGCACGGCCTCGTTGTACGTGTTCGAGGTCCCGGCCGCCGCGATCGTCACCGGCGTCCAGTCGGACGTCGTGGTGTTCCCGTTGGGGTCGGTCACCTTCACCCGGTACTCGTATGTCTGGCCGGCGGTCACCGCTGTGTCGGAGTACGTGAGCCGCGGTCGCACCCAGTACGTGGAGTCGGCGGTGGTCGTGTGGATCGGCTGCGCGAGGTCACGACGGAAGACTTCGTAGGTCAAGCGGGCGTTGTCGGCGTCGTAGTTCGCGGACCAGGCGACGCGTGCCTGCCCCGCGCGGAAAGACTGGGCGCTGATCTGGTAGGCGCCGCCCTTGATGGTCGGACCGATCTTGTTCGGCGCCGTCCCGGGCTTCGCGAAGCGCACGAGTCCCTGTTGTGCGCTACCGCTCACGGCCGTGAACTCACCGCCGTAGACGAGGTAGTCGCCACCGCCCGTGACCGACCATGCGGCCTGATTCATGCCGGACACCGTGCCGGGCTGCCACGTCGGGTACCAGTGCAGCAGACGGGCCGCCGGGTTGCCGGTGAAGCTGCGGTACCCGTAGATGTCAGGAGTGATGGTGCGGTCCGACGGGTTCTTGTCGAACGCGAGCGAGAAGTTGAAGCTCCACGGGTCGAGCTGCGGGAACTCTCCGATGTTGCCGCAGTAATGCGAGTGCGCCGCCGTGTAGAGCACACCCCCGGTCGGGTACACCGAATAGGTGTCGCCGTGGCAATCCTCCATCCACACCATCGAGCCGTCGCTCCAGCGCGCGCGGAACGCGCCTTCGAAGTCGTCCTCCGTCTTCGATCCTCCGAAGTCGTACCCACTGCCGTAGACGCTGTCCCCGTCGGAGGCGAGCGAATAGATGGAGGCGCCGGTACCGGCGTTGCGGATGACACTGTTGATCGCCCAGGGGAGGCTGGCTCCGCTGGAGGCGTCGAGCGCGGCCATGCCGCGACCCGGGTTGGTCGACCCGTTGGTGGACGTGAACGAGCCGGCGATGACCACCTTCGAGGCATCGGGAGACACCACGACGGAGCGGACGCCGTACCCGCCGGCGAGGACCGGGTTGAAGTCGAGCACGGCACCGGTCGACGCGCTCACGGCCGCGACGCCGGTACGTGCGGTGTTGTTGATGTTCGAGAACTCCCCCGTGACGTACACGGTCGTGTCGGTGGCGACGATGCCCTGCACGATCGTGTTGGTACCGGGGGTCCAATTGCCGATCAGCTGGCCGGTGGCCGTGTCGAAGGCCGCCAGACGGTAGCGGTTCTGTCCGTTGACGGCGGTGAAGCCGCCGCCGATGTACAGCCGCGAGCCGTCGGGCGACACCGCCGCGGCGAGGATGCGGCCGTTGACCTGGGGGGCGAAGGATGTGTCGAGCACACCGGTTGCGAGATCGTAGGCGAGGAGGTTGGATCGCGGCGTCTCGTTGGTGCCGGCCGGCGCTCCCGCCGGGCGCGCGCTCGTGAACTGCCCGCCCGCGTACACCTTGGTGCCGCCCACCGCCTGAGCCCAGACGATGCCGTTGATCTGCGTCGTCGGCAGCGGGTCAGCGCTCACCGTCGCCGGCAGAGCGGGATCGGTCGGCACTGTATCCGCCTGCGCGGCCGGTGCGGTGATGGTCGCGCCGAGGAGCGCGGTCACCAGGACGGCGACGACTCCCATCGCGAGACGACGGAATGGACGTGCGCGCGATTCTTCGTCGCGTTCGATTGCCTCGAGTCGCTGGACTCGCATGGCGCCTCCCCACAGGCACATGCCGAAATATCGGCGGATGATGGATCCCCTCGCGTCCCCCAAAGACGCATCCGCCGTCAGAATAGCGCAGCACTCGCCGCAGCGCTACCCGACCTCAGGACCCGATGGCCGTGCGATCCGCGGTGGGCACCAGGATCTCCGCGAGATGGGCGCACATGATCGCCGTAGTGAACGACGACTCGACCGCCGCGCGGCCGGCGAGCCCCATCCGTGCCGCCTCCGCCGGGTTCGAGAGGAGGGACAGGAGCCGATCGGCCAGCGCCTCGGCGTCTCCCACCGGAGCGAGGTGGCCCGTCACCCCCTCCGCGACGTACTGCGACATCCCCGGCGTGTCCGTGTTCACGACCGGTCGTGCGGTCGCGAGTGCCTCGAGAGTCACCGTCATCCCCGACACGTGAAGATTCGGTCGGGTTGCCGTCGCCACCACTGTCGCTGTCGCGTACAGGTCCCGGAGATCGCGATGGCTCATGCGCTCGACGACACGGACGCCGTCCGGCGCGCCGGTCGCCGATGTCTGCACGACGGCCTCCACGTCGGGCCGCTGCGCCCGGACGATCTCCAGCGCTCGGAAGAGCGTCTGCGGATCACGATCCCTGTCGTTGCCGATGCTCACGATGCGCGGCCGCTCCGGGTAGGGCCGCGGCGGGAAGAAGTCGGCGTCCACTCCGAACGGAACGGCGGTGATGCGTGGCCCTCCGGCCCCGATCAATGCCCGGAGCGGTTCGACCTGTCCCCGGCTCAGCACCCACAGATCGTCCGCGCTCTGCAGCACCTCGATCAGACGCTGCGGAACGTGGCCCCGCTCCACCATGTCGGTCAGCCAGATGACGCCTGACGCGAAGCTCCGCCGAGGACGCCGCACCTGCATCCGAAAGGCGGCGTTCTCGTCCCAGGTGAAGGCGCGGCCGTCGACCGGGCGCGGGCCGAGGCCGACGCGGCTCCGCATTCGAGCCACCCGTCCGGGCGCCGGCAGGTCGAGCACGTCCACGGGCGCGAACGCGCGCAGGCCGTCCAAGCCGTACTGCCAGGCGCTCGGCACCTCACCTGCCGCGTGACGGCGCTCCCACGCGCTCACCGACTGTTCGGCAGGAAAGCCCCAGGCGAGGGATGAGTCCGAGGAAGGTTCTGACGACACCGCCCCAGATTAGCCCCCGCACTCGGCGATCAAGGCTCGGGCATACTGTTCCGATGCACTCCGCCGCGACGTCCCCCTCTCCCTCGCTCCGCATCGCGCTGATCGGCACGCGCGGAATCCCCGCCGCATACGGAGGATTCGAGACGGCCGTCGAAGAGGTCGGGCGGCGGCTCGTCGCCCGGGGACACCGTGTGCTGGTGTACGGGCGGGATGCCGGAACCGCGGGCGATGTACACCTGGGGATGCGGAGGGTGACCCTGCCGGCGGTACGGCACAAAGCGCTCGAGACGCTGAGCCACACCGCGCTGTCGACCGTGCACGCGGTCACCAGGGCCCGTCCCGACGCAGCTTTCGTCTTCAACGCCGCCAACTCGCCGTTCCTCCCGTTGCTGCGCGCCCGGGGCATCCCCGTCGCGCTCCACATGGACGGACTCGAGTGGCGACGCTCGAAGTGGGGGCCCCGTGGAAAGGCCTACTATCGCTGGGCCGAGTCGTTCGGCGTGCGGACGGCCGATGCGATCATCGCCGACGCTCCCGGCATCGCCGAATACTACGATCACCAGTTCGGCGTGGCCAGCGAGATGATCCGCTACGGCGCCCCTCTCCTCGACGACGCACCGGTGGCCGGCATCCGCGCGCTCGGCCTCGAGCCCGGCGAGTACCACCTCGTGGTCGCGCGGTTCGAACCCGAGAACCATGTCCGTGAGATCGTCGAGGGGTACGCCGCGTCTGCGGCCGGGAAGCCCCTCGTGGTCGTGGGCTCCGCCCCCTATGCCGCCGACTACACCGCGGCCATCGACGACCTCGCGTCCGCGGACGACCGGATCCGCCTCCTCGGCGCGGTGTACGACCAAGACCTTCTCGACGCGCTCTACCACCACGCCTTCACCTACCTCCACGGTCATTCCGTCGGGGGGACGAACCCGTCGCTCCTGCGCGCCATGGGAGCCGGCACGGCCGTGATCGCGTACGACGTCGTCTTCAACCGTGAGGTCCTCGACGGCCATGGTTGGTACTTCTCGGACCCGGCCCAGGCGGCCACCGCGATCACCGCCGCCGAGGCCGACGCGGACGGCGTGGCCAGAGCCGGAGCTGCCGCCCGGACCCGCGCCGCCGATGATTTCACGTGGGACGCCGTCGCCGAAGCCTACGAGGATCTGGCGCTGCGGATCGCGCGCGGGGAGTCGTTCCACGACTCGGCGAGGCGCGCGCGTCGCCGAGCGGAGGAGTGGACCGGCTAACCCGGCTGGCCTGCGGAGGCCGGATCGTCTTCGGCCGCCGGATCGTGGGCGCGGTCGGAAGCGAGCAGGCGCCCACGGTGGCGGTGGATGTAGATGGCGTACGGGATGAGCTGGCAGACGGTCAGCGCGAACGCCACGCCGAGCAGCGGCCCGATGATGCCCAGCAGCGGTGTCAGCACGACCGACAGCGCGATGCTCAGCGCCGCCATCGCCAACGTCGGAACGACCTGGAAGCGGATACCCGGTTTGTCCATGATGAACATGCCCAGGGGATAGACGGCGGCCGTCAGCATGATCATGGCGCCGAACGCGAGGATCGTCGAGGGGCGGACCTCCAGTTCGCCGCGCGTGATGAAGTCGAACAGCCAGGGACCGATCAGCCAGACGAGCGCCGTCGCCATGGCCACAGCACCGCCGAAGAGGAGGGACAGCAGATACGGCCCGCGCGTGAGCTCGCCGCGGTGCCGCCGCCGCGCGAACTGTGGCCAGAGTGCCACCCCTGCGGCCATGACCAACCCGTTGAGCGCGAAGAACACCTGGCCTGCGACACCGTACTCCGCGACGTCGGTCGGCGTGCCGTACTGGGCGAGCACGTACCGCTGCGAGCCGACGGCGATGGGATACGTGACCATCTGCGCCAGCATCGGCCACCCCACGTCCATCACCCGCACGCCGGGCACACGCCGCCATCGGAACAGGACGCGGAGGGCGTCGGGGATGAGAGGCGCGGTCGAACGCGTCACCAGGGTGAACCCGATGACGGCGGTGATCAGGGAGGCGCCGTACGAGGCGAGTGCGAGGAAGGAGTCGAAGGCCCGGCCTCCGACGGTGAGCAGGAGCCAGACGCCGCCGAGCGTGAGGGGGGAGATGAGGCCTTGCACGAGGATGACGAGGTGGTTGCGGCGCTGTCCCAGCAGGATCCGGAACCACACGCCGAGGGTCACCGTGAGGCTGAACAGCGTGATGCACAGGAAGGCGGCGAGGGGAGCCCCGGGGATGGCTCCCGCATCCCCGAACAGCACGCGCCATCCCCCGCTGACGAGCAGCACGGTGTTGATGATCATGAGGCCGGAGGCGAAGAGCAGCAGGATCCGTCCGACCGACGTCACCTGAAGGCGCAGCTTGCGGTCCGTACGGACGTCTTCGCTGGTCGCCACCGCATTGACCAGCACCGCACCACTGCCGAGGTCCGTGAACGTCAGCAGCGATGGAATCGTGATGAGCAGCGTATAGAGCGCGTAGTGCTCGACGTCGGTCTCGCCCAGGATCATCCTGGTGGTGATCACACCGCAGACGAGGGAGACGACCATGGTGGCCGCGCGGGCGCCGAGCGCCAGGAGCGAGTTCACGGGGCCTCAGCCTCGGGCGCCGCGGCGGCTCAGCCGAGGACGCAGCCCGCGAGGGCGCTCGTCCGTATAGTACGGGCTCTTCGCCGCGCCGCGGATGCCGTTGAGGACGATGCCGAGGACCGGCGTCCGCGTGGACTCGAGCGACGAGAGCGCACGCGCGAGCTCGGTCCCCTTCGTGCGATGGGCGCGAACGACGAACAGGGTGCCGTCGGCCGTGGTCGAGAGCCAGAGAGCGTCACTCACGGAGAGAACCGGCGCGGTGTCGATGATGACGTAGTCGTACTTCTCCCGCGCGTCGTCGACGACCTTGTGCAGCTCGCCACTGGACAGCAGCTGCCCCGGGTTCGGAGGCTGCGCACCGGCCGTGAGGATGTCCAGCCCGGGGCGACCCCACTGCTGCACCGCATCATCCAGCTCGACGTCACCGATCAACACCGTGGTGAGACCCACCGCCCCTTCGAGCTGGGTGTAGCGCGCGGTACTGGGGCGCCGCAGGTCCGCCTCGATGAAGAGGACCGTCCGTCCCCCCTCGGCGAGCGTCAGCGCGAGCCCCAGACCGACGGAAGACTTGCCCTCCTGTGCCGAACACGAGGTCACCAGGATCACCCGTCGGCTCTTGTCGACGTCGACGAATCGCAGGCTCGCGGAGACCTGCCGCATCGCCTCCGCGATGCGTCCGTCGGGCTGCGAGCGAATGACCCGGGCGAGCGTCTGATTGTCCGCGGCCTCGGGGATCTCCCCGAGAACCGCGACGTCGGTGATCTCGCCGAGCGAGCTCGCGCTCACGATACGGGTCGCGAACCGTCGGCGCAGCACGGCGTACACGACACCAAGGAGGAGGCCGCCTGCCGCGCCGAGAGCGACATTGTTGCGGGTGTTGGGCGAGATGGGCACTGTCGGCGTCCGGGCGGGCGAGATGGTCTCGATCCGCACGGCGGGCTTCTCGTCAGCCCCCAGTGGGGAGATGTCCCGAACCGCGACAGCGAGCTCGCTCGCGATGGCGTTCGCGGTCTCCTGCGCGGTCTCGCCGTCGGCGTCGGTGACGCCGATCTCGATGACGACCGTGTTGAGCGGCACGTTGACGTCGACGCGGCGGGCGAGCCGGTTGGGCGTCTCGTCGAGGCCGACCTCCTCGATGACCGGACCGAGCACGGTGGGCGAGACCACGAGGAGCGTGTATGTCTGGACGAGACTCTGGACGTAGTTGGAGCCCTGCAGCAGTTCGCTGGTGCTCTCGCCTCGAGTCGGGATCACCATCACCTGGGCTTCCGCCCGGTACTCCGGGTCGACGAGCTGAGAATACCCGTATGCCGCTCCGCCCCCCAGGAGCGTGAGCACGATGATCACCACCCAGTGACCCC
Source organism: Zhihengliuella sp. ISTPL4 (assembly GCF_002848265.1). Classification (GTDB taxonomy): domain Bacteria; phylum Actinomycetota; class Actinomycetes; order Actinomycetales; family Microbacteriaceae; genus Microbacterium. The sequence goes on from NZ_CP025422.1 coordinate 2,125,510, forward strand.
TCAGCGCCTGGAAGTAATCCTGCAGTGTCATGTGTTCCCGTCCCCCTCGGCACGACGCCGTGCGATCTGTGCGCCGGTTCGCAGCACCTCATTATCGCCTATGTTGGAAAGCGGGTCGGCGGTTCCGACTCGGCACCGAGGGGAACACGTGGCACACACGCTCATCTTCGTCTGCGAGGCGAACATCTGTCGGTCGCCCCTGATGACACAGGTCCTTCGTGCGAGCGCTGAGGAACAGCTCTGGGACATCACCAGCGCCGGGATCCGCGTGGGCCCCGGGAACCGGCCGATGTGTGAGGCGGCGGTCGAGGTGGCGCGCGCGGTGGGCGCGGGTGCCGGCGCCGACGACCATCGCTCCTCCGCCGTCGACGCCGACCGTATCCGCACCGCCGACCTCATCCTCACGGCAAGCCGAGCGGAACGCTCTTTCATCTCTCAGCTGGTCCCGCAGGCGCGGTCCAAGGCGTTCACCCTGCGCGAGGCCCTCCATCTGGGTGCCGCGGTCTTCGGCGCGGAGAATGCGAGCGCCCTCCTGGATGACGGGCGCGCAGCGGACGGCCTCGCCGCATACGCGGCGGCCTTGCACGGGCGACGCGGGTTCGTCGCCCCACCGAAAACCCGAAGGACCCTCCTCGGTCGTCGGCGCTCGAACCCGTTCGACATCCCGGACGCCCACCACGACGCCGCGCGGGCGCACCGGGCGATGCTGGAGCGCACCGCCCTGGAGGCATCGGCGCTCTACCGACAGGTCTCGGCGTTCCTCGTGCCGCCGACCCCGGATCTCCTCTCCCGCTGAAGGCGGACGGTCAGCGCGGCGCGACCGAGGTCAGGAACTCCGCCGTGGTCCGGCGGTAGGTCGCCGGAGCGAACCTGTGCAGCGCCGACGCGCGGGCGGAGAGCGCGTCGGCCCGCCGCTCCTCCCAGCCGTCCACCACGGACCGCAGTGCCGCGGCGAGCTCCTGGGATTCCCCCGGCGTCGTGAAGGCGACGCTCTGATAGGTGCCGACCGCCTCGCGAAGCCCGGGGATGTCCGATGCGACCACCGGCCGAGCGGCGAGCACGCCCTCGACGGCGGTGTTGCCGAAGGACTCGTCCTGCCGGGAAGGCACGACGAGCACATCGATGCCGGCGAGGAACGGCCAGACGTCGGACTGGAATCCGAGGAACGTCACGCGATCGCCGACGCCGAGCGCCTCCGCACGCTCGCGCAGCTCCCGCTCGTATCCCGCGTTCTCCACGAAAGCGGCACCCACCAGATGGAGATCGGCGTCGACGCCGGCGGCGGCGAGCTCGGCCAAGGCCTCGATGGCGAGGTCGGGGCCCTTCCGGTGCGAGAGCCGACCGACGTAACCGATACGGAGGCGGTCCACGTACGGCCGCGGCTCGTCGATCTCGGAGGGGGCGGCCACGCCGTTGGGGATGACCGCTGCGCGCCGAGCGAGGGCAGGAAGCGCCGCTTGAACGGTCTGCAACGTGAAGCGGCTGTTCGCGACGACCCGATGCGCCGCGAGATGCGGTGCGTAGAGTGCGAGGTTCACCCAGCGGGACGCGGAGGCCTCCGCCTCGTGGACATGGGTGACGGTCGGTATACGGCTCAGTCGACCCACGAGGGGCCAGGTGGGCAGGACGATAGTGCTCACGTAGATGCTCCGGGGACGCAGCCGCCGGACGATCGCGATGGAGGCAGCGAAGCCCTGGACCGCGTCCCGCGCGGACCGCAGCCAGTTCCGGGGGCGAAGGGACGACTTGCGCAGCACGAACATCGGGGGAAGGAGCACCTGCGCGCCGAGTGCCTGCAGTTCGTCCACGAGAGGGCCACGTCGCGGCAACACGACGACGACCGGCTCCCCTCGCTCCCGCAGCGCTGTCGCGGTCTCGAGGAGCATACGATCGGAGCCGAACAGCTCCCATCCCGGGTGCACGAGGAGATGCGGGGCACGAGAGTCGTGGGTCACACCTCCATTGTGCCTGGACGGAGCCGGGACGCGACCCGGTCCGCCCCGGAGGGCGGACCGGGAGATGCTCACCGGCCGCTGCCGAGCATCACTGTGCCCGTCGCGATGCCCAGCAGACTCGCGACCGCTGACGGGAGCGGCCGGGCGATGGCGGTGTTCGCGGCGATGTCGTCCCTCATGTCCGCGAAGGGTTGGGCAACGGCCGTCTGCGCGTTGCGCCAACCGGGGTTCTTCGCCGCGGCGAGCTGCGCGGGCGTCGAGAACGTCTCGTAGACGTCGCCAGACCCTCCCCAGGTGACCATCGACGGGCCACGAGTGGAGCTGCTGAACAGGTTGCCGTCGATCGTGACATTCCACGTGTTCACCGCGCGCCCCGTCGCCGTGTCGTGGGCGAAGATAGCGCGGGGTCCGCCCGCACCGAACACGTTGTTGCGGATGGTGATGTTGCGCGTGATCCAGGTCACGGTCGGATCCACTCCGTCGACACGCGGGTCGCGGCCCACACGATGGGTGGCCTGGCGTCGTTCGTCCTGCATGAGATTGAGATCGTGGCGCGCATTGTTCCCGAGGTCGTTGTTCGTGATCAGTACGTTCTCGGTGTCGAAGATGCGAATCCCCTCGCGGTTGTCGAACGCCTGACTCCGCGCGATGGTGACCTGGGACGACAGTTCCGCGTGGATCCCGATCTCGGTGTTCCCGTTCGACGTCACGTCGAGGATCTTGACGTCGTAGCACGACTCGTCGAACCAGGTCCCGCTGCCCACGTTGCGGCTCGTGTCGACGTTGCTCATCACGATGCCGCGGGTGCGAGTGACCTTGACCCCGCCGGCGACGGGCGAACCGTTGAACCGCTCGGTGTTGTTGTCGGTGATGAGAGAGTCCGTGAAGGTCGTGCCGTACGCCGTGGTTATCGACATCCCGAGCAGCCCGTTCCTGCGGACGGTCAGATCGTCGATCTTCGCCCGGTCGTTACCCACGAACAGCCCGATCGTCGCGTTGTCCTCGATGACGAGGTCGCGTACCGTGACGCCGACGTTGTGCATACGGACGGTGCCGAGCACGTCGTAGGAGGTCGCGTAGCGCCGGACACCGAAGCCCTGCAGCACGGAATTCGCCGACTGTACGTTGAGCGCCTGTCCGAGGTCGCTCGCCCGCACCTCCTTACCGGAAGGGTCGGTCCCGAGGATCAACCGGTCGCGGGCGTCGTCGACGGCGAACGTCCCGGCAACGACCTCAGCGGCCGTGGCGACCTGACGCTGCGGGACACCGTCGATGTAGAGCTGGTCCGGGTGGTTCGCCATCGGGTACGCCGGGTCGACGAACCATCCGGCATTGCCGTTGAGCATGTCGTCGTCGAATTCCGCCGTCCATCCGGCACTGACCCATGCCGACCCGGACTTCGTCCAGTTCGCGACCCGTGTCGAGCCATCGAACCAGACGGCCTCTCCCGGGTAGGCCTGGATGGTCAACGTCTTGCTGTACGGGACATCGACGGACTGATGATAGACGCCAGCCCGAAGGACGACCGTGGATCCGGGGCGGGCGGCGTTCACGGCAGCTTGAACGGAACGGTACGGTGCGACCATTGTGCCGGTGGGGCTCTCCGCGGTGCTCCGCGCATCGACGAACAAGGCACCGGCGGGCACCGCGTACTGGGCGGTGCCGACAGGAGCCGCACCGCGTTCGGGGGTCCCGGGCTGCGGCTCGGGCTGCGGCTCCGGTTCCGGCTGCGGTTCCGGCTCCGGCTGCGGTTCCGGCTCCGGTTCGGGCTGCGGCTCCGGCTGCGGTTCGGGCTGCTCGGCACTCAAGGGCGCGTCGGCGACCGTGGCATCCAGCGAGTCGATCCGCAGGTCGACCGGCGCGGTCGCGCTGCTCGATGCATAGGCCCAGACGGCGAAGCCTCCCGCGCCGGAAAGCCGGGCGGCGGAGGAGTCGGTCGTCCGGAGCTGGGGCGCCCCAGGTGAGGAGCCGACCGGCGTGAGGCGCGCTTCGAAGTCGACGGCGTCGGCCCCGGTGACCGTGGCGTCGAACGTGACCCATCCGTCGCCGAGAACGCTCAAGGGAACGGCCACGCTTTTCAGCTCCGTCTCCATACCTCCCCGGGTCCGGATGACGGAGAGCTGCGCCTGCCCCTCGGCGTCGGTCAGCAGTCGGACTCGGTAGGCGGAGCCGTCGGCCTGGACGCGCGTCGTGTAGGCGTAGTAGCCCCGACCACCGGTTGCGTCGAGGCGGAGATCCGCCGAGACGCGGACGTCTCGCGCCCGGACGGCCTGCGGGGTGAGATAGGCGGACTCTCCGGGGTCGAGGGTGAGGGCCGCCGCGCCATCGGCCACACTGGCCACCTCGGCGCGGGACGACCACGACGAGTAGGCGAGGCCGTTGTCGGAAGCCCCCCATCCGGACGGTGCCGCGCGATCGAAGTCATCGCGCAGCAGCACGTCGGCGGAATCGCTGTCGGCGGCCGCCGCGGGGGAAGCACCGAAGAGGCCGGCCACGATCGTCGTGGCCGCGACGACCGACGCCAGGGCGGCCGAGGTTCGTGAAGGGGAGGGTCGGGTGAGGGTCGAGCGACGTCGCGAACGCAACTGAGTCTCCTAGGGGTCTAACCCGCGTACACCGCGCCCCTCCAACCAGCCCCCTCCGGGCGAGATGGTGTGCAGTATCGGTACGCACCGCCTACCCGGACGGGCGACGGCCACGGCACAGTTTACACACGCTCGGACGACGATCGTTGTGCAACCGAGATATTCACGACGGATCCCCGGACAGATCGGTGCCGACCGAACTGCGGATGAAGCGCATCTTCCCGCCGACCTGAGGAATGTGGTCGACGCGCTCGACACGAACGGGGACGAGGCCTCTGGTCGCGTGACGCAGCTTCGCCTCCGCGCCGTCGATGCCGGCCTGTACGTCCTGCCCGTCCGCGGGTATGCACCGCAAGGTCACCGCGTAATCCGCGTCCTGGACGATCTCGAACTGACGGATGGACAGGGGCGCGTCGTCGAAGATGTGTCCGAGAGCGCCCGCGATCGTGGTCCCATCCGGCAGGCGCACGGCATCGGAGGAGCGGCCCGAGATCGCGCCCAGCCGAGGAAGCCCCCGCCCGCACGCGCACACCCCTGGTCGATAGCTGCTGATGTCGCCGAGACGATATCGGACGATCGGGAAGACCCGGTTCGTCAGATCCGAGACGATGACCTCTCCTTCCCGTCCCTCGGGCAGGACCCGATCCGCCTCATCGACGATCTCGATGCGTCGCACGTCGGAGAAGACGTGGAGTCCGCTCTGCTCGGCGCACTCACCCGCCATCCAGGGGATCTCGGCCGAGCGGTAGTGGTCGTAGCACGGCGCGCCGAAGGCGTCCTCGATCTCCGCCCTCGTGCCAGGGGACAGCGGAGCCGCCGTCACGGCCACGGCCGCCGGCGGAACGACCCGGAGCCCCAGTCGACGCATCCGCCGGACCGTGTCCAGGACGCCGCCGCCATAGCCGATCAGGAAACGGGGCTCCACCCGGTTCCAGCGCTCCACGAACGCTCGCACCGCATCGTCCGTGATCTGGAAGGCGTCGAGCTGCACCCGTCGCGAGGGGAGCCACCCGAGGTCGTGGCGCAGGCGGGCCGCCCCGGTGAGCACGTGGCGCGTCACGATCGCCCGGTCATCCCAGGGTTTCACCCCCCACCACTCGAACAGGCGCCACTCGAGTGCGCGGGCAGGAAAACGGAGGTCTCGCAGCAGGTGCAGCGGCAGACCCGTACTCCCACCCGTCTTCGAGACGACGCTGGTGCGCGCATCGGCTTCATCCGTGCGAATGCTCTCGAAGTTCTCGCGGAGCATCGTCTTGTCGACGATGGGCAGCGAGGAGAACGACGCGGGGTCGCGCAGATCCTCGGCGGAGAAGCCGTGCGCGGAATACAGCTCGCGGTAGAACGTGCTGTGCTCGAACGCGAAGCGCGCGTGCGCGGCGGACCTCCGGGCGCTCAGCTCGATGGCCTCCTCCGGAGGCAGAGCATCCACGACGAGGAAGTCCCGATAAGCGGCCGTGCTGCTCCGTCCGCCCGCCGCAGTCTTGAGACGGAAAGCCGCTTCTCGCATCATGTCTCCTCCTTCGTGCGGCCACGGGGACGGACGCGGGAGTGCCGAGCTCGAAGCGCCGAACGGTACGCGTGTGCGTGGGCAGCGCCGGCGTCGTCCCACTCGCGCCGAGACAGGTCCGGTCTCTCCGTGGTGATCTGCCGCACCGCGGCCAGGGCGGCGCGCAGCCGCTCACCATCCAGCTCGCCGTCGTACATCTGCACCCACTCCGGCCCCACCTCGGCGGCGAGCGCCTCATTGGGCGCATTGCGCGGCACGAGGACGGGCCGATCGAGCGACAGCGCTGCGAGTACGCTCCCAGAGTTGTGCATGAATCGATAGGCCAGCACGACCAGCTCGGAACCTGTGACGAGCTCGACCAGCTCGGCGTCGCTCAGAAACTCCAGACGGAGCGTGACCTGCGGCAGGTCCGCCACACGCTCGCGCAGATCGTCGGCCAGGTCCGCGCTCGACGCCTTCCCGCCGATGACGACACTCATCTCGGGATCGACGGCGACGGCAGCGGCGTAGGCATCGACGAAGCCGGACACTCCCTTGTACCGTCGGACCCCTCCGAACGTCCCCAGTCGTCCGCGGATCCGCTCCGCTCGCGGTTGCGGCCGGTACCAATCCCGGTAATGGCCGTGCAGGATGAGCGATTGCGCCGTTCCAGCAGGGAGCGGAGTCGTCTCGTTCAACACGATGCGGTGATCGGCCTGGCGGTCGATCCGTCGCAGCAGCCACAGCCGGGCGGCGTTGTCGTCCGGCAGTTCCAGGTTGTGCACCGTGCGCACGACCGCGATCCGCCGTGACAGGGAATGCCGTAACGAGAGCAGCGCCGTCAGGACGTATTTGCCGACGGAAGAGACGGCCGATCCCCCGTGGAGCTTCACCTCAGGCCAGTGCCAGTGGAACACGTCGTATCGACCGAGAAGGGCCTCGCGCCAGGAGAACCGGAGATGCTCGATGCCCGGCGTCGCAGTGAGCGCCTCATCCAGCATGGTGATGTAGGGATTCGTGGTGACCCGAGGCGCACCGAAGGACTGCATGACGCGGATCGGACGCTGCCCCTCAGACATGGATCGCCAACCCTCGGATCGACCGGTACCAACGCATCGCGGCGAGAAGAAGCATGAGCACGTTGATCACGGCCAGCGCGGTATAGAGGACGACGAAGACCGGCTGCCACCACAGCACCGCGAACACCAGGCAGAGGAAGCCGTAGTCCGTCGGGATGACCGCCAAGGAGTACAACCCACCGGACCGCCAAGCCTCGCGAGGCGTCTCAGCGGGCGCTTGAGGGTGCTGCAGACGGTGCACGCGGCGGAGGAAGTCGGCGGCGATGATCCCGAAGAAGAACACGTTGGCCGAAGCCGCGAACACCAGCGGGACGAGCAGCCAGCCGTCCGGAAGGTCGAAGAACCGGAACCAGCAGACGAGCACCGCGAGATGGATGGTCGCGAGCTTGATCGCATCGAAGAAGTGGTCGAGCCACTCTCCCGCCAACGATCCGGAGCCTGTCAGCCGCGCGAGCTGGCCATCGGCGGAGTCGAGCGCGTAACCGAGGACGAGCAGGACGGATACGAGGATCGAAGACCAGATCTCGGGCGGCAAGGTGGCGATCAGGGCGACACCGGTCAGGGTGAACGCCGCGCTGACCAGTGTGACCTGCGTGGGGGTCATCCCCATCACGTACGCGAGCGCGGCCATCGGCCGACCGAGTGGTCGGTTGATGTAGCGGGAATAGGCCGCCGCCCCTTTGGACGACTTCTGCGCCTGCTGCAGGCGTCCCATCGCCGCTCGGATCTCTGACACGACAACTCCCCCAGGCGACGTCGAATGTAGCCTTCACTATATCCACAGGCTGCGCCCGGCTGATCTTCGCGTGCGGCCAGAGAGGAGCATGGATGAGCGCGCGGGTCCTCGCGGTGGTCGTCGTCAATTACGGCGCCGCCCGACTGCTCGAGTCGAACCTCGTCTCCACGGCCTCCGATGTTCCGGAGGCCCGGATCGTCGTCGTCGACAATCTGTCCACGCCGACGGAGCGGGAGACCGTGTCGGCGCTCTGCGCCGCGCGGGGCTGGGACCTCGTCCCGATGGCGACGAACGCCGGCTTCGGCGGCGGGGTGAACGCCGGCGCCGCGCACGCGCTCGACGTGCTCGGTGCCACCGACCTCCTGCTCCTCAACCCGGACGCCCGTATCGACGGCGGTTCCGTCGCCGCTCTGCTGGATGCCACGGCGGACGGCCTGACCCTCGCCTCTCCCCGCGTGGTCGACGCGGACGGTCGCGTGTGGTTCGCCGGGATGGACGTCTATCTGGACGACGGTGCGATGGGCGGCCCGCGGAGGCGGCGGGAGCAACCCTCGGCACGGCGGCTGCCGTGGATCAGCGGCGCGTGCATGCTCATCCCGCGATCCGTGTGGGAACTGACGGGAGGCTTCCACGAGGAGTACTTCCTCTACTGGGAGGACGTCGACATCTCCGTGCGCGCCGCACGCGCGGGTGCGCGGCTGGTGGTGGTCGACGACGCGACGGCCATCCATGACGAAGGCAGCACTCATCGCGGTCGCGGGCAGCGAGCCGAGGCGAAATCCGAGCTCTACTACTACTACAACGTCCGGAACCGCCTGCTCTTCGCGGCGCTGCATCTCGACGACGATGACGTCGCGGCATGGGAACGGTCGGCTCCGCGCAACGCCTGGCAGGTGCTGCTCCGGGGCGGCCGGCGACAGTTCCTCCGCCCCCTTCCGCCGCTGCGCGCAGCATGGCGCGGGGTCAGGGATGGAAGACGATTCCTGTCCCGGCACCGCTCGACAGGGGCGCCAGTCTAAACTCGGAGCACCGTCTCTCGCACCGCGAGGACACCGGGGAGTGGGGATCACATGAAGGACGTGCACGAGGACTACGCACCGGGACGCCGACGCGTCTGGCTTCCCCTGACGATCCTGGTCGTGGTGGTCGGTCTCGCCGTGGCCGCCGCGTTCCTCGTTCCCCCGATGCTGACTCCCGCCGAGCAGCCGGAACCGACGAGCACGCCGACCGTCCCGCCCCGTGACATCGTGTCCACCGACGCGCCGCGCCCGACGGAGACGCCGCGGCCCGCTCCGTCAGAGAGCGGCCTCCCGTTCGCCGAGCTCGCGCCGGTGGAGCCCGACGCCACGATCGTCGCGGAAGGTGCGGACATCCTCCTCGCCCGCGTGGAAGCCGTGCAGGGCGAGGCGGCACTCGCCGGCGAGACTTCGGGTCCTGCCGTGCGCGCCACTGTCAGGATCGTCAACACCGGCTCCGAACCGCTCGACCTCGACTACGTCGCTGTGAACGCGTACTCCGGCGCCGACCGCGCACCCGCCGGCACGCTGACCCGGCCCGGTGGCGTGCCGTTCGAGGGGATGCTCTCCCCCGGAGACGCCGCGGAGGGCGTCTACCTGTTCACCATTCCGGAGGAGGACCGTGAGGACGTCACCCTCACGGTCGACTACCTCTTCGGCGCGGAGGTCGGTGTCTTCCGCGGCGACCTCCGCTGATCCGAGACCTCCGTATGCGCAGCGTGACGTCGTGGACGACCACCTCCATCGTCGCCGCGGCCGCAGCCGCAGCGTCAGCGGTGCGGTTCACGTTCGGCCCCGGTATCAGCATCTCCGTCGTCGTGGCCGTGGTCCTGCTGCCGGTCTGGTGGCCGGCGTTGCGCGGCTACCGTTTCGCTCGGCCGTTGCTCGTGCTCGCAGCCGGCGCGGCGGTCTGGGGAGCGGCGACCACCTTCCTCGAGACCACGCGGGCGACCTCGACGAGCCTCATGCTCGAGCAGTCCCTCACGCTTCTGTCCCTCGCGGGAGGCATCGGCGTGCTCCTGTGGGCGCGGAGCGAGCTCGGCCTCGGCGCCACCGCCGTCGCGTTCGGGGTGGGAGCACTGGCGAATGTGGCTCTCACGGGAGGCAACCCCGCCAACCTCTGGAAGTACTCCCTCGCTGTCCCGGTCATCATCGTCGTCCTGGGCTTCACGTCGACCTCCCGGCGGCGGTCGCTGGATCTGCTGGCACTCGCCCTCCTCGCGGGCGTCTGCCTCTTCTCGGACTCGCGATCGATGACGTCCTTTCTCCTCCTTGCCGCCGTGATCGTGCTGTGGCAGATCTTCCTTCCGGCGGGAACCAGGCGTCCGCGCCCTGCACAGACCCTGGTGCTCCTGGGCGTGTTGAGCCTCGCCGCGTTCAGCATGCTGCAGGCTCTGATCCTTGAGGGAGTCCTCGGCGACGCCGCGCAGCAGCGCACGCAGGCCCAGATCGACACCTCCGGGTCGCTGATCGCCGGCGGGCGGCCAGAGTTGGGCGCCGCGACCGCCTTGATCTCCGCCCGCCCGCTGGGCTTCGGGAGCGGGACCCTGCCCACCTCACAGGACGTCTGGATCGCCAAGACCGGCATGAGCGAGCTCAACTACGATCCGGACAACGGGTACGTCGAGGGCTACATGTTCGGCGGGCAGTACGAAGTGCATTCGGTGCTCGGCGACCTGTGGCTGCGCTTCGGTCCGTTGGGCGCGGCGTTCGCGCTCGTCCTTCTCGGATGCGCGATCTACGCCGTAGCCCGCGCCGTCTCCCTCAAGGCCGCCCCCGGCATCGTCGTGTGGCTCACTCTGCTCGGAGCGTGGGACACGTTCTTCAGCCCTCTGCTCACCTCGTCCCGGACGCTCGCGCTGCTGTTCGCGCTGACCGCGATCCCCGCCGCCGTCGCCGTCCGTCGCGGGACCGCACCGGCCCCGAGATCTCGTCTCCCCTTCTCTGCGCCGCGCCGCGACCACGCCGCCCGCACCTCGCGAACGGTCGAGGACTAGAGCTCGCCCGGCTTCATCGCCTCCGCATCGATGGCGCGGATGATGCGCAGGGTCGCGGTGTCCGGCTCGGGCTCGCCCGCGGCCTGGCGCTCCTCCCGTCGCCGACGAGGCGCGTAGACGACGAGGGAGTGGAAGAGGAATCGGGCGAAGAACGCCACGATGAGCGAGAGCGCCGTGGCGAGCACGCTGGAGATGTGCCACGTCTCGACCATGAGCGCCATCACCGGGATGCGCAGGGCCGCCTCGACGTTGTTGAACGTGAAGGAGGCGGCGAAGCGGACGGTCGTGCTGCGGGCGTCGGTGCGCATGTCGGCGAACACGAAACGCTCCTGCAGCAGGAAATTGCCGACGATCGTCACCTCGGCACCGATGATCGCCGCCCAGATGTAGGGGACGCCGGCCGCCGTCAGGGCCCACATGATCGCGAGGTTGGCGATGGCGCCGAGGACGCCGATCGCGGCGAACAGGGACATCTTGCCGAAACGCAGCCGAGCCAGGTGGGCGATGAACGTCGCCCCTTGCCGCAGGCTCGCCTTCGAGGTGCCGTGTCGGCGTTCGCCGAACTCCATCGGGACCTCCGCGATCCGCAGGTCCGTCCGGGCGAGGATCTCCAGGAGGATCTTGAAGCCCTGTGGCCGCAGAGCGGCCACGTCGAGCCGCCGCCGGTCGACGAGGAAGAACCCGGTCATCGGATCGGTGCTCCGGGCGAGTCGTCGAGGGAACATCGCGCGGGTCAACCAGGTGGCGGCGCGCGAGACGCCGAAGCGCACCGCCGTCCCCAGCCCGCTGGTGTCTCCGCCGCCGATGTAGCGGGACGCCGCGACGACGTCCGCGTCGCCGGCCAAGTAGCGGTCCAGCAGCGCGGGCAGAAGCTCCGGGGGGTGCTGCAGGTCGCCGTCCATCACGATGCACACGTCGGCGAGCGCGGCCTCCAGTCCGACGACGACCGCTCCGCCGAGACCGCCGGCGTTGTCCGCACGGTGGATGACGCGCACGGGCACCGTCGCATCCGCGGCGACCCGCTCCACCTCGGCCGCGGTGTCATCGGTGCTGTCGTCGACGAAGAGGATCTCGGCCTCTCGTCCCGCCAGCGCCGCAGCCGTCCGCCGCACGAGCTCAGCGACGTTGTCGCGCTCGTTGAACGTCGGCACGATGACCGTGACCCCTGCCCCCACGTGGTCCCTTTCATTCCGCAACCCCATCGGCTCCGGGTCCATCGTTCCATGAGTTCCTATGTGCCCGAGCACCGGATACTGCTACAGTGTCCCCTGCGGCTGTGGGAGTCGCGACGAACGGGTGGGGATCCGTTCGACTGGGGAATGATCGATCTGGGGAGATCATGGGGACGCGTATCGGCTATGCCGTCGGAGCTTTCGACCTGTTCCACGTCGGGCATCTCAATCTGTTGCGGCATGCCAAACAGCACTGCGACATCCTGATCGCCGGCGTCGTGAGCGACGAGATGCTGCGCCAGGTCAAGGGGATCGAGCCGGTCATCCCGACCGCCGAGCGTGCCGAGATCGTGCGGCACATCTCCTTCGTCGACGACGTCTACGTCGAGACGACGCCGTCGAAGATGGATTCGTGGCGCGACGTGCGGTTCACGCACTTCTTCAAGGGCGACGACTGGCGCGGCACGGAGAAGGGCCAGCGGCTCGAGAGCGAATTCGCGGAGGTGGGTGTCGAGGTCGTCTACTTCCCGTACACGGCGCACACGTCGAGCTCGGCACTCCGCCGCGCGCTCGACGCGATCACCGCGAACGCCACAGCAGCCGCGGTCGGCGCGACGCGCTGACCGCGGCTGCGCTCAGTTCGCGACGCCGAGAAGGCTGCGCGCCATCTGCGCCACTCGTGACGGGGTATGCGGGCCGAGCCACACCGTCCAGTGCTCGGGCGGCTCGCTGCAGGTCCACTCCAGGCACCAGGCATAGACGGCGTTCGCCAACCGCTCGCCCCGCGTGTGGGCGTGCGCACCCTCCGCGCGAACCAGCCAGCGGACCGATACTCCCTGCGGCACGTCGATGTGGCGGAATTGGATGCGGGCGGCCGCCTCGATGAGGATGACACCCTGCGCATTCCACGGGAGTCGGGAGGCGACCCGTGCGATGGCTCCGACATCGGCGGCATCCCCCGCGATGAGCACGGCTCCTTCCAGGGCTTCCCAGTCCGGATCCTCCAGATGCTCGCACGCGCTGCTCATGCCTCCACTATAGGTAAGGCTACCCTTACCTTCAAGGGTGGACTAGTCCTCTTCCGTCGCACGCGTCAACGCCGTTGCCCGCGTCGCCGCTGCGCGCCATCCTGAGACCGTGAGCAGTGACAGGATTCGACGGACATCCGCCGGACGGTACATGATGGGCGCACTGGTCGGCCTCGTCGTGGCCGCGGCGCTCAGCGGGTGCGGCGCGACAGTCCCCGCAGACCCGGACGGCACCCTGGACCGCGTCAGCGGCGGAGAGCTGCGGGTCGGCACCTCGCCAGAACCCGGCCTCGTCGAGTTCGACGGCGGCCGACCCCGCGGGCCGGTCGTCGATCTCGTCGACGGCTTCGCCACCAGCCTCGACGCCGACGTCACCTGGACGATCGCGACCGAGGAGAGCCTCGTGGGCATGCTGGAGGCGGGTGATCTCGATCTCGTCGCCGGCGGACTGACACCGGACACCCCCTGGATCGACAGAGCGGGCGTGACCCGCGGCTATCCCGGCATCGAGGGCGCGGGTGATCGGGAGCTCGTCATGCTCGTCCCCCTGGGCGAGAACGCCTTCCTCTCGGCCCTCGAGACCTCCCTCGACGAGGAGGTCGGCGGGTGACCGAGACGAAGCAGTTCGGCCGTACCGAGCTCCCCGCGGAACAGCAGCAGGCGACCCGGAAGGCCGCGCGCTGGGAGATCTTCACGATCGTCTACACCTCGATCACGATCACCGTGATCGCGCTCGTCGTCGGCGAGTCCCAGGCGATGCGCACCGCGTGGATCGAGGACATGCTGTCACTCATCCCGCAGTTCGCCTTCCTCCTTGCGCTCCTGTTCGTGCGGCGACGCCCCACCCGGAAGCATCCGTATGGCCTCCACCGCGCGATGGGCGTCGGCCACCTCGTCGCCGGTGTCGCGCTCCTCGCGGTCGGCCTGAACCTCGCCGTCGAGGCCGTCACCGGCCTCCTCCGCGGGGAGCATCCGACCATCGGAACGGTGCAGCTGTTCGGCCAGACGATCTGGCTCGGCTGGCTCATGGTCGCCGTCATGGCCGTCGTGATCGTCGGACCGGTGTTCTTCTACGGTCCGGCCAAGGCCAAGCTCGCCCCGGTCCTGCACAACAAGCTGCTCTACGCCGACGCCGACATGGCCAAGGCCGACTGGCAGACGACGGTGGCCTCCATCGTCGGGGTGCTGGGCGTCGGCGCGGGTATATGGTGGCTCGACGGAGTTGCGGCGCTCTTCATCTCCCTGGGGATCATCTGGGACGGTTTCCGCAACACGAAGACGGCGATCGTCGACCTCATGGACCAGCGGGCCCGCACCTTCGACAGCGCGGAGCCGCATCCGCTGGCCCGCGATGTCGTCTCCTACCTGCGCAGTCGCCCCTGGGTGGATCAGGCCGCCGTGCGCATGCGGGATCAGGGCCAGGTGTTCCACATCGAGGCGTTCGTGGTGCCGCATCATCGTGGTGTCCGCACGGCCGACCTGACCGCCGCGTCCGAGGGCGTCGCGGATCTGGATTGGAAGGTGCAGGACGTCGTGATCATCCCCGTCGAGGAGCTGCCCGATGAAGCGGATCCCGGACGATGAGCGACGACGAGACCCTGTTCCCCGGCTTCACCACCACACGGATCCCGACCGACGAAGCCGACATCCTCGTGCGTCACGGTGGCTCCGGACCGCCCGTGGTGCTCCTGCACGGTCATCCCCGCACCTCGGCGACCTGGCATCGGGTGGCCCCGCTGCTCGTCCAGCGGGGCTTCACGGTGATCTGCCCCGACCTGCGAGGTTACGGGCGCTCTCGCGGCCCTGCGCCCACCCCCGATCATTCGGCCCATTCGAAGCGCGCGGTCGCCCGCGACATCCGAACCGTCGTCCGCCAGCTCGGTCACGAGCGCTTCCGCCTGGTCGGTCACGACCGGGGGAGCTACGTCGCGCTCCGCCTCGCACTCGACCACCCCGAGGCCGTCGAGCAGGTGGCGCTCCTGGACTGCCTGCCCCTCACGGAGCACCTGGACCGCTGTGATGCGACCTTCGCCACCCACTGGTGGCACTGGTTCTTCTTCGCTCAGCCCGACATCCCGGAGCGGGTCATCGGCGCGGACCCGGAGGCCTGGTACGCCCCCAAGGCCGACCCCACGACGATGGGCGCGGCGAACCACGCCGAGTTCCTGCGCGCGGTGCGGGAGCCCTCGGTCGTCCGCGCGATGCTGGAGGACTACCGCGCCGGCCTCACGATCGACCGCGCGCACGAAGAGGCCGACCGCGCCGCCGGGCACCGTCTCGCGATGCCCGCGCTCGTGCTCTGGTCGGAGCGCGACGACCTCGAGGAGCTGTACGGCGACCCCCTCCACATCTGGCGGGACTGGGCCGACGATGTGCGGGGACACGGCATCGACAGCGGCCACCACATGGCGGAAGAGGCGCCGGAGCCCCTCGCCGCAGCGCTGGCGGGCTTCTTCGGAGCCACCCCTCTTCGACGGACGTAGGCTGGTGGCATGACCAACCCCGCCTCCGACACCATCACGATGTTCGGCGCCGACTGGTGCCGCGACTGCATCCGCACGAAGAAGCAGCTGGACGAGCTCGGCGTCGCGTACACCTACGTCGACCTGGTCGCCGACCCCGCCGCCGCGGACATCGCGAAGGACATCTCCGGCCGCACGAACATCCCCGTCGTGGTCTACCCCGATGCCTCGCACCACGTCGAGCCATCGAACGCCGACGTGGAGTCGAAGCTGCGCGAGCTCTCGATCATCTGATCGTTCTCGCACTCGGCGGATCTCCGCGCGGACGCCTAAGCTGAAAGCCCGTTCGAAGGAGACGCCGATGACTTCTGCGCCCACGACCGCGCCCGCCACCCCCGCTCTCGGCGAGGGCGAGAAGGAACGGCTCGACGCCGCCGTCGCCGAGCTGCAGACGGGGACCGCGGTGTGGACCGCGCTCACCGTGGCGCAGCGCGCGACGCTGCTCCGGCAGGTCCGCACGAGCGTCGCCGCGACCGCGGAGGACTGGGCGACGATCGCCGCCGCCTCCAAGGGCCTGGACGCGCGGCATCCGCTCCGCGGCGAGGAGTGGCTGAGCGGCCCGTACAGCGTCCTCGGGGCGCTCGACGCCTCGATCGCCACGTTGACCCGGATCGCGAACGGCGCGAATCCGCTGGACGGCATCCGGGTCGACCGGGCCCCCGGCGGTCGTGCCCGCGTGCACGCCTTCCCTCTCAGCGGCATCGACCGGTTCCTGCTGTCCGGCTTCACCGGCGAGGTCTGGCTCGAACCGGGGACCACGCCGAACACCGCCCGCGCGAAGGCCGGTCTGGCACAGCGCACGCCGACGGTGTCCGGCGGCGTCGGACTCGTGCTCGGCGCCGGGAACGTGACCTCCATCCCCGTGCTGGACGTGCTGTACGAACTCCTCGCCCACAACCGCACCGCCCTGCTGAAGGTGAACCCCACGCAGGATGCGCTGGTCCCCGTCTACAAGCGCGCGCTCGCCCCGCTCATCGAGCCGGGACTGCTGCGGATCGTGCGCGGGGGCCCCGCCGCCGGCGCCTACCTCACCCAGCACCCCGGCATCGCCCACGTGCACATCACCGGCTCGGCGGCGACGTTCGACACCATCGTGTGGGGGCCGTCCTCCGGTGAGGGGTCAGCTGCGACGAAGCGCCGCCGTCGCGAGAACCGGCCGCTGCTGAAGAAGCCCATCACGGCGGAGCTCGGCGGGGTCTCCCCCATCATCGTCGTGCCGGGGAAGTGGACGGCCGCCGACCTCACGTACCAGGCCGAGCACATCGCGACCATGCGCCTGCAGAACAGCGGGCACAACTGCATCGCGGGGCAGGTCGTCATCCTCTCCGCCGACTGGGACCAGGCCGACGACTTCCGCGCCGCGCTGCGCCGCGCCTACGCCACCGCTCCGGAGCGGCCCATCTGGTACCCGGGCGCCCCCTCCCGCATGCAGACCGCCGCAGACGACTACCCGGACGCCCTCGTGCTCGGCGACCGGCTCCTCGTGGAGATCGACGCCGACGACGACCCGGCCGCCCTGGAGAGCACGGAGTACTTCGCCCCGGTCCTCGGCGTGGTGAGCCTGCCGGGCACGGGGCAGGAGTTCCTCGACGCGGCGGTCGCCCACGCGAACGAGAAGCTGCAGGGCACGCTCGGCGCCAACCTGCTCATCGATCCGGCGACCGAGAAGGCGCTGGGCAGCGGGTTCGAGCGCGCACTCACCGCCCTGCACTACGGCTCGATCGCGATCAACGGCTGGACCGCCTTCGGGTTCATCACCCCGACCCTCACCTGGGGCGCCTTCCCCGGCGGCACGATCGACGATGTCGGCAGCGGCATCGGCGTCGTCCACAACGCCCTGCTCCTGGATCGGGTGGAGCGCTCCGTGCTGCGCGGCCCCTTCCGGCCATTCCCGCGCTCTCTTCCCGTCGCGAACGGTGGCGGGCGGATGACCATCCTCCCGAAGCCGCCGTGGTTCGTCTCCTCCCGCACCGGCGCCGCCGTGAGCGAGGGCCTCACCCGCCATCGCGCGGACGGCGGTACGGTCGGCCTGGTCAAGACCCTCCTCCGGGCGCTTCGCGCCTGAGGGAGGAACACGTCAGGCCTCGGGGCGGAACCGATCCGTCGCCGCGCGCAGGGCCTCGCGGATGCCGGGCTCCGCGGCGGAGTGCCCCGCGCCGTCGATGACCTGGAACTCGGCCTCCGGCCAGGCACGGTGCAGATCCCACGCGGTCATCATCGGGGTCACCACGTCGTGGCGGCCCTGCACGATGACGGTCGGGATGTGCCGGATGGCGTCGATCCCCGCGAGCAGCTGTCCCTCGGCCCACCAGCCGCGGTGCACGAAGAAGTGGTTCTCGATGCGTGCGAAAGCGACGGCCCGGCGGGGATCCGCCATCGCCGCGATCTGCTCCGGGTCGGGGCGCAGGGTGACGGTCGCCGCCTCCCAGGCCGCCCACGCGAGGGCCGCCGGTTCGTGGACCGCCGGGTCCGGATCGAACAGCCGCCGGTGATACGCCTCGATCATCCGCGAGCGCTCCAGGACCGGGATCGGCGCGAGGAAGTCCTCCCACAGGTCGGGGAACAGCGCCGCCGCCCCGCCCTCGTAGAACCACTCGAGCTCGGCGCGACGCAGTGTGAAGATGCCGCGCAGGATCAGCTCGGAGACGACATCCGGGTGGGCCTGGGCGTAGGCGAGCGCGAGGGCGCTGCCCCAGGACCCGCCGAACACCTGCCACGTCTCGATGCCGAGATTCTTGCGCAGCAGTTCGAGGTCGGCGATGAGGTGCGCGGTGGTGATGTGCCGGAGATCGGCATCCGGCTCCGCCGCGGACGGCGTGCTCCGGCCGCATCCGCGCTGATCGAGCAGGATGATCCGGTAGGCGTCGGGGTCGAAGAACTGCCGCTGCCACGGCGAGGTGCCGCTGCCGGGGCCACCGTGGAGGAACACGACGGGCTTGCCGTCGGGGTTGCCGCTGATCTCCCAGGCAACACGGTGCCCGTCGCCGACGAGCAGCACTCCGGTCTCGTGCGGCTCGATGGGCGGATAGAGCCCCTCGGTGTTCGTCATGTTCGGTCCCCCAACCGGTCGTGCGGTCCTGCCGAGTCCACGTTATCTGACAACGGCGGGAGCGCCGGGTCTACGGGTCGAGCTGATCGGCGGGGAGGGTGAACACCTGCTCGCACGCATCGAGCCCGTTCTGGTACCCCTCCGCGAACCAGCGCTGACGCTGCTCGCTGGAGCCGTGGGTCCAGGTCTCCGGGTTCACCTGCCCGGACTGCTCCTGGATGTGATCGTCGCCGACGGTCGACGCCGCGTTCAGGGCGTCCCGGATCTGCGCCTCGGTCGGCTTCTCGAGGTACGGATCCCCGTCGGCGTCGGTCTGCTCGGTCGCGCGGCCGAGCCAGCCGCCGGCGTAGCAGTCGGCCTGCAGCTCCATGCGCACGCCGTTGCTGCCGGGACCCGTCCCGTTGTTCGGGTACTGCTCCATCGCCCCGAGGAGGTTCTGGATGTGGTGACCCCACTCGTGCCCGACGATGTAGAGCTGCGCGAGGTTCCCGGCCGAGGCCCCGAACTGCTGCTGCATGAGCTGGAAGAACGTGGGGTCGATGTAGACGGTCTCCTCCGGCGGGCAGTAGAACGGGCCGACCGCGTTGGAGGCGGTGCCGCACTGCGTGGAGGTCGCTCCGTCGACGACGATGAGCTGCGGAGCCTGGTACCCCTCCACGTTGTCCTCCCAGAAGGCATCGAGCGCGAGCTGCGCGCCCGCCATGCGGCAGTCGACGTTCGCGTTCGCGTCGGCGCCGCTGTCGCAGTTCTCGATGGCCGAACCGCCGGCGGGCTCGCTCCCACCCCCGGGCGCGCCGCCGACGAGTCCGCTCAGGTCGATGCCCAGCAGAGGGCCGGCGATGAGGGCGAGGAGGGCGAGCACTCCGACGCCGGAGCCGCCCGCGATCGCCGCCGTGCGTCCGCGGCGGCGCGTGGTGTTGCGGGAGAGGTCGGCGTCGGGATTGAACGTCATGCGTCGAGGGTACTCCGCGCGCCGACACCGCGACGGACGTAGGCTCGTGACATGGCCACCACGATCACCATCACCGGCGCGGGCGGACAGATCGGCTACGCGCTCCTCTTCCGCATCGCCGCCGGCGACATGCTCGGTCCGGATGAGAAGGTACGGCTGCGGCTGCTGGAGATCCCGCAGGGGCTCGGCGCGGCAGAGGGTGCGGCGCTGGAGCTCCAGGACGGCGCTTTCGACCTGCTCGAGCACGTGGAGGTGACCGACGACGCCGCGGTCGGCTTCGACGGCTGCGACCTCGCCTTGCTCGTGGGCGCCCGCCCCCGCGGCCCCGGGATGGAGCGCGGCGACCTGCTGGCCGCGAACGGCGGCATCTTCGGGCCGCAGGGCGCCGCCATCGCCGCGAACGCCGACCCCGGCGTCCGCGTGACCGTGGTGGGCAACCCGGCCAACACGAACGCCCTGATCGCCTCGGCGGCGGCCGACGGCGTGCCCGCCGACCGCTTCACCGCCCTCACGCGGCTGGACGAGAACCGCGCACGGGCCCAGCTCGCGCAGACGCTCGGCGCCCCCGTGCACACGGTGCGGCGGGTGCCCATCTGGGGCAACCACTCGGCCACGCAGTTCCCCGACGTGTCGCACGCGACCGTCGGCGGGAAGCCCGTACAGGACGCCCTGGAACGGATCGTGGGCGACGTCCCGGCGTGGCTGGATCAGACGTTCATCCCCCGGGTCGCCAAGCGCGGCGCGGAGATCATCGAGGTCCGCGGGTCGTCCTCCGTCGCCTCCGCCGCGAGCGCGACGATCGACCATGTGCGCGACTGGGTCCGCGGGACCGAGGACTGGACCTCCGCCGCCGTCGTCTCGCGCGGAGAATACGCCGTTCCGGAGGGGCTCGTCTCCTCGTTCCCCGTGCAGTCCGTCGACGGCGAGTGGCGCATCGTGGAGGGCCTGGAGATCGACGACTGGGCCCGCGCGCGCATCGACGCCTCGGTCGCGGAGCTCGTGGAGGAGCGGGACGCGGTCCGTGCCCTCGGACTGCTCTGATCCGGTCGCCGCGGGACACCTCGGCAGGGCAGAATAGAGGGCGGAGGTGCGGGATGAGCGACACGATGGACCCGGCGGGCACGACACCGTCTCTCGACGATGCGCTGACGAGTCCGCTCCACCTCCCGCACGACGCAGCGAAGTGCCCGAAGTG
The DNA here is from genome assembly GCF_002848265.1 of Zhihengliuella sp. ISTPL4. Lineage (GTDB taxonomy): Bacteria > Actinomycetota > Actinomycetes > Actinomycetales > Microbacteriaceae > Microbacterium. The sequence continues at coordinate 2,146,282 of NZ_CP025422.1, forward strand.
CTTCACGGAGCTGCAGCAGAACCGCAACTTCTGGACCGCGCGTCCCGCGGGCTCTCGCCTGGTCGGCCTCGTCGTCGCCCGCGAGGGCATGCCGTCGGTCGTCGAGCAGCGCGCCGACCTCACCCGCTTCGGCGTGCCCATCGAGGGCTTCCGTCACCCGGCGCCGGACATCCTGGAGAGCTGGAACGACCGCCTCGCGCGGCTCATCTCGACGCTCCGGACCGGAGACGTGGTCGTCGTGGCGAACATCCGGGCCCTCGGGCTCGATGCCGAGGAGGGCGCCCGCACGGTCGCCGAGCTCCGGCGACACGGGATCATCGTGAAGGTCCTCGGCCACGAGGCGCGTCATCTCGCCGACGCCGCCGGCGCCCGCTGATCCACCGATATACAGCGTCCGGTTCTCTTCATCGCCGTCCGTTTCCCCGTTAGCGTGGAGCCGGGGCGGGGGTCTCCGGGGGAACAGTGCGCAACGGTCTTCACATCGATTTCGGCGGCATGCGCGGAATGGCGCGGTCGCTCCATGACATCTCGCACGACAAAAGCGGTCTCGACGACCGATTCGACCTCACGGGAGCGCTCAGCGACCTGGTCTCATCCGGCGCGGAGATGTTCGTGTCTGCGTGGTTCGAAGCGCATGGCGTCCTCACGCTCACCAGTCGAAGCCTGGCGAGCGGAGTGGACGACACGGCGCGAGATTTCCTCGCCACGGAGCAGGCTCACGTCGATGCCGTGACGGCCTTCATCGAGGCGCTGGGAGTCCGGTAGTGCCGAACTGGACGAGGTTCGACCCTGGCGCGGGCGACCTGACCGCGTGCGACAGGGCGAAGCAGTGGACGGACACGCAGGCGTCGGACCTCGCTGACGCGAGATCAGCCGTGTCCACCATCCTCCGCGACCTCGACGACATCTGGACCGGGAAGAGCGCCGATGCGTTCCGCGCCCGCGTCCTCGAGTTCCACGACCGTCTGGAGGCCTCCGAGGAGGCGATGCGGATCACCGGCAAAGGGATCCTCGCCTACGCTGATGCGGTGGCCGAGATCGCTCGCAGAGCCGCACCTCTGAAGCACCGACTCGAAGCCGCCGAGCTCATCCTCAACGGTGTCCACAGCGAGGCTCTCTTCGGCGCAGACCCCGAGGGACTCGCGCGGCGGTTCGATGCCGAGCAGCAAGCGACGATTGATGCGCAGGACGCAGCCGACGAACTCGCCCGCCTTGCCGATGAGCGTATGAAAGCGGATCGGACTCTTGCAGAGCTGCTTGCCCGAACCGCGGCGGAAGGCTGGGGAGGCCTCGACTGCACTGCGAGCCCGTCCGGCAAGAGCCCACGGGAACTCGCCAACGGGAGAGTAGGTGAACTCCTCGACAGTTTCCGGACTGGCCGTGATGGCATGCGCGGCGTCGTTCTCGGGGCG